>DAIQOT010000050.1:0-19575 GCA_036787695.1 Solirubrobacterales bacterium | reverse complement strand
ACCTCGATTGGAGCAAGGAAACGTACCGTGACCTTTTCGAGATATGTGGCCGGGTCATCGTCAAACCGGTGCCGTGCGCGGGCATCCGCGTACTCTTGCTCGCGCTCTTGCAACGACTGCGGACCGTCGTAGGTGAGTTGCCACGTGAACTCGCTTTCATCGACCGTGTGCCAGGCCCCGACGACGGTGAAGCCGAACTTCGCGCGAAACGGGAGCACTTGGCTGCGCCAAGCGTCAACAAAATGGCTCAGGGACCCCGCTTTCACCTTATAGATTCGAAGCTCAGTTTCCATACTCTCCCCCAATAAGAGGACCGCCCCAAATGGAGCGATCCTGGCGTGAAATTGGTGATTTGTTCTGGTAAGCGCCGATGGAGTGCCGCGGTCTGACAGGCGAGAGGCTCAACCTCAAACACATCGGGCGGGATCTGGAGCGAGTTGGACAAGGGCTCGTTCGATCCCCGTCAGTGCGGATCGATCCTCGATCGTCGCCGGGACCTCGTAGTCCTCGCCGTCGGCGATCTTCCGAATCGTCGCCCGCAGGATCTTTCCGGAGCGCGTCTTCGGCAGTTGCTCGACCACCAGGGCCTGCTTGAAGGCCGCGACCGGACCCACCTGCTCGCGGACCATCCGCACGACCTCTTTGCATATCGTTTCGTCATCGCGATGCACGTTCGCCTTCAGGGTCAGCAACGCGACCGGGATCTGCCCCTTGAGCTGATCGTTGACCCCGATGACGGCGCACTCGGCCACGTCGGGGTGGGTGGCGACTACCTCCTCGAGCGCCCCGGTCGAAAGCCGGTGCCCGGCAACGTTGATCACATCGTCGGTGCGTCCCATCACGAACACGTAGCCCGACTCGTCGATGAATCCGGCGTCTCCGGTCTCGTAGTGCCCGGGGAAACGCGACAGATACGCGTCCTGGAAGCGGGCCTCGGCTCTCCAGAGGGTCGGCGAAGCGCCGGGCGGCATCGGCAACCTCGCGGTCAAGGCACCCACCTCCCCCGCCGGAAGCTCGTTGCCGTCGCGGCCGAGGACGCAGATGTCCCAGCCCGGAACGGGGCGCCCCGAGGACCCCGGCACGATCGGCAGCGCTTCGATGCCGAGACAGTTGGCGACCACTGGCCACCCGGTCTCGGTCTGCCACCAATGGTCGATGACCGGGATCTCGAGCCGCTCCCGAGCCCACCGCAGGGTCTCCGGATCGCATCGCTCCCCCGCCAGGAAGAGCGCTCGCAACCCGGAAAGGTCATAGTCGCCGATCAGATTTCCCTCGGGGTCCTGCTGGCGGATCGCCCGCAGTGCGGTCGGCGCGGTGAAGAGGGTCGCGACCTTGTGCTGCGATGCGACCCGCCAGAACGCCCCGGCATCCGGCGTCCCGACCGGCTTGCCCTCGTAGAGGACGGTGGTGCACCCGCGGAGCAGCGGGGCGTACACGATGTAGGAGTGACCGACCACCCAGCCGATGTCGGAGGCCGCCCAGAACACCTCACCGGGATGGGTGTCGTAGACGTTGGCCATCGACCAGGACAGTGCGACCGCGTGACCGCCGCAGTCGCGGACGATGCCTTTCGGTTGGCCGGTCGTGCCTGACGTGTAAAGGATGTAGAGCGGATCGGTGGCGGCGACCGGAACGCAGGGCACGGCCTCCGCGACCGCCATGGCCTCGGCCCAATCGACGTCCCGGGGGGCGTTCAATTCGCACGGCTGGGCCTCACGCTGCAGGATGATGCACCGCTGCGGCGCGTGCCGGGAAAGTTCGAGCGCGCTGTCGAGAAGCGGCTTGTAGGAGACCACGCGGCTCGGCTCGAGGCCGCAGGAGGCCGCGACCACGAGCTTCGGTTCGGCATCGTCGATCCGTTTCGCCAGCTCGTGCGACGCGAAGCCTCCGAAGACGACCGAGTGCACCGCCCCGATCCGGGCGCAAGCGAGCATCGCCACGACCGCCTCCGGGACCATCGGCATGTAGATGATCACCCGATCGCCTCGCTCGGTGCCGTTCATCCTGAGCACGCCGGCGAACCTGGCGACCGCGTCGCGCAGCTCCGCGTAGGTGAGCGAGCACATCTGACCTGTCATCGCCGAGTCGTAGACGAGCGCGGGCTGGTCCCCCCTCCCGTCCTCGACGTGGCGGTCGAGCGCGTTGTGACAGGTGTTGAGGAGGGCGCCCTCGAACCACCGGAAGTGCGGAGGGCGCGAAGCGTCGAGAACCTGCTCGTGGGGCTGGTGCCAATCGATCAGGTCTGCCGCATCGCCCCAGAATCCCTCCGGGTCGATCAGCGACCGGCGGTGGGCGGCTTCATAGGCCAGAGACCGGGGCGACGGCGGTTTGTCGGCTCCCATGCACTCCATTCAGACCACCCGCCCGTCGACGGTCTCGACCACGGGATTGACCAGTCGACCGATCCCGTCGATCTCCGATTCGAGCAGATCCCCGGACCGCAACGAGCGCCGCGGATCCATGAAATAGCCGACCCCCCAGGGCGTGCCGGTCAGCACCACGTCTCCCGGCTCGAGCGTGAAGCTGCGCGAGAGGAAGGAGACGAGGGAGGCCACGCTGAAGATCATCTGGGAGGTGCTCGACTCCTGCACGACCTCGCCGTTCACCCGGCAGCGCAGCGCAAGAGCCTGCGGGTCGGAGACCTCGTCCGCGGTGACGACCGCGGGCCCAAGCGGACAGAAGGAGTCGAGGCTCTTGGCGCGGACCCACTGGGAATCGCGCTCGAACTGCAGGTCGCGAGCGGTGACGTCGTTGGCGACGGCGTAGCCGAAGACGTGACCTGAGGCGGCCTCCTCCGACACGCGGCGCGCCCGGGACCCGACCACGAAGGCCAGCTCGACCTCCCAATCAACGCTCGAGGTCAGCGCCGAATCGAAGGAGATCGGCTCCCGGTGGCCGATCAGGCTGCTCGGGAACTTCGCCAGGATCACCGGTTCGCTCGGCAGGTCGAGCCCCGCCTCGGCGGCGTGGTCCCGGTAGTTCAGCCCGATCACGATCACCTTTCCCGGTCGCAGCGGCGGCGCGATCACGGCGTCCTCGAAAGCGGGAAGGTCGGCGTTCTCGGCCGGTGGCGCGAAGGCCGGGGGCAGTCCCAGGTTAGCCGGGGGAGGAATGAGCTCGTCGTCATCTCCCTGGACGACGGTTCGCCGCCCCGCGGCGGTCTCTATCGCGAGCAACTTCATTGGCTGTCTGGCCTTTCTGGCTTGATTGAGGTTGGAGGGAGCGGCGAGGGGCGCCGGCGGCGCGGACCGCAGGGGCGATTCAGTCGCCGACGTAGGCGATCACGTCGATCTCGATCTTCATCCCGGGCACCTGCCGCATATCGACGCCGATCGTCGTGCGCACCGGCCGCGGATCCTGGAAGTACTTCGCGTAGACCTCGTTGAACTCGGCGAAGTCGTCCGTGTCCCAGAGGTAGACCATGCTCTTGACGACGTCATCGAGGCCGGCTCCGGCCGCCTCGAGGATGCCTCTGAGGTTCTCGATCACCACGCGGGTCTGATCGGCGACGCTGTCGCCCGCGACCTTGCCATCGCCGTCTACCGGGGCCGTGCCCGTTATGAAGACGAAATCCCCGGCCCGCCAGCCCTGCGAATAGGCGCCAAGCGGCGAGGGTCCCTTATCGGTCTTGATCACTTCTTTAGGCATTGCCGTCTCCTGCTCTTCGCATTGGATGAAACCGCTCGGGTCAGCCCCGCAGGACGACCTTGAGTCGGCGTGGACCGTGTACGCCCTCGACCCGGTTCAGCTCGATGTCCGAGGTGGCCGAGGGGCCGCTGATGAAGGTCACCGGACGCCCGGAATGAGCGAGCGCGAAGATCGCGTCGGGCACGTCGGCCACCGTGTCCTCGGCCAGCACCACGCAAACGTGGAGGTCGGGTAGGAGCGTCAGGACGCGCCGGCCCTGGGTGGGGCCGCCATCGAGCACGAGGGTTCCCGTCTCCGCGGCCGCCAGCGCGCAGCCGCTGACCACGGCGTCGGCGCTCGCCAACCGGGAGTAAGGAAGGGGAGGATCATCCTCGACCCACTCGATCTCCCCCTGGCGCCACTCGGTCGGTAACCCAGGAGGGACGAGGACCTTCGCGGCCCCCTGGCCGACCAGGGCGGCCTCCACCGCGGCGGCGACCTCGCGGTCGCTTCCCGCCCGGGAGACCGTCGCCCCGTACTCCTCGATCCGCCGGGCGAGGAGCTCGACGTCACCGGCACGGACCGGTACCCGGTGCGGCGCCGCCGGCCGGACCGGGCGGTCCAGCGCGGCAGCGACCCGGGCGAGGATCTCTTCGCGCCCGCCCGTCATGACCGCGATCGCCACCAATCGCGAAAACTCTCCCCCGGCACCGGCAGGTCCCGCTGACGGGTCCAGGCACTAAGGCCGGGTAGCGACGCATCGACCTTACGATCCCCGGAGGAGAGGGCGCGCCCCGCGACCTTGGCCACTTTCTGGGCGGCCTCGTAGCGGCGGCGGGTCGAGAAGACCTTGAGCAGCGACTCCATCGCTAGTCGCTCGGAGCTCCCCGCTCCCCGCTCCCGGACGACCCGGCCGCGGAGGTGCACGAGGATCGACGGGATGTCGATCTTCACCGGGCACACCTCGTAGCAGGCCCCGCATAGGCTCGATGCCCAAGGCAGCGTCTGGCCCTCCCGCAACCCCGCGAGCTGCGGGGTCAGGATCGCGCCGATCGGGCCCGGATAGGTGGACTCGTAGGCCTTGCCGCCGGTGCGCGAATAGACGGGGCAGACATTGAGGCAGGCCGAACAGCGGATACAACGTAGGGCCGCCCTCCCGACCTCGTCGGCGAGCACGTCGGTTCGGCCGTTGTCGAGGAGCACGAGATGGAAGGCCTGGGGACCGTCCCCGGGCGTGACCCCGGTCCAGAGCGAGGTGTAGGGGCTCATCCGCTCGCCGGTCGCCGAGCGGGCCAGCAGGCGCAGCATCGTACCCAGGTCCTCCTGGCGCGGGATCACCTTCTCGATTCCCATCACGGTGATCAGCGTCCGCGGCAAGGTCGTGCACATGCGGGCGTTGCCCTCCGACTCGACCACGCAGACCGTCCCGGTCTCCGCGACGGCGAAGTTGGCCCCGGATATGCCCACGTCGATCTCGAGGAAGCGGCGGCGCAGATAGCGTCGCGCGGCGGCCGTCAGCTCGGCGGGATCGGTGGAGAGCCCGCGCTCTCCCAGCTTCGCTTCGAAGAGATCACGGATTTCGACCCGGTTGCGGTGGATGGCGGGGACGAGGATGTGCGATTGCGTGTCGCCCCCCAGCTGCACGATCAACTCCGCCAGGTCGGTCTCCAGGGCGTCGATGCCGCTTTGGGCCAAGGCGTCGTTCAGCCCGATCTCGTCGGTGGCCAGCGACTTCGCCTTCATCACCTGGCGCGCCCCCGCCCCCCGCGCCAGGGCGACGACGATCTCGTTCGCCTCGGCCGCGTCGCGTGCCCAGTGGACCTCGCCCCCGGCGGCCACGACGGCGCCCTCGAGGCGCTCGAGCTGGCGGCCGAGGTCGAGCAGTGCTTCGTCCTTGATCGTTGCCCCGCGCTCCCGCAGTTCCTCCCAGTCGGGAAGCTCGCCGATCGCGACGTTGCGCTTTGCGCGGATCGTCGCCGTGGCCCGACCGACGTTGGCCCGCATCTGGGTGTCGGACAGCTCTCGGCGAGCCGCCGCCGGAAAGCCCTTCATCCTGAGCTCGCGAGGATCTCAGCGAGGTGCATGGTGCGCACGCCGGTCCGTCCGCGCGAGAGCGCGCCGCCGATCTGGAGGAGGCATGACGAGTCCCCGGCGGTGCAGACCTCGGCGCCGGTGTCGAGCACCCTCCGCACCTTGTCCGCCAGCATCGCCGCCGAGGTGTCAGAGTTCTTGACCGCGAAGGTGCCCCCGAACCCGCAGCAAGTCGCCCCGTCCGGCAGCTCGACGAGCTCGATGTCGCGAACCCCGCGGAGGAGCCGCAGTGGGCCGTCGCCGAGCCGCAACCCGCGAAGCCCGTGACAGGTGGGGTGATAGGTCACCCGGTGGGGGAAGCGGGCGCCGACGTCGACGAGCCCGAGCCGACCGGTGAGGAACTCCGACAACTCTTCCACCCGCGGGGCGAGCGCCTCGCACTCCTTCACGAGCTCCTCATCCCCGACCTCCCGCGCGAGGCGCGGGTAGTGATCCCGGACCATCCCGACGCACGAGGCCGAAGGGCTGACGATCGCCTCTATCGCCGGATCCGAGAACACCTTGACGAAGCGGCGCGCCAGCGTCACCGCCTGTGAGGCGTAGCCGCTGTTGGCGTGCATTTGCCCGCAGCAGGTCTGCTCCTCGGGGAACACGACCTCGTGACCGAGTCGCTCGAGGACTTCGGCCGTGGCCCGCCCGGCCGACGGGGAGATCGTGTCGACCAGGCAAGTGACGAACAGGGCTACCCGCACGAGATCAGCTGCCCTGTGGCTAGATCTGGCGCGAGGAAGGAATGTCGTAGTTCCAAGGCCGAATCCTTTCCAGCTCGGCGCTGGCCGCGAGCACGTCCACATCGCCCCAGCGACGCCCGACGATGTGCAGACCGATCGGCAATCCCTCGCTCAGGCCAGCGGGCACCGAGGCGGCCGGGGCACCGGTGAAATTCTGAATGTACGTGGGGCACCAACCGATCAGCTTGTCGACCGTCACCCCATTGATCTCGACGGGTCCGGTCGACAGCACTTTCGGATCCTGTGAGTTCGGGACAGGCGGCGAGCAGAGAGTGGGACCGACCACCAGGTCGTGGTTCTCGAAGACGGCACTGAAGGCGTCCAGCACCTCCGTGCGCATCCCTTGGTCGAGTGCCATCTCGGAAACGGTCTGCCGTTTCCCGCGCTCCGCGAGCTCGAGCAGCTCCGGCGGGATATCGTCGGAGAGAGCGCCGTACAGATCGATCCCCGCCTCCCGGAATTCGTCGAAGCCACCGACCACCGCCGGCAGCACCAGCCGGTGCCACAGCTCGCAGAGCTCGTGCTGATCGTGCGCGAGGCCGATCTCGACCTCCTCGACGATCGCACCGGCCTCCTCGAGCGCCAGCACGGCCTCCTTGACCACTGCGCTTACCCGCGGGTCGACCGGGAAGACGTCGTACTCCGGGCAGTAGGCGATGCGCATGCCCTTGACCGACCGCTTCGTCGCGTCCTGGAACTTGATCGGGCCATCGACGGAGTAGGGATCGCGCGGATCGTGGCCGGCCAAGGAGTCCAACACGAGGGCCGCATCGTCCACCGTCCGGGTCAGGGCTCCCTCGAAGATGAACGGGCTCGTGTGGACGAAGGCGCTGGGTCGAGCGAAGAACGGCACGCGACCGAAGGACGGCTTGATCCCGAAGATCCCGCAGAGGGAGGCCGGGATCCGGACCGATCCGCCGCCATCGGTGCCTTGGGCGAAGGGGAAAAGCCCGTCGGCAACCGCGGCGGCGGATCCGCCGGAAGATCCACCGGGGTTCCTCGAGGTGTCGAAGGGGTTGCTGGTCGGACCGAAGAGGGGATTGTCCGTGGACGCGCTGTAGCCCATCACCGGGCTGTTCCCCTTGCCCACCAGGATTGCTCCCGCCTTCTCGACGCGCTCGGCGAAGGCGCAGTACGCGTCCACCTGGAAGTCCTTTAGGGCCCGGATCCCACCAAACGTGTTCGGCCATCCCGGTTTGAAGCCGTAGAGGTCCTTCAGGCAGGACGGAACTCCGTGCAGGGGGCCCAGGTCGCCCGGTTCCTCGGTGGCTTTCTCGGCTGCCTTCGCCCGCTCCCGAGCACCCACGAAGTCCGTGTAGACGAGTGCGTTGAGGCTGGGGTTCCGAGCTTCGATGCGCTCGATCGTTGCCTCCATCACCTCGACCGGCGAGATCTCCCGCTCGCGGATCCGTCGAGCCAGGTCGGTCGCGCTCGTGTAGGCGAGTTCTTCAGATGCGTTCATGCCTCTACTCCTCCTTGAGAAACTTCATTGCCGGACATCGGCGTTTCGAGCGGGTGCCGATGGTCGAGCCCTCATCTATTTCCCGTCGTCGCAAGATAGGCCGCCTCGACATCCTCGATCCGCTCTCGGGCCTCCTGACCGGTCAGATCGAGACCCACCCGGCCACGGCGCATCACGAGCGCGTGGTCGGTGTAGTTGAGCGCCTTGTGGGCGTGCTGCTCGACCATGATCACCGCGGTGCCGAACTGGTCGGCGGCGCCGCGGACGGCCTGCAGCAGCCGGTCGACGACCAGCGGCGCAAGGCCGAGCGACAGCTCGTCGGCGAGCAGGAGCCGCGGTTTGCGGCCCAGTGCCCGGGCGAGGGTCAGCATCTGCTGCTCGCCGCCCGAGAGGAGGCCGCCACGGACGCCGAGGCGCTTGCCGAGCTCCGGGAAGAGCGCGATCGCCTCGTCGACGGAGACGCCGCCGATCCGCAGGTTGTCGCGCAGGGTCATGCCCTTGAAGATCGACCGCTCTTCGGTGACGTAGGCCATCCCAGCGCGGGCCCTTTTATAGAGCGGCGCGTCCTGCTTGACGCTGGCGAATTCGACCTCCCCGGAGACCAGGGGAAGCTCCCCGGCCAGGGCCAGCATCGTCGTCGTCTTGCCCGCTCCGTTGGGGCCGAGCAGGCAAAGGACTTCGCCGGGCATCACGTCGAAGCTGAGGTCATGGACGACTGGCTGTCCGGCGTAGCCCGTGCTCATCTTTCTGACCGAGATCACCGGGTCCATCACGCGCCCTCCGTTCCGAGTACCGGTCGTGCCGCCGTTCGGGCCGACGCTGTTTTCGTGTGTGCGTCCTCTTCTTCACCGAGGTAGGCGGCGATCACCGCCGGGTCGTTGCGGACATCGGCAGGCCTGCCGGTGGCGATCGTCCGCCCGAAGTCGAGGACGACGAGCTCGTCGCAGACCGACATCACGAAGTTCATGTCGTGCTCGACCACCAACACCGCCATTCCCCACTCCTTCGCCAGCCGTCCGACCAAGTGGGCGAGCTCCGCCGTCTCGGCGTCGCCGAGGCCGGCCGCGGGCTCGTCGAGCAACAGTACGCTCGACTCGGTGGCGACGGCACGGGCCATCGCCAGCAGGCGACGCTGACCATAGGGCAGGTCCTCGACCTGGCGGTCGAGATCATCCTCGAGGTCGAACTCGCGGATCGTCGACAGGACCGTGTCGGGCAGCGGCGGATTGATCGGCCAGAGAAGGTCGCGCGCGTAGGAGCCGATGTCTCGAGGATCGGAGGCGGCGCGGAGATTGTCGAGAACGGTCGAGTCCTCGAACAGCTCGAGCGACTGGAACGAGCGTCCCAACCCGAGCCGTGAGCGTTTGGTCGCCGACAGCTTGCTGATGTCCTTGCCGTCGAGCAGTAGCTGCGAACCCGGGGTCATCCTGGTGAATCCGGTGACGGCATCGATGAGCGAGGTCTTGCCGGCGCCGTTCGGGCCGATCAGGCCGAGCACCTGCCCGGGGCGGACGGTCAGAGAGGCGTCGTCGACCGCGGTCGTGCCGCCATATTTGACCGAGAGGTTCTTCACCTCGAGCGTCATCGGTAGGACCTTCTGGCGTTCCCCGGTCGGCGCCGGCAGCTCGCGCGGCGGCTGCTCCTTCGTCGCGATGACCGGGATCAGGCTGCCGAGCTTCGACCGGATCCAGGTGAGCTGGGCGATCTGCTCCTTGACGACCCCGTTCTGGTTGACCAACAAGAGGACGATCAGCGAGACGCCGCCGATCAGGGGGATGTACTTGCCGATCCCGCTGTCGATCGAGTCGAGCAGCCGTTCGGAGAAGGCGCCCGGCGCCAGCGTGGCGCCGATCACCGGTCCGAAGAGGTAGCCGATGCCGCCGATCATCGCGTAGGCGACCATCGTGATCGAGGTGAAAGAGGTGAATTCGGAGTAGTTGATCGAGGTGGTGCGGAAGGCGAGCAGGATGCCTCCCAGCCCGGCGATCGCGGCGGCCACCGCGAAGGCGTAGAGCTTCGCCCCGGGAACACTGATCCCTAGCGCCGCCGCCGCCCGCTCGTTGGTGCGGACGGCGATCAGCCGTCGACCCGATCTGCCGCGCCGCAGGTTGCTGACGATCAGCGACGCGACGACCAGGCAGCCGAGCGCCACCAGCCCGTAGCGGGTGGGATGCGAGGCGGCGTTGATGTTGAGCCCGAAGAGGATGGGTTCGCCGATCTGGGTACCGCCGAAACCGCCGGTGAAGTCGGTGTTGCCGAACAACACGAGCTCGACCGCGCTCCCCAGACCGAGGGTGACGATCGCCAGGTTGATTCCGCGCGTCCGCACCGCCGGCAGACCCATCAGGAGCCCGAGCGGGATGGTCGCGGCGATCCCGATGATGACGCCGAGGAACAGTGGCATCCCGGTGGTCGCCAACAATCGCCCGGCCACGTAGGCGCCGAATCCGGCGAAGGCGAACTGCGCCAGCGAGAGCTGACCCGTGTAGCCGGTGAGGACGACGATCGACAGGAGGATCACCGCAGTCCCGATCGTCACTGTGATCGCGTCGATCCAGATCGGCGGCGTCGCCGACAGGAGGACGACGCCCACCACCGCGCCGATCGCGATGCCGATCGGATTGATCTTGCCGGTGCCGATCGTCGGTAGCCGCTGCAGGAGGTAGTCGCGCAGCGGCAGTGCCTGTCCGCGGACGACCAGCCAGATCACGATGACGACGAAGGGGATCGCCGTGCCGACGCCGGTCTGGCTGACGTACCGGGTGACCTCGGTCTGTGCGATGCCGACCAGCAGGCCGACGATCAGCGCGGTCGGGAAGGAGCGGAAGCCGGCGACCAGGGCGGCCGCGGTCGCCGCCAGGACCAGATTGGTGAGCACCGCCGGCTGCAGGGTGACGATCGGGACGATCAGGATCGCCGCCAGGCCGGCGAGGCCACAGCCGAGCGCCCAGTTGAGCGCCGCCACGGTGTCCGGGGAAAGGCCGAGGGCCGAGGCCGAGCGCTCCGACTCGGCGACCGCCGAGGTCGCCAGGCCGAACCGGGTGTAGCGATAGAAGAGATAGAGGACGACGGTGAGCGCCGCGGCGATCCCGAGCAAGATCAGCCGGTCGGCCGAGATCACGATCGTGTCGTGGATGTGGACGATGTCGGTGGGGAGGTTCGACACCACCGGCCTGGAGTTGGCCGTGTAACGCAGGATCGCGATCGACTGGATCGTGATCAACACGCCCAAGGTGGCGATCACCCTGACCAGCGGCGCGCTGTTGCGAAGCGGCCTCATGATCAACAGGTGGACCAACGCCCCGAGGATGGCGGCGAAGAGCACCCCGACGATCAAGGCGGGTAAGAAGGCCCAGCCCTGGTTCGTGTTCAGCTCCCACCAGACGTAAGCACCGGCCATCCCGATCGCGCCCAACGCGAAGTTGAGCACGCCGGAGCCGCGGTACACGATGATCAGGCCCTGGGAGGCAAGGGCGTAGGTGGCTCCTATGCCGAGGCCCAAGAGCGCGAATCGTATGACTTCTTCCACGAGTGTTCTCTTTCGGTTCTAGGAGTCGACACCGGCCCCGGGCGTCATGCCCAGGGCCGGTGTCGCCCGATCGCGATCAGGTTTCGAACGGCTTGCCACAATTCATCGGCTGAGTGCCGCCGACGAGTTCAGAGAGGTCTTCGAAACTGGACCCCTGAGTTTCAAGCTTCCCTTCACTGTTGAACACACTGTTGATCCCACAGCGGTTGACCAGTCGACCGAATTCACTCGGCCCACCCGTCTTTTCCCAAGGCTTCGAAAAGTCCAACGGTGGCACCATGCCCGGCAGATTGATTTTCGCCGTGGCAGCTGCCTTCAGGAACGTTTCGTTGTTGACTTCGCCTTGGATCGATTCGACTACCTGTTTGAACGCTTCGTATGCCGCCCAGGTCCCCATGCCGCCGAGACCGTTGTATTCGAGGCCCGGGTCCGCGTTGTATTCCTTCAGCGCGTCCCGGTAGTTGTTCCAAACCGGGGCCGAGATGTCGGAGAACATCCCCGTGACGACGTCACCACTGACAATCGATTCGAAGCCCTTGACGACTGCTTCGCTGAAGTTCCCCTGAACTCCGATCAGCTTCGCTTCCGAGCCGGACTGGGCGAAAGCGGTCATCCACGCCGGGTAAGTGGTTTCGGCGATGACCATGGCTATGCAGTCCGCGTTGTCGGAGGTTGCTTCGGCCACCTGTGGGCTGTAGTCGGTCGGGGTCGCGGGAAGCGAGACGATCTTGTTCAGCTTTACCCCGAGTGACTTCGCGGCCGCCACCATCAGCGTTTCGTAGGTTTCCCCGCCTTCGATGACCACAGCGTTGATGCTCTTGCACCCTTCTTCCACAGCACTCTTCACGGTCGCGGGCCCGATCAACGGGCCATTGCCGAGTGGGAAGCTGATCTTGGAGGTCATTTCCAGCGGCGAGACCGAGCAGCAATTGCCGAACTGCGCCACGTCTCCGCTTTCCAGGATCGGGACGATGGCGTCCCCGGTGAAGGTGAAGTTACCCACCGTCGCGACCACTCCGTCGCTGATCGCTTCCCTGCCACAGGCAGCCGCACCGGTCGGGGTTCCGTGGGCGTCGCAGATCGTTACTTCGAGGGGGTGGCCTCCGATGCCACCGTGGGCGTTGACCCATTCGCCGTACACGCGGGCGGTTTCCGAAAGCTTCTTCTGAGTCGGCCCTTCCGTTTCGATGTCCGTGTAGGTCATCGCCTTCACCGGGGTACCGCTGAGTTCCGAGGATTCCGCCTTCCCTTCGGAGCTGGGGGTGGGGGTCGATTCGGTACTCGGGCTGCTACTAGTGGTGCTGCTCGAGCCACCACCGCAGGCGGCAAGCGCCAACGCGCACACCGCCAAGAGCAAGAGCGGAAGTAACCGCCAACGGCGGGGAAGGCTAGGACGCACCTGATGGTCACTCATGGTTCGGCTCCTTAGTCGGCTACGGGTTCGACTACTTCCGCACCCAGAGGCACGGAGCGTCTTTTCTGCTTCGGTGAGGAGCCGTTCCCAGAGATCGAGTTCACGGCGCCCCGGCACGGGGTCACGTCAGCAACACCTCGTTTACTTTTTCGCGTGACGTATCTCCTCGCAACCGACAGGCGCAGCAGATGTCGAGAATCGAGTGCGACACCTGTCGTAGCGATCTCGAGGGCGCTCAGGTCCTGCGTTCCGGACGAATTTCTGTAAACGTCGGACATTCGGCTTATCGCTGGTGAGCTTTTTGGAGCTAGCCTCTCGACGGTGACGGCAGCCAGACAGGATGCGGGCGAGGAAGCGGTGGCCGCGAAGCTGCCGGTCCAACCGGTGCGGCGCGCCTTCGAGCAGGTCAGCGATCAGCTCCGCGAGCTGATCGGCTCCGGCGCCCTGGGGGCAGGCCAACGGCTGCCGACCGAGGCCGAGCTCTCCGTCGAATTCGGCGTCAGCCGTGCGACCGTCCGTGAAGCTCTGCGACTCCTTTCCGCCGACGACCTGGTCCGCACCGCGCGGGGCGCGGGCGGCGGCAGCTACGTCACCGTTCCGACGCTAGGTCGCATCGCCGAGCGCCTCGGCTTGAACCTCGGCGTCCTCAGCCAGACCACCGAGATCGGCCTCGACCAGTTACTCGAGGTGCGGGAGCTGATCGAGGTCCCGGCGGCCCGACTCGCCGCGCGACGCCACTCGAAGCGTGATGTCGATGGACTCTTGGACGCGATTCCGGCGGCCGCCTCGGCTCTCTCGCGAGATCACCAGTTTGCCCACAACCGCGACTTCCACTTCCGCCTTGTCGAGGCGTCCGCGAATCCGCTGCTCTCGCTCGTCTCGCAACCGGTCTTCTCGGTGCTACAGGCGCACCTTCGCCGGTCTGATCAACCGGCTGGTGACCAGGAGGCGATTGTCGAGCACCATCGCCAGATCGTCGCGGCGGTCGAGGCGGGGGACGAGGACGCGGCCGCGGAGGAGACCAGACACCATCTAGACCTGCTCCGTCCTGGCTACGAACGAGCCTGGACGGCGATCGAGTCGTAGGTCTTCGAGGCGCTCTCGAGCTTGCCTGAAAGTCTCCGTTCGGTGATAATAGCCGAATGTCTGACAATGAGATCAAAGGTTCAGTCGCTCCACTAACCGACCTTCGGGTGCTCGCCGTCGAGCAGTTCGGAGCAGGACCGTTCGGCAGCCGACAATTGAGTGACCTGGGAGCGACCGTCATCAAGATCGAGGACCCCAACGTGGGGGGTGACATCGGTCGGTACGTACCACCCTTCCAGGTCGGCGAAGACTCGCTCTTCTTCGAGACATTCAACGCCGGCAAGCGATCGATCTCGATTGACCTGCGGAACGAGGCGGGGCGAGCCGTGTTCGAGGATCTGGCCGCCGAGGTGGATGCCGTGACCTGCAACCTTCGCGGTGACCTCCCCAAGAAGCTCGGCCTCACCTATGACGCCCTCCGCGCTCGCAATCCGCGGATCGTCTGCTGCTCCCTTTCCGGTTTCGGCTCGAGTGGGCCGCGCGCGGCGGAGCCCGCCTACGACTACATACTGCAGGCGCTCTCGGGTTGGATGAGCCTCACCGGTGACCCTGACGGGCCGCCGACGAAGTCTGGACTCTCCCTGGTCGACTTCTGCGGTGGCTACGCGCTCGCTCTTTCGCTACTGGCCGCCGTCTGGCGGGCGCGCCGTGACGGGGTCGGTGGTGACTGTGACCTCTCGCTCTTCGACGTCTCGGTCGCCCTGCTGACCTACGTCGGCACCTGGTCGGCCACTGAGGGCTTCGAACCCGAGCGGCGCGGTGAATCGGCTCACCCTTCGATTGTCCCCTTCCAGGCCTTCCAGACCTCCGACGGCTGGTTGACGGTCGCCTGCGCCAAGGAGAAGTTCTGGCAGCGCCTCTGCGAGGCGATGGGGCTGACATCGCTGATGGACGACCCACGCTTCTCCGGCTTCGCGGAGCGCAACACCAACCGTGATGACCTGGTCCGACTCCTGAGTGAAAGGTTCAGCGAGCAGGGGACGGACGACTGGGTCGACACACTCACCGCCGCAGGCGTACCGGTCGGGCGTGTGAACAACGTCGAGCAGGCACTCTCAGACCCGCAGATAGTCGCCCGCGGCGGGGTCGTCGGCTACCAGCACCCGGAGTTCGGCGAGGTCCGCCAGCCCGCCTCTCCGCTCAGGATCAGCGGACACGAAGCGCCGTCGATCCCGGCGCCGCGGCGGGGCGGAGACACGGAGAACCTGTTGGCCGAGCTCTGCGGCTACGACGCCGAACGGATCGCGTCCGCTGCGTCGGCCGGGGCCTTCGGTGAGTCACCGGCCGAGATGCCCACTTAGGTCAACGCCGGGCCGCGAGGTCGATCGCGACGTCGATGATCATGTCCTCCTGGCCGGCGACGATCTTGCGTCGCCCGAGCTCCAGCAGCAACTGATCCTGCTCGACCTCGTAACGCTCGGCAGCCCGCTGGGAGTGCAGGAGGAAGGTGCTCGGCACTCCCGCCCAGCCCAGCATCAGGCTGGCGCGGTCGATCGTCGGCCGCCGGTCGACGATCTCCGCAACCTCTTCCGCGGCCGCGGCCACAGAGGTGACGTCCACCCCGGTCGGGATCTCCATGCGATCACAGACCGCGGCGAAGACCTCGGTCGCGGTATTCCCGGACCCCGCACCGATCCCGCTCAAGGCGGTGTCGATGAAGGTGGCACCGCCGCGCACCGCCGTGATGCTGTTGGCGACCGCGAGGCCGAGATTGTTGTGACCGTGGAAGCCGACCTGGACATCGGCCGGCAGAACCTCCCGCATGCGAGCGATCCGGGCGGCGACATCCTCCATCGTCAGAGCGCCCGCCGAGTCGGTGCAGTAGACGATCTCGGCGCCGGCTGCGGCCTGGACCAAGGCCTGCTCCGCGAGCTTCTCGGGTGGGGCGAGGTGGGCCATCATCAGGAACCCGACGGTGAGGCAGCCGAGCTCGCGCGCCTGTTCGATGTGCTGGACGCCGACGTCGGCCTCGGTGCACAAAGTGCTGACCCGCGCGACGCTGGCGCCGGCGTCGACCGCCCGGGCGAGGTCTTTGCCGGTACCGATGCCCGGAAGAACAACGACCGCGATCCGGACGCCGAACGGCCGTCCGGCCTCGACGCCTGCCGCGATCAGATCCTCTTCGCGCGTGGCGGATATCCCGTAGGTGATGGAGGAGGCGCCGAGGCCCTCACCATGGCCGATCTCGGCGATCTTGACACCCGCCTCTCCGAGGCGCGTGACGATCACCTCCACCTGCGACGGGGTGAAGCTGTGACGCACCGTGTGCGACCCGTCCCGAGCGGTCACGTCCAAGATCGAGAGGCTCATGCGTGGCCTCCAGCGCTCTGGGCGAAGACGGCCAGCTGCTCGCCGACCGCGACGGCCGCTGCGGTCATGATGTCCAAGTTGCCGGCGTAGTCGGGCAGGAAGTCGGCGCTCCCGGTGACCTCGAGGAAGATCGAGACCGTTTCGCCGCGCTCGTCGAACTCAGGGCCGGCGACGAGTCGGTAGCCGGGCACGTAGCCTTGAACTGTGGCGGCCATTTTGTGGACGGCGGCCTCGATTAGATCGTGATCGGCCGAGGGATCGATCGTGCAGTGGACGGTGTTCCGCATCAGGACCGGCGGATCGGCAGGGTTCAGGATGATGATCGCCTTACCGGATTCGGCGCCGCCGACGGATTCCAACGCCCCGGCCGTGGTCACCGTGAACTCGTCAATGTTCTGTCGGGTTCCCGGCCCCGCCGAAAGGCTCGAGATCGCCGAGACGATCTCCGCGTAGTGGACCGGAGTGACCGAGCTGACCGCCCCCACCATCGGGACGGTCGCCTGCCCCCCGCAGGTGATCATGTTGACGTTCGGGACCGCCTCGAGATCCGGCATCCCCAGGGCCGGGACCACGGAGGGGCCCAGCTTCGCCGGCGTTAGGTCGATGACCTTCAGCCCGGCATCCGCGTAGCGCCCGGCGTTAGCCCGGTGCACCGAGGCGCTCGTCGCCTCGAAGACGAAGTCGACCGGCCGGGTCATCGCTAGGACGCCGTCGATGCCTTCGGTCGAGACATCGACTCCGTGCTCGATGGCCCGCGCGATCCCGGCCGAGTTGGGATCGATCCCGGCGAACATCGCGAGTTCGAGACCGTCCGAGCGCAGGATCTTCTCCATCAGGTCGGTGCCGATATTGCCGGTGCCGACGATCGCGACCCGGGCCGGCTCAGCTGCCATCTCGGCAACCCCACTCCGTGACTTCCCTATGCGACTGCGAGTGGGCATGGGGAACCTCCTTCCACTGGTTGGAATCATGCCCGAAGAGCATTCGCGCACCTTCGGCCTTCGCTACTTCGACAAGTCTCTCGGCGCTCTTCGCCGCGGTCTCCGGCTCTTCGAAGGCATCCCAATGCTCACCCTCTAGTACTTCCAGGGTCGGAATCGCGTCGCCGCAGAGCAGGATAGGACCGCAAGGACGTTGGACGAGCACGCTCATGTGGCCGGGGGCGTGTCCTGGCGTCACCAGGAGGGAGATTCCTTCGCCGATCTCACAGTCACCCTCCAGCAGCCCGTAGGAAAGGCCCGGAACGTCGAAGTACTCGCGGGTTCGGCCGGCGGCGATGGCGGCCTCATAACACCGACGTTGAACGAGGATTGAGGCGGCCTCGAAGAGGTGGTTCTGGCCGCAGTGATCGAAATGCAGATGCGTGTTCACGAGGGTCTCGATGTCGGCCACGCCGAGGTCCAGTTCCCCGAGCTGATTCCCGAGCCGATGCTCGTCCCCCATCCGAGGCGCGATCGAGCTCGCCAGCTCGCGATTGTCACCGAAAGTGTGGTCCGGATCGTCAATGTGGACCTCGTGCATCCCGGTGTCGATCAGGACCCTTTCGCCGGAGTCGGTCTCGATCAGATAGCTGGGGACGGGCAGCTCGACCGTCTTTCCGACATCGACGCCGGGGGTGAGCACGCGACCCTTGTCGACGTCGACGTAGCCCATGTGAAGGGCGCGCAGCTTCACGATTCAGACAGACATCTTGTCGGTTGCCGCCACGACCACCTTCGAGAGCCGCTCGATCGCGATGCCGAGCTGTTCCTCGTCGAGGTGGCTGAATGACAGCCGCAGCTCGTTGTACTTCGGGTCGGCCGCGTAGAAGGGACTGCCGGGCACGTAGGCGACCCCCGCCGCCGTGGCGGCGCTACGCAAGGTCGTGGTGTTGATCGTTTCGGGCAGGGTGAGCCAGGTGAACATGCCGCCGGTCGGCTCGCTCCAGGTGCATCCTTCCGGGAGGTAGAGCTCGAGCGCTCGGGCCGCGGCCTCCCAGTGCGACGCGTAGAGCTCGCGGGCCGCGGGGAGCTCCCGCTCGAAGTGACCGGCGCGGCCGTACTCCTCGACCATGCGCTGCCCCAACGCACCGGCGCACTGGTCCGTGTTCTGCTTGGCGGCAATCAGATTGGCGATCAGGTCCGGCGGCCCGACGGCCCACCCGAGCCTCACTCCTGGGCAGAATACCTTCGAAAAGGTGCCCGCCTGGATGGTGATGTCCGGCGCGATCGACCAGATCGACGGCAGCGATTCGCCGCTGAATGAGATCTCGCGATAGGCGATGTCCTCGACGACGATCACGCCGTGCTCCCGACACATGTCGGCGAGAGCCCGCCGACGCGCGACGGACAGCGTCCGACCCGAGGGGTTCTGGTAGTCGGGGATTACGTAGACGAACTTCGGACGGTAGCCCGCGTTGAGCTTGTCCTCCAGGAGGTCGACCTGGATGCCCTCGTCGTCCATCTCGATCGGCGTGACCTCCGCCTCGTATCCGGCGAAGGCCATGATCGCTCCAAGATAAGTCGGCGCCTCGAGGGCGACCTGATCGCCGGGGTCGAGGAGGCTGTGGCAGATGAGGTTGATGCAGTCGATACCACCGCTGGTGACCATCACTTCGTCCAGGGCGGGCCGCGTTCCCTGCAGTTGCAGTTGTCGCTCCCGGAGGTAGTCGCGAACGCTCGGCAAGCCCTCGGTCGGCGAGTACTGCAGTACCACCTCCGGCTCGTCGCGGAGCAGCCGATCGACGATCTCGCTGACGATCTCGGCCGGAAAGGCGCTCGGATTCGGAAAGCCACCGGTCGCGGCGAGTACTCCGGCCGGACTACCGGCGAGGATCGCGCTGAGCTCTCCACCGCCACGACTCACTGCCCGGCGGGACAGCAGGTGATCCCAGTGTTCATTCACGCCCGTCTCCCTTTCACTTCCATCAGCACGCCAGCCGGAGATCAGGTCACGGATGACCTAAGCAGACGACTAGCAGTCGGCATATGCATGATTACGTGGATCATCCGACCTGACAATCGACAGGCGTCAAGAAGTGACAGGTCCTTTTCGAACAGCTGTGGTACACGCAGATCGTGCCCCGCCAAGTTCTCGCATGTTGGACGAGAACAGGTCGTATTCCGTCATCCTCAGCGTCCCGCGCTCCACCCGCAGCAGATGGTTTCGTCGCAGCGTCGACCAGCCGTCCTGCGGCCACCCGGTGGAGGCGATGACGAACGTTCCGTTCTCCTGCTTGTAACGAAGGTGGAAATAGTCATAAAGCTGATCCGGAGTGAACAGCTTGTAGTACTCCTTTGGGTATGGCTCATCCTGATACCAGCAGAGTGCATAGAGCGCGTCCGGA
>DAIQOT010000219.1:0-6622 GCA_036787695.1 Solirubrobacterales bacterium | reverse complement strand
GTGGGCCAGGCCCACTTCTCGACTGCGCGATACAGATAGGGACAGAAAAGCTTGTAGCCAGTATAGCTTGCCTGCGCGCTCGGCCGAAAGCCCCTGTTTGCGGGCTAGATTGGCGGTTCCGACCTGGTCAGCCCGCTGCTTGGGCGGGCTTGGCGCCGGCGGCGCGGAGACGGTCGACGCGGTCGAGGATAGCGTCGGCGACGGCGTCCTTGGAGGCCTTCGGGACCTCCTCCTCGTCGGTGGCGGTGACCAGCAGGACCTCGTTCTCGGCGCTGTCGAAGCCGATCGTCGGGTCGGAGACGTCGTTGAGGACGATCAGGTCGGCGCCCTTGCGGGCCAGCTTGGCGCGAGCCCGGGCGACCGCTTCTCCCCCGTGCTCGGCGGCGAAGCCGACGACGGTCTGGCCCTCGCCGCGATCGGCCGCGATCAGGGCGAGGATGTCCTCGGTCGGCTGCAGGTTCAGGTTGAGGCTGTCCTGGCGCTTGATCTTGCCGGTGATCGGCTCGGTGCGGAAGTCGGCGGGCGCGGCGGCCATCAGCAGCACGTGCTGGGTCTCGAACCGTTCGACCGTCTCGTAGGAGAGCTCGGCGGTGGTCTCGACGTCGATCCTTTTGACGCCGCCCGGCTCGGGCAGGGACACGTTCGCCGCGACCACGGTCACCTCGGCTCCGCGCTTCGCCGCGGCGGCCGCGAGAGCCATCCCCATCCGACCGCTCGAGCGGTTGCCGATGAAGCGCACCGAGTCGATCGGCTCGCGGGTGCCGCCCGCCGTCACCAGGACCCGCAGGCCGGTCCAAGGCCCGGACTCGCCGGCGGGTGCCGCGGTCGGGGCGACCGCCGGCTCCTCGCCGAGAAGCGCCGTTTCGGCCAGCGCCGGGTACTCGGGCCCGCCGGGAAGGGCGGGCTCGGTCTGCGCAGGTGCCCCATCGCGTCCGGCCAATGCCGCTTCGACCCGCGCCAGCAGCTCTTCAGGATCGGGCAGCCGACCGCGGCCGCGCTCGCCGCGCGAGGCGAGCAGGCCCTCGCCGGGCTCGATCACCTCCACCCCGCGCTCGCGCAGCGTCGCCAGGTTGGCCTGGGTGGCGGCGTCGGCGTACATGCGGTCGTTCATCGCCGGGGCAACGAGCCGCGGCGCCGTGCAGGCGAGGAAGGAGGTCGCCAGCATCGAGTCGGCGAAGCCGCCCGCCAGCTTCGCGATGGCGTTGGCCGAGGCGGGCGCGACGAGGAAGGCGTCGCAGTTGGCCGCCAGCTCGAGGTGGCCGATTGGATCGTGGCCAGCATCATCGGGCCCACCATCCACGGGTTCGCCGGGGAAGGCGCCGCGCATCGGGTCGCGCTCGAACTCGGAGGTGAGGACGGGCGCGCCGACGATCCCCTCGAACGAGGCGGCGCCGACGAAGCGCTGGGCGTTCTCGGTCATCAGGACCCGGACGCCGTGGCCGGCCAGCGTTGCGAGGCGCGCGAACTCGAGCGACTTGTACGCCGCTATCCCTCCGCTGACACCCAGCAACAACCGGGCCACTTGAAGCTCCTCAGGAGCCGGGCGCTACGCGCCTAGCTGCGGTACTCGTATTTGAGCTTGCCCTCGGCGAGCTCTTCGAGTGCCATCGTGAGGTAGTTGCCCTCAGCGTTGGTTTCCACCATCGGGGGCGGGTACTCGCCGAAGCCACCCTCACCGAGGTTGTGGAAGTAGCTGTTGATCTGACGTGCCCGCTTCGCCGCAACGACAACGGCGGCGTAATTGGAGTCAGAGTGGTCCAGAAGCTTGTCTACGCGTGGTTTAACCATGGACGGAGCAGTGTAGACGAGCGGGGCGGCGGACATCTGCGAACGGGTGTCGCAAGGGTTCATGTCTTGGCGGGGAGGGCCATCGGATGTCCCTCGCCTGAAGCCGTCGCGCAGCTGGGATGGCCGCATGGGTTCGGACCGTGGCCCTGAGCTTCATTCGAGGGACACCCGATGGCCCTTCGACCGCGCTCCGTCGGACTCCCGCCACGAGTCCGTGACAGCCGGGCCGGTGAGTTCGCAGAAACCCGCGGCATGCGCGGGAAAGTGCGAACGCCCTCCGGCGAGCTGCGATGAGTTCGCAGAAAGGTCCGGATAGCGACCGGAAGTGCGAACTCACTGCGGGATCGCGGGCCGCGTTCGCAGTTAGCCACAACTGTTGGGGTTAGGTGCGAACTCACTCGGCGGTTGGATGGGCGGGCGGCGTGCCCCTTCGAATGAAGCTCAGGGCCACGGCCTCGGAGCCACGCGGCCGCACCAGCTGCGCGACGGCTTCAGGCGGAGGGGCGCGCCGCCCGCCCCTCGCAGCGCTTACGAATCGAGGCCGATGGACTGGCGGACGATCGACTCGAGCTCGTCGCTCGCCTTGTCGAGATCGTCGTTCACGATGAGGAAGTCGAAGTCGTCTTGGGCGCCCAGCTCCTGCTCGGCGACCTGGAGGCGTTTGTCGATCGCCTCGGCGGAGTCGGTGCCGCGGCCGCGGAGGCGTTCGCGGAGGACGGCCGGGTCGGGTGGGGCGATGAAGATCTGGACCGAGTCGGGTTTGGCGGCGCGCACCTGGGTGGCTCCCTGAACCTCGATCTCGAGGACCACCGAGCGGCCCTTGTCGAGACAGCGTTGGAGCTCCGAGTTCAAGGTGCCGTAGTGGTTGCCGCTGTAGCTCGCGAACTCGAGGAAGTCGCCGGCGTCGCGCCGCTCTTTGAACTGCTCCTCGGTGAGGAAGTGGTAGTCGCGGCCGTGCTCCTCCCCCTCGCGCGGCTGGCGGGTCGTCGCCGATACCGAGAGCGCCAGGTCGGGGACGCGTTCGAGCAGCTTCTTGATCAGCGTGCCCTTCCCCACTCCCGAGGGGCCGGTGATGACAAATACCTTGGCCGAAGTACCGTCGCTCATGCGGCGGCCGATACTGCCGAAAGGGTCGGTCGGCTTAGCGGTGAAGCAAGGAGACGAGCTCGGTGCGCTGGCGCTCGCTGAGGCCGCCGATCGTCTTCGACGGTGAGATCCGGCACTGGTTCAGGATCCGATTCGTCTTGACACGGCCGTACTTGGGAACGGCGAGGAGCATGTCGAAAACCTTGGCGGTCATGACGTACTCGGGCGGGTCGAGAAGGATGCCGTGGATGTTCGAACGACCGGCCTTCAGGTCCTTCTTCAGTTTGGCTCGCGCGGTGCGAATGTCGTTCGCTCGCTTGAGCGCCTCCATCCTCTGATCGAGGGACCTTTCGGGGGCCGCGAGAGAGGTTTTGGTCGAGGTCGCCACGCGGCGGCGAGTATAGCCCGGCGTCGGGTGCACGCAAGCCGACCTCACCCATTTGCGCGTAAATTCATCTCAACCTCTAGTCGAGGTCAAGCGCAGGCGTCGCAGAGCGCTCAAGGCGGAGCGTCGACTCCAGTTCCGCGGCGACCCGCGCGCCGGCCCTCGGGTCACGGAAGTTCTCCGTGCCGACGGCGACGACGCTCGCCCCGAGGGCGAGGAACTCGGCCGCGTCGGCGCCGTTTGAGATCCCGCCCATGCCGACGATCGGGAGGCCGACCGCGGCGCGCACCGAACGCACCTGCTCGAGCGCGACCGGTCGCACCGCCGGCCCCGAGAGGCCGCCGTACCCGTTGCCGAGCGCGGGCTTGCCAGTCGCCGGGTCGAAGGCGGTTCCCTTCAGCGTGTTGATCAGCGAGATCGCGTCGGCGCCGCCGCGCTCACCCCCCGCCGCGACCGCCGCGGCGTCGGCGACGTTCGGCGTCAGCTTCACGATCAGCGGCTTCTCGGTCACCGGGCGCAGCGCCTCGAGCAGCGCCTCGGTCTCACTCGGGTTCTCACCGACGATCAGCCCCGAGTGCACGTTCGGGCAGGAGACGTTGAGCTCGATCGCCGCCACCTCACGGCGCCTCGCGATCCGCTCGACGCAGCGGACGAACTCCTCGCGCGTCGTCGCCATGATCGAGACGATCAGCGGCACCGGGAGCTCGCGCAGCTTCGGCAGGTCCTCGGCGAGGAACCCGTCGAGCCCCTTGTTCGGCAACCCGATCGAGTTGAGCATCCCGCTCGGCGTCTCCCAGATCCGTCGCGGCGCGTTGCCGGCGCGCGGCTCGGGCGTGATCGTCTTCGAGACGAAGGCGCTGAAGGGGAAGTCGGCCAGCACGGCGTCGCCGAAGACGGCCTGGGCGGCGATCGCGTCGTAGGTCCCCGAGGCGTTGATCACCGGGTGCTCCAGCTCGATCCCACAGAGCTCAGGCATAAGCGTGGCTCACCTCCTCGACCTGGTCCCCGCGGAGGACCGGGCCGTCGACGCAGAGGCGCAGGTAGCCGCCGCCGGGTTTCGGCACCGCGCAGCCGAAGCAGGCGCCGAACCCGCAGGCCATCGGCGACTCGAGCGCCAGCTCGCAGGGCACGCCGTGCTCGCCGCAGAGGGCGCGGACCGCCTCCAGCATCGCCGGCGGCCCGCAGGAGTAGACGACCGCGGAGGCGGCGTCGTCCCCGGCCAGGATCGGCAGCAGGAGGTCCGTGACCCGTCCCTGGACGCCGGCGTGGCCGTCCTCGGTGGCCATCCTCACCTCCGGGCAGAGGGCGCCCGAGGAGCCGCAGAAGAGGTCGAGGCCGCCGGTGTGGGCGCGGTCGCGGAAGCCGAGCAGGACGCGGTGCGGGACCGCGCGCTCGCTGAAGCGTCGGCGCAGCAGCGCCAGCGGCGCCGTCCCGACCCCGCCGCCGACCAGGACCGCCCCGGCCGCCACCGGGGATACCTCGCGCGGTGAGGCGAAGGAGTTGCCGAGCGGGCCGGTGACCCAGACCCCCTCCCCCGCGCCGAGGTCGCAGAGCCGCCCCGTCCCCGGGCCGACCGCGTCGAGCAGGAAGTCGAGCTTGACCCCGCCGCCGCTCGCCGGGTTGACGTCGGCGACGGAGATCGCCCGCGGTAGGAAGGCGCGGCCGTCGCGCGAGTCCCAACCGTCGGTCGCGGCGAGCATGTAGAACTGCCCCGGCTTCGGCTCCGGCCCGTCGCGATCGACCAGGGACACGACTCGGTAGCCGCCCGAGTCACGGTTCGAGGAGACCTCGCAGAGCCTGCGGCCGAAGGGCGCGCTCATGGCTTCGCCGCCGCCGCTTCCCGCGCCGCCGCGTGGATCTCCTGCAGCGAGCGGACTTCGTCGTCGATCCCGCCGCCCGAGGCGATCGCCCGGACCGCCGCCGTCGCCGCGGTCATCGTCGTGATCGAGGGGATCCCGTGCTTGACCGCCGCGGTGCGAATCTCGTAGCCGTCGGCGCGCGCGCCGGAGCCGCTCGGCGTGTTGATCACCAGGTCGCATTCGCGCTTGCGGATCAGGTCGAGCACGTGCGGGGAGCCCTCGTGCAGCTTGTTGATGCGGCGCACCGGCACCCCCATCCGCTCGATCGCCATCGCCGTGCCGCCGGTCGCGATGATCTCGAAGCCGACGTCGTGGAGCCGCCCGGCGAGCTGCGTCGCCGCCGCCTTGTCGGTGTCGGAGACGGTGATGAAGACCGAGCCTTCGCGCGGCAGGATCACCCCCGCGGCGGCCTGGGCCTTGCCGAAGGCGGTCGGGAAGTCGGCGGCGATGCCCATCACCTCGCCGGTCGACTTCATCTCCGGGCCGAGCACCGAGTCGGCGCCGGCGAAGCGGGCGAACGGCAGCACCGCCTCCTTGACGCTGACGTGCTCGGGGAAGTCCTGGGGCAGCTCCATGTCGGCGAGCTTCTCCCCCAGCATCAGCCTTGCGGCGACCTTCGCCAGCGGCACCCCGATCGCCTTCGAGACGAAGGGCACGGTGCGCGAGGCGCGCGGGTTGGCCTCGATCACGTAGAGGCGTCCCTCGGCGATCGCGTACTGGATGTTCAGCAGACCGATGACGCCGAGCGCCATCGCGATCCGCTCCGTGGTCGAGCGGATCTCGGCCAGCATCTCTTCGCCGAGCGAGAGCGGCGGGATCACGCAGGCCGAGTCGCCGGAGTGGACGCCGGCCTCCTCGACGTGCTGCATGATCCCGGCGACGTGGACCGATTCGCCGTCGCCGAGCGCGTCGACGTCGACCTCGATCGCGTTCTCGAGGAAGCGGTCGAGTAGGAGCGGGTGCTCCTGGTCGGCCTTGACGTGCACGTCGAGATAGCTACGAAGATCGTCGGTCGAGTAACAGATCTCCATCGCCCGGCCGCCGAGCACGTAGCTCGGCCGCACCAGCAGCGGGAAGCCGACCTCGCCGGCGACGGTCTCGGCCTCCTCGGCCGAGTGCGCGGTGCCGTAGGGCGGGTGGGCGATGTCGAGGCTGCGCAGCAGGGCGCCGAAGCGGCCGCGGTCCTCGGCCAGGTCGATCGCGTCGACCGGGGTGCCGAGCAGCGGCACGCCCGCTTCTTCGAGCGTCCGCGCCAGCTTCAGCGGCGTCTGCCCGCCGAACTGGACGATCACGCCCTCCGGCTTCTCCTGCGCGCAGACGGCGAGCACGTCCTCGGCGGTCAGCGGCTCGAAGTAGAGGCGGTCGGAGGTGTCGTAGTCGGTCGAGACCGTCTCCGGGTTGCAGTTGACCATCACCGCGTCGCGGCCCATCTCACGCGCGGTCATCGCCGCGTGGACGCAGCAGTAGTCGAACTCGATCCCCTGGCCGATCCGGTTCGGGCCGG
>DAIQOT010000049.1:0-19741 GCA_036787695.1 Solirubrobacterales bacterium | reverse complement strand
CCAGGGCAGCTGGAAGTCCGGCAGGGGCGGGCCTTCGCGGCCGCTCCCACGTCCGTAGTTGGTGCGCCCGGGTTCGTCCGGCGGCCCGGGGACGCCCGGATCGCCGGGGCCGCCGGACCGCCCGCCGCGGCCGATTCCGCTGCCGGCACCGGCCCCGCCGGCGCCCGCTGCCGCGCCCGGATCGGCGTCATCGGAGCGCGGGACATCGCCGCCTTTGAGGCGCGAGAAGATCCCCCGCTTTGAGCGGTAGACCTTGTAATCAGGCGCCCCCTGCGGGCGCTGCTCACCGTCGTCAGCCATAGAAAAGGGTCCGAAACCGTAGTCGAGGTTTCTTAGGAACAACGGACTTCGCCGAATGACTCGATCCGCCTGCATGGTTCGCGGGCGCGACCTTGCGCCGCCGAGCCCGGAGGACGGCTAGCCTAGGCCGCCGATGAGCGAGGCCACTGAGACGATCGGGGTCGACCTCGGCGGGACGAAGGTGCAGGTCGGCGTCCTCGCCGGTGTCGAGACCCTGTGGGAGAGCCGTGAGGGTTCGCGCGAACAGAGCCAGGACGAGCTGGTCGAGCTGATCGTGCGCGAGATCGAGGCGGCGCGCGAGGCGCGCCCGAACGCCGCCGCCGTCGGCCTCGGCATCCCGGCGACGATCAACCAGGCGCGCGGCGAAGCGATCGCCGCGGTCAACCTGCCGCTGGTCGAGCTGCCGATCCGCGACCTGATCTCCGAGCGCGTCGGACTGCCGGTCTTCCTCGACAACGACGGCAACGTCGCCGCCTTCGCCGAGCACCTCTACGGCGCCGCCCGCGGCAAGCCGACGATGGTGATGCTGACGATCGGCACCGGGATCGGCGGCGGGCTGATCCTCGGCGGCCAGATCTTCCGCGGCGCGATCGGCGCCGGCGCGGAGCTCGGGCACATGGTGATCGATGAGCACGGCCCGCCGTGCCAGGGCAACTGCCCGAACCACGGCTGCGTCGAGTCGCTGGCCTCGGGGACGGCGCTCGGCCGCGAGGGTCGCGCCGCCGCCGAATCGGCGCCGGACTCGGTGATCGGCAAGAAGCTCGCCGAAGGGGTGGACGTCGACGGGCTCGTGGTCACCGAGGCGGCGCTCGCCGGCGACGAGACCGCGATCGGCGTCTTCGACCTGATCGGCAGCCGCCTCGGCGTCGCGTGCGCGAGCTTCGCCAACATCTTCGAGCCGGAAGCGATCGTGATCGGCGGCGGCGTGATCGCCGCGGGCGACCTCCTGCTCGACCCGTGCCGCAAGGAAGTGCGCGAGCGGGCGCTGACCCCGATGAACCAGACCCCGATCCTCGAGGCGACCCTCGGCAACGACGCCGGGATGATCGGCGCCGCGGCGCTGGCTCGCACCGAGCTCGAGAAACAGGGCTGATGCCGGGCGCGCTGGTCGTCTGCCCGACGCCGATCGGCAACCTCGATGACGTCACCCCGCGCATCCGCGAGGCGCTGATCTCCGCCGACCTGATCGCCTGCGAGGACACCCGTCGCACCGGCAAACTGCTCGAGCTGCTGGGGATTCGCCCGGCGCCGCGGCTGGTCTCCAACCACGAGGGCAACGAACAGGCGCGCTCGGTCGAGCTGACCGGGCAGATCGAGCGCGGCTACACGGTGGCGCTGGTCTCCGACGCCGGCATGCCGGGGATCTCCGACCCGGGCTTCAAGCTGATCCACCGCTGCATCGAGCGCGACATCGAGGTGACGGTGCTGCCGGGGCCGTCGGTGGTGCTGGTGGCGCTGGTCGCGAGCGGGCTGCCGACCGACCGCTGGCGCTTCGAGGGCTTCCTGCCGCGGCGGGCGGGAGAGATGGAGCGGGTGCTGCGCTCGACCGAGACCGTGATCGCCTTCGAGAGCCCGCGGCGGGTGGGCGAGAGCCTGTCGGCGTTGGCGGCGATCGCTCCCGACCGCGAGGCGGCCGTCTGCCGCGAGCTGACCAAGGTCCACGAGGAGGTCGCGCGGGGGACGCTGGGCGAGTTGGCGCGGCACTTCCGCGGCGACGTAAAAGGGGAGATCGTGCTGGTGATCGGGCCGAGCGCGACCGCCGAGCACGGCCAGGAGATCGGCTTCGCGGTCGACGCGCTGCGCCACCTGGTGCAGAGCGGGGCGCGGCCGCGGGCGGCGGCGTCGGTGGTCGCGGCGCTGACCGGGACGCGCGCGAACGACCTCTACAAAGCGCTGACCGGCCGCGAGGCGCGGCGCTGAGCGCGAACTTAAGTTCCGTCAAATAGGGTGCGCCGCCGTGCGTAAGGCAACTCTCATCTCGCTGCTCCTCCTCGCCGTCCTGGCCCTGGCCGCCTGCGGCGGCGGTGGCTCGAGCAGCTCCGGCGGGTCGACCTCGGGTGGGAGCACCGCGGAATCTGGCGGGAGCACCGCGGAAGAAACCACCACCGCGTCCCCGGAAGAAGCCTGGGCGAACGAAGTCACCGAAGTGATGACCGAATTCGAAAACAAGGTCACGCCGACGGTGATCGAACCGATC
Organism: Solirubrobacterales bacterium; assembly: GCA_036787695.1. Taxonomy (GTDB): domain Bacteria; phylum Actinomycetota; class Thermoleophilia; order Solirubrobacterales; family 70-9; genus VAYN01. The sequence goes on along the minus strand of DAIQOT010000049.1, from coordinate 17,244 downwards.
CACACGTCGACCAGCCAGCAGCACCTGGAACCGCTCTACTCCGTCTACTCCGTCGACCTCTCGGTGCTGGCGAAAAAGCTCGAAGCCACCAGGGCCCCGGCGGCCTGCGTCGCCAATCGCAAGAAGATGGCCGCGATCACCAGCCAGGTCGCCGCCCTCACCAAAAGCCTCAGCGGCCAGTCGAAGCTGAACTACGAACAGTACGCGGCGAAGGGCTACCAGCAGGGGCTGAAGATCGACAAACTCGGCCACAAACTCGGCGCCCTGACCGCCGAACCCAGCTGCTGAGCGACTAATCTCGCGCCGGTGCGCGGCTGGGTGAGGGGATCGATCGGGGTGCTGGTGGCGGCGCTCGCGTGCGCCGCGGCGGCGCCGATCGCGAACGCGGCGCGGCAACCGCACGAATCGGAAGGGATCTATCTCTACCTCGCTCCGCGGAAGGAGGTCGCGGTGACGGTCGAGGTTCACCCGCGGCTCGGCTTCGCGGCCATCTTTACCGAAATGGGAATGTCGAGAAGCGGGCACCTCCGACCGCGCCATGGCACGGTCGCGTACGCGGTCCGGATACCGAAGCAGCCGCTCCGAGGGAGGATCGATGTCCAGGTGCCCGGGGTCGCCTCGATCGTCGGCGAACTCTCGGAAGTGGGGGAACGCCTGGAATTCGACGGCTCGTTCCACTTCCACGGGAATGGCGGATACCTGAACTTCGATGCGAGCCACGCGATCGCGGTGAGGCTGAAAGGGGCCCCGCTGTGTCCGGAGGGGTGCCGGAGTTCGGATCCGGACCTCTTCGAATACATCTCTTTCCTGCCCGGGATCACGGGCCAGACGTCGCAGGTCCTCTACTCGGAAGGGATCTTCGGCGATCGCGTGAACCGATTCATGGCGACGCACACTGTCCCCGGGCGGCAGTCGACCTGGGAGGGGCAGACCCTCGAATGGTTGCCGGGGAAGGTGGCGGTGATCCGGTCGATCGATCTCGAAGAATCGGCGGCGGGGGCCTTCAAGGTCAGCTCGAACTCGGAGCACCCGAAGAGGGCGACGGTGAGACCACCCGGCCCGTTCTCCGGCTCCGCCGTCTACCGCAGGTCAGGCAGCATCCGTTCGCCGCGGAGCGGAGAACTGATCGGCTCGCTCTCGGTAGACCTCTTCGGCATCAAGGTTCCTCTGGCCGGCCCCGGCGCGGAGGCCTCGCTGATCAACTTCCTCCCGGGCCTCTGAACCCGTAGCCCTTTGTAACCCCGTGGGCGACAAAGGGCTACGGGTTGCGGCTCAGCGGGCGCGGCGCATGCGGCGTTTCATCGTGATCGGCAGGCCGGCGTCGATGGCGAGGCCGATCGCGGCGGCGGCGAATGCTCCCCGTCGACCGAGGCGGCCGGAGCGGCGCAGGGCGCCGGCGCTCGCGGCGGTGTGGATGCCCATCAGCGCGACTCCGGTGACGACGCCGGGGTTGTAGCGGCGCTCGCGCACCGCCATCCCGCTGTGCAGGGCCGCGTTGCCGGCCTCCATCCAGAGGACGACGGCGGCCGGCAGGGCGCTCCGTCGCCACAGCGCCGCGGCGGCGACCGCCGTGCCCCAGCCGATCGTGACGTTGATGTGGAAGCCGTCGCGCTCGGTCAGGGGCCAGGTCGGCCGGTCGCTGCCGAGGAGGCGTTCGTTGCAGAAGGGGAGGAAGCCGCCGGGCCGCACCCACTCCTCGGTCTGGTGGGCGACGAGGATCGGCAGCGCCAGCATCGCCACCCACGCGTCGTCCCGTCGTAGGTCCCCGCGCCGCGCCGCCGCCGCGGCCCAGGCCGGCCCGACCATCGCCGCCGCGGCCCAAGGCCAGCGTCCGTGAGTGTCGATCGCCATCGGCCCGATTATCGGCCACGCCCGGCCTGGGTGGAGCCCGTTGACCACGGACCTCTTCCGTAGGCTGGGCCGGTGCACGGCCTCGGTCGAACGATCCCGGCGCTTCCGGTGGCGGACCTCGAGGCCGCGGTCGAGCACTACCGCAGCGGGTTCGGGTTCGACGCGGTCCACGTCGGCGAGGGCTTCGCGATCGTCTCGCGCGAGGAGGCGCGCATCCACCTGTGGGCGGCGACCGACGAGTCCTGGCGCGAGCGCTCGGACCTGCGCGAGCGTCCGGTCACCTCGGGCGCCGAGTCATTCCTCGCGGGAACCGCCAGCTGCCGGATCGAGGTGGCCGAGGTCGACCCCCTCTACGACGAGCTCGCCGCCGCCGGGGTGCTCCACGAGGCCTCGCGCGACGGAGTGACCGAGACCGACTTCGGCACTCGGGAGTTCGCCTGCCGCGACCTCGACGGCAACCTGATCGAGTTCTTCCGCTTCTCGTAGCTCGTGGCCGCTCGCCCCACCCTTCGCGCCGCGGCAGTCGCCTTACTGGCGCTCGTCCTGGTCTGCGCGATTCCCGCGAGCGCGAGTGCGGTCGGGGCTCCGCTGGACGGAGAAGCGAAAGAAGTGCGGATCATCGTTCCCTCACCGGCGAACCACCTCGACGTCTTTGAATTGCACGTCTTCCCGGCGAAGGGTGTGGCGGTCGTCGCCACCTACGAGGGGGGTGCGAACGGCGGGTACGAACGCGGCGTCGACTACGCGATCGCGATCCCGTCCGCGCCGTTCGACGACTCCCTCGATCTGAAGTTTCCCGGCCTGGGGTCGGTCGTCGGCACGGTCACGCCTGACGCCCCTCAGACCTCGGCGGGGTGGGCGAAGCTGTGTCGACGTAGCCATCCCAGCGAAGGCGCGACGTTCGAAGGGCACCTCGACTTCCGGGGCGCCGGGGGTTACGGGAGATGGCAGGCAACCGAAGCGCCCGTGGAAGTCGTCCTCGCCTGTAGGACGGAACCGAAAAAGGAAGATGGGTCACACGCCCTCTTCGGTCACGTCGCCGAACTTGGGCCGGTCCTGGATGGTCCCGCCCCGATCCGCCTATTCGCCCAGGGCGAAGTCCGGCATCGGGTCATCGAATTCATCGCCTGGGCAGGCAAGGATTCCGACAGCCAGTTCCTCGGGATCGACCGCGAATGGCTTCGCGGCGGAGTCGCCACCGAGCGGTGGGTCAAGAAGGTAGCGGCGTTGCGGAAGGAGACGCTCGCGCTGGGTCCCGGCTCCACCGGTCCCGGGGGCTCAACCGGTCCCGCGAGCGCCACCTTCACCCCGCCCGCGCCCTTCTTCGGCAAGGGGACCTACCGACGGAGCACCGGCAAGCTGACCGGCTCGCTCGGCGTGAACTTTCTCGGACTGAAGCTCCACCTGACGCCCTCGCCGCTGATGGCCGACCTCGCCGACGAAGATCTGGGCTAGGCGCTCTCAGTAGGCTCGGGTCAGATGGCCACCGACCCGAACAAGTTCTACGTCACCACGCCGATCTACTACGTCAATGCCGAGCCGCACCTCGGTCACGCGTACTCGACGCTGGCCGCCGACATCCTCGCGCGGCACCACCGGCAGCGGGCGGAGGACGTGTTCTTCCTTACCGGGACCGATGAGCACGGGGAGCCGATCGAGGTCGCGGCCGCCAAAGAGGGGATCTCGCCGGAGGAGCTGGTCGACCGCAACGCTGCCAAGTTCGAGGCGCTCGGGCCGATCATCGGGGCGACCAATGACTTCTTCATCAGGACGAGCGACCCGCGGCACGAAGCGAAGGTCGCCGAGATCATGCAGCGCGTCTACGACAACGGCTTCGTGCGGAAGGGCTCCTACGAAGGCTGGTACTGCCCTCGCTGCGCCGACTTCAAAACCGAGCGCGAGGTCGCCGCGGGCAACACCTGCCCGATCCACGAGATCCCGCTCGACTGGGTCGAAGAGGAGAACTGGTTCTTCGAGCTCTCCAAATTCCAGGGCAAACTCGAAGCGCTGTACGAGGGCCAGCCCGACTTCGTCGTCCCCGACTTCCGCCGCAACGAGGCGGTCGCGTTCATCAAAGGCGGGCTCGAGGACGTCTCGCTCTCACGGCCGACGCTGAAATGGGGACTCAAACTTCCCTGGGACCAGAGCCAGCGTATGTACGTTTGGTTCGACGCGCTCCTCAACTACGTCACCGCACTCACCTTCGCCCGCGAGGGCGAGGACCTCACCGACCGCTACTGGCCCGCCGACCTGCACGTGATGGCGAAGGACATCCTCAAGTTCCACGCCGTCATCTGGCCCGCCCTCTGCATGGCCGCCGGGCTGCAGCCGCCGCACCGTATGGTGATCCACGGCTATCTGCTGATGGGCGAGAAAAAGATGTCGAAGAGCCTCGGCAACGTGCTCGATCCGTTCGAGGTGATCGACCGCTTCGGCGCCGACGCGCTGCGCTTCTACCTCTTCCGCGAGGTCAGCTTCGGCCAGGACGGATCGATCTCCACGGCCGGCTTCGAGGCCCGCTACGAGACCGAGCTCGCCAACGACTACGGCAACCTCGCCAGCCGCGTGCTGGCGATGGTCGCGCGCTACCGCGACGGCGCCGTCCCGGCCGAGGCGCAGGTCGACGCGGTGCTCGCCGAGGACTTCGAAGGCGCGCTCGACCGCCTCTCCGGGCTGATCGACAAAGCCGAGCTGAGCCAGGCGCTCGAGGTCGTCTGGGTGCTCGTCCGGCGGCTCAACCGCTACGTCGAGGAGACCGCGCCCTGGGTACTCGCCAAGGACGAGGCCGACCCCGCCCGCCTCGAGGAAGTCCTCTACAACCTGATCGAGGGCCTGCGCGTCGTCACCCTGATGCTCGTCCCGTTCCTGCCGGACACGGCGGAGACGCTGCTCGCCACGCTCGGCGAAGACGGCCGCGTCCTCGCCGAGCTCGGCTCCCGCGGCGGCGGCCAGACGGTGGAGCGGATCCAGCCGCTCTTCCCGAAGATCGAGACGCCCGCGGCGTGATCGACTCCCACACGCACCTGTTCATCTGCGAGAAGCCGACCGCCGAGCTGCTCGAGGCGGCCGCCGCGGCCGGGGTCGAGCGGATGCTGAACGTCGGCCTCGACGAGACGACCAACGCGCAGGTCATCGCGCAGGCCGAGGCCAATGAGCCGGTCTTCGCCAGCGTCGGTCGTCACCCCAACGACGCGACCGGCTTCGACGAGAAAGCGCAGCTGGCGCTGATCGAGCTCGGCGCCCACCCGAAGGTGCGGGCGATCGGCGAGACCGGCCTCGACTTCTTCCGCGACACCGCCGCGCCCGAGGATCAGCGGCGCGCCTTCCTCGGTCAGATCGAGGTCGCCCGGGAGCTCGAGCTGCCGCTCGTCATCCACGCCCGCGACCCGGAGGACGAGAGCGCCGCGATCGACGAGATCTTCGCCACCCTCGACGAACACGCCGACGACCTGACGGTGATCCTCCACTGCTTCTCGGCGCCGCAGAAAGTGAGCGCCGCGAACGAGCGCGGCTGGTACGTCTCCTTCGCCGGCAACGTCACCTACCCGCGCAACGCCGACCTCCGCTTCGCCGCCGCCAAGGTGCCGGAGAACCGCATCCTGGTCGAGACCGACGCGCCGTTCCTCACCCCGCAGGTGCGCCGCCGCGAGCGCAACGAGCCTGCCAACGTGGTCGCGACCGCCGAAGTCGTCGCCGCCGAGCGCGGCGAATCGCTCGCCGACCTCGAGCGCTCCGTCGAGGCCAACGCCCGCACGCTCTTCGGCTGGTAGCCGGCCCGTGGTCAGGCTCGGCCAGAACTTCCTCGCCGACCCGAACCTGCTCGAGGCGATCGTCCGCGACTCGGGCGTGGGGGAGGACGACGTCGTGCTCGAGGTCGGGGCCGGCGAAGGGGTGCTGAGCGAGCGCCTCGCGCCGCGGGTCGCCCACCTCCACACGGTCGAGATCGACCGCGGGCTGGAGCCGGCGCTGGAGGGCGTCGCCGCGTTGCCGAACGTGACGCTCCACTGGGGCGACGCGGTGAAACTCGACTTCGCGACGTTCGAGCCGGCGCCGGACGCGATGGTCGCCAACCTTCCGTACTCGGTGGCGACGCCGGTGATCATGGAGACGATCGAGGAACTGCCGAGCCTGCGGACCTGGACCGTGATGGTGCAGCTGGAGATCGCCGAACGCCTCCGGGCGGCGCACGGCAACCGCACCTACGGGGCGCCCAGCGCGATCGCCCAGCTCGCCTGCGAGGTGCAGATCCTGCGCAAGGTCGACCCGGCGGTGTTCAAGCCGCGGCCGCGGGTCGAGTCGGCGATCCTGCGCCTGCGGCGGATCGGCCCGGGCGCCGACGCCGCGACGCGCGACCTCGTCCGCGCCGCCTTCGCCCACCGCCGCAAAACGCTCGCCCGCTCGCTCGAGATCGCCGGGCTCAAGGGTTTCCCGCAGCCGCGCGCCGTCGCCCGCGCGGCGCTGGCGGAGTTGGGACTGCCCGAAGACGCCCGCGCGGAGAGCCTGCCGCCGAGCCAATTCGCGGCGCTCTCCACGGCCATGCGGAGCATCGGGTCCTGACCCCGTCGCGCGTGTCGGCGGCGCTGCACCGGCCGACTTCCTGAGACTCCCCGAGGGGAGGCGTGACACCCTTCCCGCGATGCTCGTCCACGGTCCCGCCAAGCTGAACCTCGGCCTCTACCTCGGCAAGCCGCGCGAGGACGGCCTCCACGAACTCTGCTCGCTGTTCGAGCCGCTGGCCCTGGCGGACCTCCTGCGGATCACCGAGGCCGAGCGCGACGAAGTGATCTGCCCCGGGGTCGAGGGCGACAACCTCGCGGCCCGGGCCCTGCGCGCACTGCGCGAGCGCGGCTGGGACGCCCCACCGCTGCGGATCGAGATCGAGAAGCGCACCCCGGTCGCCGCGGGCCTCGGCGGCGGCTCCGCCGACGCCGCCGCCGTCCTCCGCCTCTCGACTGGACACTTTTCGTTCTCTGACAACGAAAAGAGTCCAGCGAGGCCGGGAGTGGTCGCGGACCTGCCGGCGATCGCCGCCGAACTGGGGGCCGACGTGCCTTCGCAGCTGCGGCCCGCGCTTGCGCTGGTCCGGGGAGCGGGGGAGAGGGTCGAGCCACTGCCGGCGCCCGCCGAGCACGCGGTGCTCTTGCTTCCTTCCGGCGGAGGACTTTCGACCAAGGCCGTCTTCGACGAGGCCGACCGTCTCGGCCTCGGTCGCGAGGAGGACGCGCTCGACGCGATCGCCGGCGAACTGCGCGCCGCGGCCGGGGCGGGCGCCTCGCCGCTCGCCTACGTCGACCTGATCGTCAACGACCTCGAGCCCGCCGCGGTGTCCCTTCGTCCCGACATCGGCGACGCCCTCGAAGCCCTCCGAACGACCCAGGCGCCCGCGGTCTTCCTCAGCGGCTCCGGCCCGACCGCGGTCGCCCTCTTCAGCTCCCTCCGCGAAGCCGAGCGTGCCGCCTCAGAGCTCGACCGAGACGACGCGATCATCACCCTGGCCGGCCCTTCAGCGGTGACGGCGTGAGGTCCTCCGGACACTCAGCGCCGAAGGCGCGTCCGGAGGGCCTCACGCCGTCACCGCCCCTCGGAGCGCCGAAGTGAAGCTCCCCGGCACCCAGACCCAACGCAAGTGGGCGTCCCGCGTCGCGATCGTCGCCGCGATCGGAGTCGCCTACTACCTCTTCACCCAGGTCCTCGACCTCGAGTCGATCCTCGAGTCGGTCTCCAAGGCGCTCGGGCCCTGGACCTACCTGCTCGTCGGCTTCTTCGCCTTCGCCGAGACCGGCGCCTTCATCGGCCTCGTCGCCCCGGGCGAGACCGTGATGCTGCTCGGTGGCGCGGTCGCCGGCCAGGGCACGATCAACCTCTACGTCCTGATCGCCCTCGCCTGGACCTGCGCCTGCGCCGGCGACGTCACCAGCTTCTTCCTCGGCCGCCGGCTCGGCCGCGAGTTCCTGATGAAGCACGGGCCGAAATTCGGCTTCGGCCACGACCGCCTCGAGCAGGTCGAGAGCTTCTTCTCCCGCCACGGCGGCAAGACGATCTTCCTCGGCCGCTTCGTCGGCTTCGTCCGCGCCTTCGCCCCCTTCATCGCCGGCTCCTCCGGCATGCGCTTCCGCCAGTTCTTCCCCTACAGCGTCCTCGGCTGCGGGCTCTGGGTCAGCCTCACCGTCGTCATCGGATACGTCTTCTCGAAGTCGATCGACACCGCGATCGACTACGCCGGCAAAGGCGCGGTGATCCTCGGCGCGCTGATCGTGATCGTCGTCGGCGCGGTCTGGGCGGCCCGCTACCTGCGCGTCGCCGAGAACCGCCGCGAGGCGGTCCGCTGGATGGACGACCACCGCGCGACCGCCCCGATCACCGCCTTCGCCCGCCGCCACGAAGCGGGCCTGCGGCTGATCGGCGACCGGCTCACCCCCGGCGGCACCTTCGGCCTCGAATTCACCAGCCTGATGGCGGTCCTCGCCGTCGCCCTCTTCGTCCTCGTCGCCTACATCGTCGTGATCGGCAAGGACCCCGGCCCGACCCCCGGCGACGAAACCGCGATCACCGTCGCCGAAGCCCTCCACTGCGGCTTCATGACCGCCTTCTCGAAGGTCTTCACCTTCCTCGGATCGGGTTGGTTCGTCTGGCCGCTGACGGCGATCTGCGCGGCGGCGCTCGCCCGCGGCAAGCACTGGACCGAGGCCATCGTCCTGCTCGTCGCGATGGTGCTGATCCAGATCGGCTTCCACGAGATCAAGGCGGCGATCGACCGCCCGCGCCCGCCCGAACCCCTGGTCGACTCGACCGGCTCCGCCTTCCCCTCCGGCCACGCCGCCCACTCGGTCCTCTACGTCTTCTTGGCGACGACGATCGTCGTCCGCCTGCGTCCCGGGATGGCCCGCGCGACCCTCGTCGTCGTCGCCGGGATCGTGCTCACGGTGCTGGTCGGCCTCAGCCGCGTCTACCTCTCGGTCCACTACCTGAGCGACGTCAGCGGCGGTTGGGCCCTCGGCGCCGCCTGTTTCTCGATTTGCGCGGCGGTCGGCCTCGTCGTCAGCCAATTGCGCCACAATCCGCATCGATGATCGCTTTCGGCCTCGCCAAAATAGGGCACCAGTACGTCCTTTTTGGGATCGCCGCGCTGATCTGCCTGATCACCTTCGTGACCCTGATCCTCAGCCCCGCGCTCAGCGGCGCCGGGCGGCTCTGGGAAAAGGCGGCGGCGGGCGCGCTCTCGCTGTTCGTGCTGGCGGCGCTGATCGTCGGCGGCGTCGTGATCGGCCTCGTGATCGTCAAATACTGGCCCGAAATCCACGAATTCTTCGTCGGCAACTGACGTCCCCGCCGCCTTGCGGGGCGGCGAATTAGGGGGCTGTCGGAATAATGGATGGGTGGCGCAAACTTCTGAAGAGGCAAAAACCGCGGTGACTCCTGAAGATCCCACGCTGCTCGACGCGCTTTCCGAGGCGGTCGAAGCGGGTGCCGGACTGCCCGCCGTCGCGCGCGCCGCGGCCCGGCTGCTCGACGCCTCGGTCGCCCTGATCGACCGCTCCAGCGCGGTCCTCGCGGTCGCCGGCGCGTCCCCCGACCAGGAGGAACGGCTGCTCGCCGGCGGCGAGGGCGTGACCGTGGTCGCGCTGCGGGTCGCCGACACAGCCGTGGGGGAGCTCCGCTACCGCGCCAAATCGCCGCCCGCGCCGTCGATCGCCCGCATGGTGACGACGCTCCTGGCGCTCGAGCTGGAGCGCTCGCGCTCACCCGAATGGGCGAGCGACGAGGCGGCCGGCGCCTTCGTCGACGACGTCCTCCAGCGCCGCCTGGTCGAGCGCTCAGACATCATCGCCCGCGGTGCCGAGCTCGGCGCCGACCTCGACCGCGGCGCCGGCGTCCTCGTCCTCCGCGCCGCCCCGCGCGCCGCGCAGACGGGGGAGTGGCGCGGCCGCGTCCTTACCCTCGCCCAGCGCGGGCTGCGCTCGCTCGCGCCCGGCAGCCTCGCCACCACCGGAGGCGCCGAGCCCGCCGCCGAGGTCGCCGTGATCGTCCCCGCCGAGGACGACGAGCGCCTCGCCCGCGCCGCCGCCGGCCTCGCCCGCGAGATGGCCGACAGCCTCGCCGGCTTCCACGTCACGATCGGCCGCAGCCGCCGCGCCACCGACTCGGTCGACCTCTACCGCGCCGGCTCCGAAGCGCGCCTCGCGGTCAACGTCGGCGAGGCCGAGGGCCGGCCGCTGCTCGCCTTCGAGGACACCGGCGCCTACCGCCTGCTGCTGCCCGCGATGAGCGACGACCCGGCCGAGCTCGAACGCTTCTACGCCGAGACGATCCAGCCGCTCGCCGACTACGACGAGCAGTACGAGACCGAGCTGGTCGCCACCGTCGAGGCCTACCTCGACAACGACGGCAACGTCGCCGCGACCGCCAAACAGCTCTTCACCCACCGCCACACGGTCCGCTACCGGCTGGAGCGCGTGCGCGAGCTCTGCGGCCACGACGTCTCCTCGACCGAGGGCCGCGAGAAGCTCGGCCTCGGCCTCAAAGCGATGCGCGTCCTCGGCATCGCCTCGCCCCGCGGCCCGGCGCTCGAGCCGGGCGCCGGCGGCGGCAAGGTGGCCCGTCCCGGCGAGGACTGAGTACGCTCCGGACTTCGCTCCGGGGTGGTGTAATTGGCCAGCACGTCTGGTTTTGGTCCAGGAAGAGAGGGTTCGAGTCCTTCCCCCGGAATAGGATCGCTGTCCATGGAGTTCTCTGGAGGAGCAACCCAACTCGACCCTGAGGTGCGCGAAGGCCTGGCCCGCACCTGGAAGACGCTACGCGGCGTCGGGATCGCCGCGATCGTCATCGGCGCGATCGCGATCCTGCTGCCGGAGCTCTTCTCGCTCGGCGCCGCGGTCTTCGTCGGCATCGTCCTCGTCATCGTCAGCGCCTTCCTCGCCGCTGCGGCCTTCGCCGCCCACGGTGTCGGCAGCCTCCTCGCCCGCCTCGCCTGGGCGCTCCTCACCTTCGTCGTCGGCCTCTGGCTGATCCTCGAGCCCCACAACGGCACCCTGACGCTGACCCTGGTGCTCGGCATCTACTTCCTGCTGATGGGTCTGACGCGGGTCACCGTCGCCTTCCTCGGCCGCGGGCAGCCGAACGCGATCTGGGTGGGCTTGAGCGGGATCTGCGGCCTGATCATCGGGATCCTGGTCCTCGCCAAGTTCCCCTCCAGCGCCGATTGGGCGATCGGCCTTCTGATCGGGATCGACCTGATCTTCCTCGGCTGGTCGCTGATCTCGGTCGCCCAGGTCGGCAAGGAAGTTTCGCGCGGCACCTGAACGGGGCGCCGGAGCCGCCCTCCGGATACCCTCCCGGGAAGTGGCAGCTCCCCTGGTCCTGGTCATGGCGGCGGGTGAGGGAACGCGGATGCGTTCCTCGACGCCGAAGATGCTCCATCCCGTCTGCGGACGGGCGATGGTCGCGTGGCCGATCCTCGCCGCCCGGGAGGCCGGGGCGGGGCGCGTCGCGGCGATCGTCTCGCCAGGGCGCGACATCTCCTCCGGGCTCCCCGAGGGGGTCGAGACGGTCGAGCAGCCGACCTCCGACGGCACCGGCGGCGCGATCCGCGCGGCGAGCGCCCTGGTCGAGGAGGCCGAGACCGTCCTCGTCCTCTCCGGCGACGTGCCGCTGATCTCCACCGCGACGATCTCCGGCCTGCTCGAGGCGCACGCCGCCTCGGCGGCCGCGGCGACGATGCTGACGATCGAGCTCGACGATCCGGGCTCCTACGGGCGCGTCGTCCGCACCGCCGACGGCGAGGTCGAAAAGGTGGTCGAGGCGAAAGCCGCCGGCGACGCCGACCCCGCCCAACTGGCGATCCGCGAGATCAACGCCGGCACCTACGCCTTCGACGCCGCGCCGCTGGCCAAGGCGCTGGCAGGACTCTCCAACGACAACGCCCAGGGCGAGTACTACCTGCCCGACGTCTTCACCGCGATGCGCGCCGAGGGCCTCGCGGTCGCCGCCCACCTCGCCGACGACCTCGCGGTGACGATGGGGATCAACAACCGCGTCCAGCTGGCCGAGGTCGAGGCCGAGGCGCGCCGCCGCCTGCTCGCCGCCCACATGCTCGCCGGCGTCACGATCGTCGACCCGGGATCGACCTGGATCGACGCCGACGTCGAGATCGGCCAGGACGCGCGGATCGAGCCCGGCACCAGCCTTCGCGGCGCCACCTCGGTCGGCGCCCACGCCGTCGTCGGCCCGCACACGACCGTGATCGACAGCGAGATCGGCGTCGAGGCGAGCGTCCTGCGCGCCCACGTCGACACCGCCAAGGTCGGCGACGGCGCCAGCGTCGGCCCCTTCGCCTACCTGCGCCCGGGCACCGTCCTTGACGCCGGCGCCAAGGCCGGCACCTACGTCGAGATCAAGAACTCGCACATCGGCAAGGGGGCCAAGGTCCCCCATCTGTCGTACGTCGGTGACGCCGACGTCGGCCCCGGGGCGAACATCGGCGCCGGCTCGATCACCGCGAATTACGACGGTTTCAAGAAGAACCGGACGACTATCGGACGCGACGTGCGGATCGGCGTCGACACGATGCTGATCGCGCCGGTTGAGGTCGGCGACTCGGCATACACTGGCGCCGGAGCGGTGCTCAAGGACGATGTCCCGGAAGGGGCTCTTGCCGTCTCTGAGAACTCGCAACGCAATATCGACGGCTACGCGGCAGACAAGGCGGCGAAGATGCGAGAGGAGCAGGACAAGTGAGCACGCTCGAGGAGGAGCCGATGGCTTCTACGGCGATTACCCACGCCTACGAGAAGCGGATGATGGTCTTCGGTGGCCGCAGCTCCCAGGAGCTCGCCGCGAAAATCGCCCAGAAACTCGAAATCGACCTCGGCCAGGTGACGCTGAAGACGTTCGCCGACGGCGAGGTCTACTGCCGCTACGAGGAGTCGATCCGCGGCGCCGACGTGTTCATCGTCCAGTCGACCTGCTCGAACGAGCAGACCGGGATGACCCCGAACGACTCGCTGATGGAGCTGCTGACGATGATCGACGCCGCCCAGGGCGCCTCCGCGCACCGGATCATCGCCGTGATGCCCTGGTACGGGTACGCCCGCCAGGACAAGAAGTCGGCCCCGCGCGAGCCGATCTCGGCGCGGATCGTCGCCAAATGCCTCGAGGCGGTCGGCGTCGACCGCGTCCTCACGATGGACCTCCACGCGGGCCAGGTCCAGGGCTTCTTCCACGTCCCGGTCGACCACATGACGGCGATGCCGATGCTGACCCAGTGGTTCATCGACCAGGAAATGAAAGAGGAGCTGGTGATCGTCTCGCCGGACGCCGGCCGGGTGAAGACGGCGCGCAACTTCGCCCGCCGCGTCGGCACCCAGTGGGCGGTGATGGAGAAGGAGCGGCCCGCCCAGGCGGTCGCCGAGATCGGCTACGTGGTCGGCGACGTGAAGGGCAAGACCGCGGTCCTGGTCGACGACATGATCGCCACCGCCGGCACCCTCACCGCCGCCGCGCAGACGGCACTCGACGAGGGCGCCGCCCGGGTCATCTCGGTCGCCACCCACGGCGTCTTCTCCGGCAGCGCCTACGAGCGCCTGGCCGATTCCGCGATCGAGCGGATCGTCGTCACCGACACCATCCCGCTGCGTCCCGGCGCCCCCGACAACATCACCGTGCTCTCGACCGCCGGCACTTTCGCCGACTCGATCCGCCGCATCTTCACCGACGACTCGGTCTCCGAGATCTTCGCCGGCGAGAATCAGCTCTTCTAGGCCCGTGCGACTGGTCGGCCACAAGGGGGCCGACCTGATCGTGCGGGGAAACACGGTCGAGAGCTTCAAGGCCGCGGTCGAGGCGGGGGCCGACACGATCGAGTTCGACGTGATCTGGGTGCGCGACGCGAACCTGCCGCTGGAGCAGCGGGCGCCGTTGATGGTCGCCCACGACTGGGCGGCGCAGGCGGCGCACCCGCCGCTGACGGTGAACGAGGCGCTCGACGCGTTCCTCGAACCGCCGCTCGACAAGGTCGAGATCGACCTCGACATCAAACTCCCGGGGCGCGAGGAGGAGTTCGTCGACGCGCTCCGCGAGCGCGGCCTGATCGACCGGGCGATGATCTCGACGACCGAGATGCACGTGTTGAAACGCGTGCTCGAACTGGAACCGAACCTGCGCCGCGGCTGGACCCATCCCAAAGCCCGCCGCGACTACATGCGACGCCCCTGGGTCAAACCGGCGCTGCAGGCGGCGCTCGTCGGCATGCGCCTTCAACTGCCCGGCCTCGCCGCCGAGAAGCTGCCCCAGCTCGGCGTCTTCGCGATGTGGGTCTACGAGCCCCTCGCCAGCGCCAAGCTGGCGAGGATCTGCCACCACGCCGGCGTCGAGCTGATCGCCTGGACCGTCGACGACGCGGCCCGCATGCGCAAGCTCGTCGACATGGGAGTCGACGGCCTCGTCTCCAACGACCCCCGCCTGTACTCCCGCCTCGGCCTCTGACGCGTAGTCGACTTTAGGGCCCCTATAGGGGCCCTAAAGTCGAGAGCGCTACGCCAGCATCGCCGGGTCGACCGGCGGCACGCCGTAGGCGGCGCGGAGTTCGGTGAGTGGGACGGTCGTCGCGGCCCAGAAGTCCCAGTCGTCGGCGACCACGTCGGTGGTCGTCGCGGCGCCGCGTTCCCAGGCGGTCCAGAAGTGGCGGGGCTCGAAGGTGCCGGTGGTGCTGTTGGCGATGTCGTTCAGCTTCACCCCGAGGTGCCAGCTGAAGATGACGGGCAGGACCTCGGCGGCTATCGGGTGGTCGGGGTGCATCGCGCCGATGAAGGTGGAGACGCAGATCTCGCCGCCTTCCTTGGTCGAGTAGCCGCTCAGCACGTGCGAGCTGTCGTGGGGAGTGGTGAAGCCCTCGGCGAGCCCGTTCGGGTTGCCGGGGAAGAAGAAGCCGTTGGCGTGGAAGTGCTCGAAGAAGTGGTGGCCGAAGGTGTCCGGCGGCAGCTCGCCGAGCGCCTGGTAGCGGGCCTCCAACTCGGGGTCGGCGGCGCCGTTTTCTTTGTAGGGAAGAAGGGCGCGACCGCGCTGATCGAGAGCCGCGACGAGTCGAGGTGGGGGAAGCTCTCGGCGTTCTTGCGGACGATGCAGGCCGCGGCCTGCGCGATCTCTCCGGCGGCCGCCTCGGTGAGGATGTCGAGGTAGTCCGCCTCGACCCCGAGCGCGTCGGCGTAGGCGCGCACCAGCGCGGTCTTCTCGGCGTCGATCTCGCCGTCGGCCAACGACATCACCGAGAGCATCCGGATCGCGCGGGCGGCTTCCTCGGCGTCGCCGGTCGCGCTCGCCAGCCCGGCCGGGTCGACCGGCGCCAGCGCGTCGACGTCGATCTCGCCGAGCCCGAGGACGATCGTCGCCGCCGAGCCGATCGTTTCGCGGTCCATCTCGGTCAGCCCGGGGCCGCCGTGCTCCAGTGCCACCGCCCGCATCGCCCCGAGCACCGCCTCGGCGCTGACGCCGGCCGGGTCGAGCAGCGAGGTGACGGGCATCAGATCGTGCCGGGAGTGGCGGGCGGCAGCTTCGCGCCGCGCTTCGGCTTGACCGCGCTCTCGAAGTCCTCCTGGGAGAAGCCGCCCAGCACCTGGCCTTCGAGCGCGTAGCGGTACAGCGCGACGCCGAAGATGCCGCTGAGCGCCTTCGAGATCAGCAGCGCCACGCACAGCACCAGCGCGCCGAGCACGATCAAGGTGCCGCCGGCGACCCCGGTCGAGGCCAGAGCAGGAAGCCGGCGACGATCAGGATCAGGGCGGGGAGGATGCCGATCAGGAAGACGGCGCCGCCGATCGCGATGTTGCCGGTGATCTGCTGTCCCCAGCGTTCTTTGAACAGCGAGGCGGAGCGTTTCAAGGTCTCGAACGGGCCGGTGCCCTCGATCGCGATCACCGGCACCGAGAGGAAGGTGACCAGCGACCAGGCCGCGCCGACCAGCCGGCCGGCGATGTCGCCGAGCGCGCCGCCCTGGTTCTCGAGCAGCCCGATGACCAGCGCGATCGCCGTGGACAGGGCAGCCCAGCCGCAGATCTGCGGGAAGCGTTCGTTGGCGACCGCCATCCCGTCATGGACCGTCGCCCCCTCGCCGCGGAAGATCTTGTCGGCGCAGGCGGCGAGCCCGACGCTGAAGTAGATCCCGACCACGCTCAGCACGTAGACGCCGATCACGACCAGCGGCACGCCGACCCCGTAGGTGTGTTCGCCGAGGAAGAAGATCCCCGGGCCGAGGAAGACGAGGCCGAGGATGATCGTCGCGATCCCGCCGTAGAGCGGGAAACGGACCAGGTCCCGATGCGCCTTCAGCAGTCCCCAGCTTTTCTTGGTCAGCGCCCACCCGCGCCTTATGCGTTTCATGTCAAGGAGAATCGGCGAGGCCGGGCGTCTGCTTTAGCCCTCGTTCCTCGAAGTAATCCCACTCTTCGCGGCCGAGCTCGGTCGCGGGCGGATCCGCGTAGACCCACTCGCGCAGGATCCGGTGCCAATTTCGTTTCGCGTGCAGCTGGCCGAGCACGGCGACGACGCCGATCTCCATCCGCCGTCCCATCAGCTCGTCGGCCGGGATCGACTCGCGCCGCATCAGGTCGAAGAACTCCGAGCGCGGGTCGTTGGTCACCTCGATGATCCGCATCACGATCTTCGCGTCGATTTCGATCTCGCGGTCTTCGACGTACCAGCCGCCGATCGCCTGCATGTGCTGGAGCAGCCGTTCGGCGTCGAGCTTCGACGGGTTTTTGACGAAGCCGAGCTCGTGCAGCGCCTCGCGGAAGGCTTCCGGGTCGTCGCGCGAGGCGGCGTCGAAGGCGCGCTGCTCGAGCAGGATCTGCTCGCGGTCGAGTTTCTTCGTCATGCCGAAGTCGAGGAAGGCGACCCGCCCGTCGTTCATCAGGATGTAGTTGCCGGGATGGGGGTCGGCGTTGAACTGCTGCAGGTGGTAGATCGAGCCGAAGCTGCCGCGGAAGACGATCTCGCCGAAGCGGCTGCGCTCCTCGTGCGGCAGCTCTTTGATCGCGTCGAAGCCGATCCCCTCGACGAACTCGGTGACCAGCACCCGCCGGCGCGAGATCCGGGTGATGACTTCGGGCACGTAGATGAAGGGATGGTCGCGGTAGGCGCGGGAGAAGGTGCGCTGGTTCTGCGCCTCGTACTCGTAGTCGAGCTCCTCCATCATCCGCTCGCGGATCTCCTCGGCGATCGCCTTCGCGTCGAGGCCCGGCGCGATCGCCTTCGCGATCCGCACGATCGTCCCGGCGTTCCTCAGGTCGGCCTCCATCGCCTCGGCGATCCCCGGGTACTGGATCTTCACCGCGACCTTGCGGCCGTCGAGCAGCTCCGCCCGGTGGACCTGGCCGATCGAGGCGGCGGCGAAGGCCTCGTGCT
>DAIQOT010000359.1:0-1891 GCA_036787695.1 Solirubrobacterales bacterium | reverse complement strand
CCTGCGACTCCTTCGCCGCCACCGGCAGCCCCTCGAGCGGACGCGCGGTGCCCTCGGCCCAACGTCGCTCCGAGCCGAGCGCCTCGAGCCGCGCGACGTCATACATCGTCTCGGCGAAGGCGTTGACCGCCGGCTCGACCGCCGCGGCGCGCTCGATCAGCGCGTCGAGCAGCTCGACCGGGGAGAGGTCTCGCGCGCCGAACGCGACCAGCGCCTCGCTCGCCCCGAGATAGGCCAGGTCGGCGCTCCGGTTCGGGCGGTCGGTGCCGATCACTGCGGTCTCGGGTGACATCGAGGAATTGAAAGTTCAGATGCCCGAAAGGCGAAGCCGTGCGGGGCGACGTTCACGCCGCCCCGCACGGGATCAACTAGCTCGCCAGTTTCACTTCACCCTTGGCGGGCTTCACCGGAATTTCTTCCAGCGTGTATTTCCGTTCCGAGGCGGGAACGTATTCGCTGATCGTTTCACCGTCGACCAGGATCGATTCGACGATCAGGTCCTGCGGTTTTTCACCTTCCAGGGCGCTGTTCATCTGTTTGACCGCGGCGAAGCCGGAGGCCAGGTTGTCCGGGTCCCAGGTCCAGGAGAGGCGGCCTTCTTCGACCGCTTCGATCGCGTCCTGGTCGCCGTTGGAACCGGTGACGATGACGCCTTCGGGGTTTTCGACCGTGGCGATCGTTTTACCGCCGGCGAGCAGCGCCGCGGAGACGCCCATCGCCGATTCGTCGTTGTAGTCGAAGACGGCTTCGACTTCCGGGTACTTCGTCAGCAGCGGTTCGAACACTTTCTGCGAGCCGGCGGCGTTGTCGGCTTCGTTGTTCGTTTCGTTGATGATTTCGAGCCCGTTCTTCTTCGCTTCCTGCACGAAGCAGTCGGAGAGCTCTTTGGTCGATTCGGCGACTTCAAGACCGATCACGATGGTTTTCGCGTGCGGTTTGAGTTCGGCGATCTTTTCGGCCGTGACGGCCTCGGGGCCGCCCGGTTCACACAGCTGGACTTCCCACCAGACGCTGGAGGTGACTCCGGTGCCTTTGGAGTTCATGCCGATGATCGGGATTTCCTTCGACTGGGCCTGTTCGTAGGCGCCCGCGACGGCGTTCGGGTCGAGCGTCCAGGAGGCGATCGCCGAAGCGCTCTGGTTGATCGCCGTTTCGACGTTGGAGACCTGTTTTTCGGCAGACAGCGCCGAGTCGAGCACGGTCTCCGACCAGCCGAGTTCCTTCGAAGCCTGTTCGAGGCCCTGGTTGATCTGCTGCTGGCCGGGCTGCGCCGCGACCGGGCTGATGTAGAAGACCTTCTTGCCGCTACCGCTCGTTTTTTCGGCCGCGCCGCCTTCTTTGGTTTCTTCGGCGGGCGCTTCTTCGGTTTCCGTGGCTTCGGTGCTTTCCGAGCTACTGCTCGAGGAGCCACCGCCACCACAGCCTGCGATCACCAACACCAGCAGCAACAGTGCCGCCGGGAGAGCCATCCAACGTCTCATCGTGTTCCTTTCATCGGACAAGGGGCAACTGCGGGGCACTGACTTCTTCCAACCTCCGCCCAGCGCTGAGACGGTCGTCTGAAGGCTTCGGGGCGGCGCTCATGCCGCCGCCAGGATCCGGTCCGCCGTGCGTTCGGCGAGGACCATGATCGAGACCATCGGGTTGACCCCGGTCGCGGTCGGGAAGGCGCTCGCGTCGCCGACCCAGACACCGCGCGTGTCGTGCAGCTCGCCGCGGCCGTCGGCGACCGCGTCGTCGGGCGAGGAGCCCATCCGGCAGGAGCCCATCTGGTGGGCGGAGTACGCGGTGTACTCCTCCGGCGGGGCCGCCTCGAGCCGCTCGATGTAGGCGTCGAGGTCCTCGCCGCGGCGCCAGTGGTGGGGGGACCAGTGGAAGGGGAAGATCTCCC
>DAIQOT010000218.1:0-6730 GCA_036787695.1 Solirubrobacterales bacterium | reverse complement strand
CGCCGCCTCGATCCCCTGCTTCGGTCCCGGCCGCGCGGCCGCCCGGCTCGAGGGCTCCAAGGCGTTCTGCAAGGAGATCATGGCCGGCGCCGAGGTGCCGACCGCCGCCCACGCGGTCGTCGCCGACCTCACCTCACCCGCGGGCGTCGAGGCCGCCGCCGCCGCTGCCGGGGACGACGTCGCGGTGCTCGTCAACAACGCCGGCATCACCCGCGACGCTCGCGCCACGAAGATGACCGAGGCCGAGTTCGCCGCCGTCATCGACATCAACCTCACCGCCGCGATCCGCCTGACGCTCGCGCTCGAGCCGCGCTACGCCGAGGGCGCCGCCGTCGTCAACCTCAGCTCGCGCGCGTCGCTCGGCAACTTCGGCCAGGCCAACTACAGCGCCTCGAAGGCGGGGCTGGTCGGCTTCGGCCGGGCGCTCGCGCAGCGCTGGGCGCCGCGGGTCCGCGTCAACGCCGTCGCCCCGAGCCTCGTCGACACGCCGATGACCCAGGCGATGCCGCCCGACGTCCTGGCGAAGCTCGTCGCGCGGATCCCCGCGGGCCGGATCGGCACCCCCGACGACGTCGCCGGCATCGTCGCCTTCCTCGCCTCGCCCGACGCCGCCTACATCACCGGCCAGGTGATCTACGCCTGCGGCGGCCGCACCGTCGCTCCCTGATCTCCCTGCATAGGCGCCGCTTCGGCGAGGTCCAGAGGAGTACCTCGTCACGAACGTCGCCATCTATATAAAGTCCGCTCGATCATTCGGTGAGACTTAAGGCAAAAGGATTTCGATGACGCCCATCAAGGGCCAGGCGACGGATGCTCGGCAGCGTCGCAACCGCAGCCAGGACGTGCTCGAGGCAGCCGTCCGGGTCTTCCACAAGAAGGGCTACGCGTCTTCGTCGATCCAGGACATCGCCGACGAGGTCGGGGTCCTCAAGGGCAGTCTCTACCACTACATCGACTCCAAGGAAGACCTGCTGGCGCGGCTGTTCGAGGACTCGGCGGGGCACTTCATGGCGATGCTCGACGAGGCCAGCAACCTCGACGCGCCGCCGGTCGAGCGCCTGCGCCGCTTCGCCTACGCCTGCTCCTACTGGTACCTGCAGAACATCGAGCGGGTCACGATCTACGCGAACGAGTGGAAGCACCTCACCGGCAAACGGCTGAAAACCGTGGTCGGGATCCGCGAGGACTACGAGCGCCGCCTGGCGAGCCTGATCGGCGAGGCGAAGGACGCCGGCGAAGCGAGGCCCGACCTCGACGTGAATTTCGCGACCTACTTCATCTTCGGCGCGCTGAACGGGCTGCCCGACTGGTACCGGCGGCGCGGCCCCGATTCGGCGGAGCGGATCGCCGAGTCCTACGCGGGGCTGATCGTGGCGACCGTGGTCGGCGGGGGGAAGTAGCGCTGTCGACTTTTGGTCCCCTATAGGGGCCTTGAAGTCGACTTCGCTAGGACCGCTTCGCCGCGTCGAGGCTCTTCGAGGCGACCTTCCAGCGGTGCTGGAGGCGGGATTCGATCGAGCTGGCGGCGCAGCCGGCGGTGCCGGCGCATTCGCCCCAGAGGTTGGCGGCGCGGAGGTACTGGTTGAAGGCAGCCTCGGCGTGGTCCGCCGGGCCGGCGACGCAGGCGAGGCCGAGGCGATCGATCGGGACCGCTTCGTAGGCGGCGCGGACGGCCTGCACGCGGAGGACGTATTCGGAGTAGTCGAGGCCCGCGAGGAGCGCTTGGCGGAGGTCGTCCATGCGGTCGACGAGGTCGCCGAGGCGGGCCTGGCAGCCGCCGCCGGGCGACGCGGCGCCTTCGTGGGCGCTGCGGCCGACGGTGAGCTGCCCGGTCGGTTCGGTTTCGTAGGTCTCGACGCCCGTTTCCGGTTCCTGGGTCGTGAGGGGCGTCGGGGCCCGGTGGCGCGGCGGTTTGTGTTTGGCGGTCGTCCCGGCGCGTTCGACGTCCGCGCCGCCGCTCGCCGGCGAGGTGGTGATGCCGCCGGTCGTCGCCCCGGTCGTCCCGGCACTGCTCGAACCACCGCCCCCGCAGGATGCGAGCACCAGGGCGAGGACGATCGCCGCCGCCACCGGCCCGGTGCGGTACAAAGCGCTGCGATGCCGAATCGCAGGGGTATCGTCGCGGCGCTCGTCGTCGCCCTCTTCGCCGCCTTGGCCCTTGCCCCGGGGGCGCAGGCGCTGCCCGGTTCCGGGCGCGTGCTCGTCGTCGGCGACAGCCTGGAGGAACTGACGTCTCCTTATCTGCAGCATTTTCTCCCCGGGGTGCCGATCACGGTCAACGCGGTCGGCGGCTCGAACAGCTTTCAGATCCTCGACCTCTTCGAACAGTCCTACGAACCTGGCGATTCGGTGGTCGTCTTCGACGCGGGGACCAACGACGACCCCGAATATCCGCAGATCTTGCAGGAAAACCTGGCGAAGGTCGCCGCGACCGTGGGCGAACGGTGCATCGTCGTGCCGACGATCCACGGCTTCACCGTCAACGGCGTCGACAACGCGGGGAAGAACCGGGTCGTCGCCGAATTCGCCGCGTCGCGCCCGGGGACGCAGACGCCTGACTGGGCGGGCTTCGTCCACTCGCACCCGCAGCTGATGCAGTCCGACGGCCTGCACCCGATCGAAGCGGGCTCGCAGGCGCGGGCCGAACTGATCGCCGAAGGGATCAGTCGCTGCCTAGCCGAAGAACCGAACACGCCGGTCGCCGCGGGCGCCAACGAGGGCGCGATCCCACCCGGCCAGACGGGGCAGAACGGCGAAACCGAAGGCCAGCTGAGCCCGTCCCACGAATCCTTCGAACCGGCGGCGGAAGCGAGCGAAGCTAACCAGGGGCCGGAACCGGGCTCGCAGCCGATCGCCGAACCGGTGCATTTCAAGCTGGTCGATCGGGTCGCGACCCGGCGCCAGGAGATGCTGGGAGCGGCGACCCGCGGCCTCGGCATCGGGGCGGTGCTCCTCGCCCTGACCGGCGCGCTGCTGCGCTGAGCCGGCGCGGCGTCCTTGGCTGCGGCCGCCGGCCTGCGCGCCTCCCTTCCGCCGGGGCGTCCCCGGAAGCGCCCGCCGATAATCTGGCGACCCCGACTCCCGGAGAAGGAACCTCTTGAGACTTAAGCGAATCGCCCTTGCCCTGTCCCTCGTCGCGCTGCTCGCCGCGAGCCTGGCCGCCGTCGCGACCGCCAGCGCGCCGCCGAAGCCGGTGACCTCGAAGCCGGTCCCGGTCACCGGCGCCGTCGTCACCCAGGTCAGCGTCCGCGCCGCGGTGAAGAACAACAGGCTCACCGTGACCCTGGTCCCGGGCAAGCTGCCGTTCGCGCAGAAGGTCGTCAGCCTCAAGGGCAAGGTCTCCGACTGGAGCGCCTCGGCGATCAAGGTCCAGATCAAGGCGACCGGGCCGCGCAAGGGCACCGGGACGGTCACCGTCACCGGGCCGCTGAACTCGGTCGAACCGGACGTCGCCGTCTGGAAGATCGACTGGACGGTCGCGACGACCAACACCGGCACGCTCAAGCTCACCCCGCAGGAAGCCTGATGAGCCCCGACTCCAAGCCCGATCCCGCCGCCACCGTCCAGCGTCCCGGCGCCGAGTGGGCCGCCGGCCCCGGCGACTACGAGGACATCCGCTACGAGCTCTCCGGCGACGGGATCGCCAAGATCACGATCGCCCGCCCGCAGAAGCGCAACGCCTTCCGGCCGCAGACGATCATCGAGCTGATGCGCGCCTTCGAGGTCGCCCGCGAGGACCCCGAGGTCGGCGTGATCCTCTTCACCGGCGAGGGCGACCTCGCCTTCTGCTCGGGCGGCGACCAGAGCGTCCGCGGCGACACCGGCTACATGTCGGAGGAGGGCGGCGTCGGCCGCTTCCACGTCACCGACCTGCAGGTGCAGATGCGGCGGCTGCCGAAGCCGATCATCGCGATGGTCGCGGGCTACGCGGTCGGCGGCGGCCACGTGCTGCACGTCTGCTGCGACATGACGATCGCCGCCGACAACGCCCGCTTCGGCCAGACCGGCCCGCGGGTCGGCTCCTGGGACGGCGGCTTCGGCGCCTCGCTGCTGCGCGACCTGGTCGGGCCGAAGAAGGCGAAGGAGATCTGGATGCTCTGCCGCCAGTACGACGCCCAGCAGGCGGAGGAGATGGGGCTCGTCAACACGGTCGTGCCGCTCGCCGACCTCGAGGTGGAGACGGTCTCCTGGTGCCGCGAGATGCTGGCGCTCTCGCCCTTCGCGCTGCGCCTGGTCAAGGCCAGCTTCAACGCCCACGAGGACGGCTACGCCGGGATCCAGCAGCTGGCCCACGACACCAACCTCCTCTTCTACGGCAACGAGGAGGCGAAGGAGGGGCGCGAGGCCTACAAGGAGAAACGCCGCCCCGACTTCGGCAAATTCCCCCGGCGCGCGTAGGACGCGCGTAGGACGCGCGTCGGGCGCGCCGCCTCGGCCGGGGAGTCGGCGGCCGACCACTTTGTGCCTTCTGGGACACGTGCGGACCGGAAGGAGGCCGGTCGCCCCACGGCGGTAGGTTGTGCTCCGACTATCCGATAGGCACCTAATTCAGGGGGAATTGGCGATGACGGACATGGGGCTGTACGAGATCCCGCAGGAGATGGTCGACTTCCGCGAAACGATCCGCCAGATCGCGACCGAGAAGATCGCGCCGCGGGCCGCCGACATCGACCGCAACGCCGAATACCCGCACGACATCCGCAAGATCCTCGGCGAGCAGGACATCCTCGGCCTGCCGTTCGACGAGGAGTACGGCGGCACCGGGACCGGCACGCTGATGCTGCAGATCGCGGTCGAGGAGATCGCCAAGGCCTGCGCCTCGAGCGCGCTGATCCTGATGATCCAAGAGCTCGGCACGCTGCCGATCCAGCTCTTCGGCAGCGACGAGCTGAAACAGCGGTTCCTGCCGAAGTGCGCGACCGGCGAGTGGTCCCCGGCCTTCGCCCTGTCGGAGCCCGAGGCCGGCTCCGACCCCGCGGCGATGCGCACGACCGCGGTCAAGGACGGCGACGAGTGGGTCATCAACGGGCAGAAGGCCTGGATCACCAACGCCGGGCAGGCCGACTTCTACTGCGTCTTCGCCTCGACCGACCGCGAGAACCGCCGCACCTCCGCCTTCGTCGTCGAGAAAGACCGCGAGGGCTTCGACCCCGGCAAACTCGAGCACAAGCTCGGGATCAAAGGGAGCCCGACCGGCTCGCCGTCGTTCACCGACGTCCGCGTCCCGCAGGAGAACGTGATCGGTGAGATCGGCAAGGGCCTGAACATCGCCCTCGGCACGCTCGAGCGCACCCGCCTCGGCGCCGCCGCGCAGGCGGTCGGCATCGCCCAGGGCGCGACCGACTTCGCCAACAACTACGCGAAAGAGCGGATCGCGTTCGGCAAGCCGATCAACAACCTGCAGGGGATCCAGTTCAAGCTCGCCGACATGGAGGCCGGCACCGCCGCCGCCCGCGAGCTCCTCTACAAAGCCTGCGCCCTCGCCGACAAGAGCCCGCGCCCGGCCGAGCTCCCCAAGTTCACCTCGATGGCGAAGCTGATCTGCGGCGACAACGCGATGAAGGTGACGGTCGAGGCGATCCAGGTGCTCGGCGGCTACGGCTACGTCAACGAGTATCCGGTCGAGCGGATGATGCGCGACGCGAAGATAACCCAGATCTACGAGGGCACCCAGGAGATCCAGCGCGTGGTGATCGCGCGCTCGATGGCCTAACGCCGCACCCCTGCGCTTTTTCTACTCCGTAGGAGGTAGAAAAAGCGCAGGGGGACCCTACGTTTGGACGGGGGGTCGGTGACGAACGGACCCTTGAGGGGGTGGGTGGCGTCGGGCAGGCTCGTGCCGGGATGCACGGGGACGCGATCAAGATCCGGGAGAAGTGGGCGGCTGACGAGGCCGTCTATGGGCCCTTTGTGCAGCTCTCGGCGCCGGGGGAGATCGAGATCTTCGCGCTCGCCGGCTACGACTTCGCGATCGTCGACCTCGAGCACGGGCTGATCAACCTGGAGACCGCCGAGAGCATGATGCGGGCCGCGCACTCGCGGGGGTCGGTGCCGTTCGCGCGGGTGCTCGCCAACCGGCCCGAGCTGATCTGCCAGGCGCTGAACATCGGCGCCGCCGGCATCCTCGCGCCGCACGTCGACACCCCCGACGAGGCGCGCGAGCTGGTCCGCGCCGCCCGCTTCGCCCCGCGCGGCTCGCGCGGCCTCTGCCCCTTCGTCCGCTCCGCCGACTACTCCGACGCCAAAGGCCCGGCCTACTACGAGGAAGCCGGCGAGGTCGTGATCACCGGCGCGCTGCTCGAGGGCCGCGAGGCCTACGAGCGGATCGACGAGTTCCTCGAGGTCGAGGGGCTCGACATCCTGATGATCGCCCCGTACGACCTCTCGCAGTCGCTCGGCGTGCCCGGGGAGATCGACAACCCGATGGTGATCGACCGGGTCCAAGAGATCTGCGGCAAGGTGAGGGGCACCGGCAAGGTGGTCGGGATGTTCGCCGAGGAGCCGGAGAAATCGGGCGCCTGGGTCGACCTCGGGGTCCGCTACATCGGCGCCGACGTCGACTCGCAGATCCTCCTGCGTGCGGCCCGCGAGCGCGTCACCGCCTACCGCGCCGCGGCGAGCGGATCCCAAGTCCCGGCCTGAGCGTGGCGGATCGCCGGTGAGCCCCGAGGCCGCTCCGCTGCACGGGCGCTTCGCCTACCCGCGGACGGCCGAGGTCGTCTACGGCCCC
>DAIQOT010000048.1:0-19763 GCA_036787695.1 Solirubrobacterales bacterium | reverse complement strand
GGACAGGTCGGTCGCGTCGACGTCGACCCGCTCGCGAGCGCCCTTGGCGATCCCCAGCGCGGCGAGCTCCCGCGTTCGCGTCCCGCGCGTCCCGCCGCCGCCGGCCGCGGGCGCGTGGACGACGAGGAGGGCAGCCGCGGCGGCCCCAGCCACCGCGACCGGCAGGGCGATGCGTACGGCTCTTCGACCGGTGATGTCCATCTTCTCGGTCAATAAGGTAAGCAGGCCCGCGCCGGAATCGGGGCCGCCGGCGCTCCGGGTGCCCTTATGGTGAGGAAATGTCCGACCGGCACCTCAGTTGGCGGGGCACCTACAACTCGCGGGACCTGGGCGGGCTGCCGATCGTCGGCGGCGGCCTCACGCGGCGGGGGGCGATCGTCCGCTCCGACGCGCTGACCCGACTTGAGGCGCAAGGGTGGGAGGAAGTCGAGGCGCTCGGGATGCGGACCGTCATCGACCTCCGCAACGAGAGCGAAATCGGGCCCGACGTCGCGCCGCGGCCGGCGTCGATCGAGACCGTGAACATCCCGCTCGACGTGACCGAGGACCGCGAGTTCTGGGACGTCTGGGAAAACGGGCCGCAGTTCGCGACCCCGCTCTACTACCGCCCGCACCTCGAACGCTTCCCCGAGCGCAGCGCCGCGGTGATCCGCGCGATCACCGGGGCGCCGCCGGGCGGCGTCGTCTTCCACTGCCAGGGCGGCCGCGACCGTGCCGGCCAGACCGCGATGCTGGTCCTCGCCCTCTGCGGCGTCGAGCCGGAGGCGATCGGCGCCGACTACGCCCTCACCGACGAGCGCCTGCCGCCGATGTACGCCGCCGAAGGCCGCG
Organism: Solirubrobacterales bacterium; assembly: GCA_036787695.1. GTDB lineage: Bacteria > Actinomycetota > Thermoleophilia > Solirubrobacterales > 70-9 > VAYN01. The sequence goes on along the minus strand of DAIQOT010000048.1, from coordinate 18,932 downwards.
CCGACATCGCTCCCGAGATCGCCGCCTACCTCCGCGACCAGGGGACGACCGCGCCCGAGCTGATCGCCGAGCTCCTCGCGACCTTCGACGTCGAAGCGGCCCTCCTCGACGCGGGCCTCGAGGAGGCCGACCTCACCGCCCTCCGCCGCCGCCTCGTCGATTAATCGAGCGGAAACGCTAGTCAGGGATCCTCCCGGCGTTTTATACTGGCTCGCGTTCAGGAAACTGAATCTCGGCCTTGAATTGGGATCGCCGAGTTGGGATCGGGTGACAACGGAGTGAAGGGGATGGGATGAGGACTGGGATCCGGCAGGTGTCTGTCGTCGTCGGGCTGTGCGCGCTGGCGCTGGCATTGGTGTTGAGCGCGTGCGGTGGCTCCGGGGGGACCGTGACCACGTCCTCGTCGTCGACCGAAAAGCCCGAAACGGCGGCGACCCCGCCGGAAGGCGAAGGCACCGAAACCGAAGGCGGCAGCGAAGAAGCCGAATCGAAGCCCGCCAGCTTCACCGGCGAAGAACCGAGCGCCGAATGGCCTTCGGTCGGCGGCGACGTCGGCGGCACCCGCTACTCGACCGCCGAAGGGATCACCCCTGAAAACGTCGGCGAACTGAAACTCGCCTACGCCGCGCCGCTCGACCCGAAGGGCACCAAAAGCGGCTCCGGGGGCGAGAACAACCCGATCGAGTCAGAAGGCGTCATCTACGCCGCCTCGAGCTCCGCCAACCCGACCGTCGGCGCGTACGAAGCGGGCACTGGCAAACAGCTCTGGCAGACCACCTCGCTCGACATGGGCATCAGCCCGCTGGAAAAGTCGACCGGCACCCGCGGCATGGCGATCGGCGAAGGCCTGCTCTACGTCGAGGAGCCCGGCGGCTACCTGGTCGGCCTCGACCAGAAGACCGGCAAGCTCAAATGGAAGACGCTGATCAACACCCAGAAGGTCTTCCAGTACTCCCAGCCGACCCCGGTCTACTGGGACGGGCTCGTCTACATCGGCCAGTCCGGCAGCGACATCGTCGGCGGCCTGCGCGGCTTCGTCAAGGCGGTCGACGCGCAGACCGGCAAGACCGCCTGGACCTTCAGCACGCTGCCGAAACCGGGCACGCCCGGCGCCGAGACCTGGGACTCGAAGAAAGAACTGACCGACGGCGGCGGCGGGGTCTGGACCAATCCGGTGATCGACCCGAAGCTCGGCCTCGCCTACTTCCCGACCGGCAACCCCTGGCCCGACATCGGCGGCCGCGGCCCCGGTGACGAGGACTACATGGACGGTGTCGTCGCCCTCGACATGAAGACCGGCAAGCTCAAATGGTTCTACCAGACGACCCACCACGACGAGTGGGATTACGACTGCGCCCAGCCGCCGGTCCTCTGGGAACACGAAGTCGAAGGCTCGCAGGTGAAAGGCCTCAGCGTCGGCTGCAAGAACGGCTACGTCTACGAGCTCAACCGGGAAACCGGTGAACCGGTGACGCCGGTCAAGGAAGAAGAACTCTCCAACGCCAAAACCGACCCGAAGGCGAAAGCCGAAGACGAAAAGCTGGGCTGGGTGAAGCAGAACGGCGAACCGATCACCGAGCCGATCCCGGTCGACGCCGGCGAAGTCGTCCCTCACTGCGCCAGCAAGAACCTGCTGCCGCCGGAGGCGCCCGACGGCAAGGGCTTCGAATACGCCTGCGCCTACATGTACTTCGGCAAAGACCACTACACGGCGGGCTGGAACGGCACCTCGCTCGACTGGCCGCCGTCGGCCTACGACCCGTCCACCGGCTACACCTACTACTGCGCCAACGTCGGGATCCACGCGGCGAAACTGAAGGGCTTCGGCGTCAAACAGACGAGCGAGATCGAAACGTTCCCGCAGCTCTACGCCAACGGCGAAGGCGAAGGCGCGACCGAGCCGAGGCAGGGCTGGCTGACCGCCCTCAACGTCGAAAACAACAAAGTCGCCTGGCAGGACAAAGACAAATCAGGGACCGAATGCGCGGGCGGCACGGCGACCAGCGCCGGCGGCGTCGTCTTCGTCCCCGACTCGACCGGCGTGCTGCACGGCTACGACGCCGGCACCGGCAAAGAAGTGTGGAGCTTTGAACACGAATCGCTCAGCATCGACGCCCCGCCGATCGTCTACGAAAACGAAGGCAAAGAGTTTGTCGCGATCGCGGCGACGCTGGAAGGCCAGGCGGCGCTGCTCGGCTTCGCCCTCGGCGCCGAAGAACCGGCACCGCTGGCGACGCCCGTCAAGGGAGCGGGCGAAGGCGCGGCGAGTGGGGAGAACATCTTCACCACCAACTGCGCCACCTGCCACACCCTGGCGGCGGCGGAAGCGACCGGCCAGGTCGGCCCGAACCTCGACGAACTGAAGCCCGACGAGAAAACGGTCCAGACCCAGGTCGAAACCGGCGGCGACAAAATGCCCTCCTTCAAAGGCAAGCTCTCGCCGGCGGAAATCAAGTCGGTCGCGACCTTCGTCTCGAAGTCGGCCGGCAAGGAATAGCTCGACGGTTGGTGGGCCCGAAAAGCGCTGATATAGAGCGCTTTTCGGCCCGTCAACCCGGGGGCGTCTCGGAGTTCTCGATCACCAGGTGGGTGCGGAGGGCGAGGCCGAGCAGTTCGCGGTCGTAGCCGCGCTGGGGGTCGAGGTCGGTCAGCTCGCGGATCCGCCGCAGTCGGTTGGCGACGGTGTGGCGGTGGGTCTCGAGCCGTTCGGCGGCGACGTTCATGTTGCAGTTCGCCTTCTGGTAGGTCCAGAAGGTGGTCTGCAGGCGGCCCGCCTCGGTCTCGTCGTGGCGGATCAGGGTGCCGACGGTCCGCTCGGAGAAGTCGCGCATCCGGGCCGGGTCGCTGAAGTAGGCGCCGTGCAGGACCCGCAGGGTCTCCCAGGTCTGCCGGTCGGTGTTGGGGATCTCCGCGCCGCGCACGAGGGCGAGTAGGGCGCGCGCCTCGTCGAGCGCGCGGAAGGCGTCGGCGGGGTCGTCGTAGGCGGAGGAGTGGGCGCGCAGGACGGCGCCGCCGAGGCGCTCCTCGAGCAGCGCGGTGTCGACCGCGGGCCCTGGGACGAGCGCGTGGACGACCCCGCCGACCACCTCGACCACGGCGTCGGCGTGGATCGTCGCGACCACCGCGGCGACGTCGCCGCCGCCGCGCTCGGCCCGCCCGTCGACGGTCAGGGCGACGAAGCCCGCGTCGAGGTCGCAGCCGAGCCGGCTCGCCCGCCCGGCGACTTCGCCCGCCCGCAGGCGGCGCCCGGCGAGCAGGTCGGCGATCAGCCCCGAGGCCTGGTCGCGGCGCGCCTCCTCGCGGGTGTCGAGGATCGCGATCCCGGTCAGCGCCGCCCGCGCCGCGCTACGCAGGTGTTCGTCGGCGCCCTCGTCGAGCTCGCCGCTCACCACCACCGCGCCCTGGACCTCGCCGCCGACGACGATCGGCACGACCTCGGTCACCCCCGGCGGCCACGGCGGCAGCCCACCCGCGACCAGCTCGGCGACGAAGCGTTCGGCGACCGTCCCGTGGGACCCGGTCGAGCCCGGCCGCGGCACCAGGATCTCGACCCGCGCGCCGACCAGCTCGGCCGCGATCGCCGCCACCCCGGCGAACCCCTCGCGCGCCAAGAGCGCCTCCGCCATCCGGTTGAAGGAGGCCTCCGAGAACGAGGCGGAGGACTGGGGCGGGTCGATCGGCCGGGAACGCATCGCCGAATCCTAGGGACCGCTGAGCCAGACGATCGTTTGGTGGACCGACGGTCGAGCCGCCGCCGTCCGGAAGTGGACCTCGGGTCGAGCCGCGCCCCGATCTTGGGACCGCGGGACAACCGGACCCCCTCCGATCTGTCCACCGGGACAGCGGCGCGCCCTTTCGCCGAAGGAATCCTGCGTGGGCCGCCCGGCTGCCCGCCGCGCGTCCTTGCCATACCCCACGTCCTTGGAGAGAGACTTGACCGCACCGCTCGCTTCCGTCCCGTCCCACGGCCGCCGTGCCGTGACCCTGCTGGCCCTCGGCCTCGCCCTGCTGGCGATGCTCTTCGCCGCGGCGAGCGCGTCCGCCGCGCCCGCCCTCGACCTCGACACGCTCTCGGGCTTCGAAGCCGAGGAAATGCTCGAGGCCGGCGAAATCACCTCGGTCGAACTGACCGAAGCGTATCTGGAACGGATCGAAGCGCTGAACAAGACCGGCCCCGGTCTCAACGCGGTCACCCAGATCAACAAGTACGCGCTCGCCGAAGCCGAGAAATCCGACGAAGAGCGGGCGCTCGGTGAGGACCTCGGGCCGGCGATGGGCCTGCCGATCCTGCTCAAGGACATCATCGACGCGAAGGGCATGTACACCTCGGCGGGCGACTGGGCGCTGCGCGACTCCTACCCCGAAAAAGACTCCGGCGTGGCGAAAGAGCTCCGCGCCCACGGCGTGATCGTGCTCGGCAAGCTCGGCCTCTCGGAGTGGGCGAACAGCTTCGGCAGCCAGCCCTCCGGGTTCAGCAACCTCACCGGCCAGGTCCTCAACGCGCTCGACGCGGCGCAGGGACCGAGCGGCTCGAGCTCCGGCTCCGGCGCCGCCGCCTCCTCGGCGCTGGCCGCGCTGACGATCGGCACCGAAACCTCGGGATCGATCATCAGCCCCTCGACCTCCCAGGGTGACGTCGGCCTGCGCCCGACCCTCGGCCTCGTCCCCGGCTACGGGATCGCCCCGATCGACGCCTCCCAGGACACCGCCGGCCCGATCGTGCGGACCGTCTCCGACGCGGCGATCACTCTGCAGTCGATCGCCGAGGTGACCGGCTCCGACCCTGAAGCCAACGAAGAGTACGAAGGCATGATGGGCCCGCACTTCATGGAAAACGAAGACATCCAGCCGGCCCCGTTCACCGAACTGCCGGACTACTCGAAAGCGCTGGACCCGAACTTCGTCCAGGGCAAACGGATCGGCTACAACGGCACCTCCGAAGCGATCCTCACCGCCAAAGCGGCGCTCGAAGCGGCCGGGGCGACCATGGTCCCCGACGAAGCGACCAAAGTCGCGACGATCCCCTCGCTGCCCTCCGGCTACGAGGCCCACGCGACGATCAACGAGTACTACGAGCACCTCGGCTCGGGCGTCCCGGTGAAGACGCTCGAAGAAGAGGTGGCGGTCGACAACACCAACCCGCAGGAGGGCGCGAAGGACGGCAACTCGGCCCACGCGAGTGAGGCGCTGGCCGAAATCACCCCCGGCGGCGCGAACCAGAAAGCCTACGAAGAAAACCTGCCGATCCGGAAGGTCGCCTACCACGCCGCGATCGAAAAAATGATGAATGAACCGAGCGGCGGCGGCGGTCCCGTGATCGCCGTGATCGGCTCGGTCCCGAGTGGGCCGCAGGCCGGCGATCCCGAGATCGCGGTGCCGATGGGCTACACGAAAACGCAGCGCCGCAACCAGGCGGTCGACGTCAACGGCGGTGCCTACGACGACTACAACCTGATCGGCGTCGCCTACGTGATCGAACAGGGCACGCACCTGCGCGAAGCGGCGGCCGACGTGAACCCGTCCGCCTACCGCTGCGCGCACACCGCGACGCCGGAGCCGTTCGCCGGCCGCGGCCACTGCAACCCCGACTACGTCTCGCTGATGAAAACGCTGGGCGGGCAGAAGACGGTGCTGCCGTTCTCGCTCGAAACGACCTCGGCGACCGAACTCGAGGCGAAGCTCGAAGAAGGGACGCTGACCTCCGAAGAACTGGTCAAGGCCGAGCTCTACCGAGCGGCGCTGACCAACGACAACGGGCCCGCGGTGCAGGCGCTGCGGGCGGTGGCCCCCGGCGCGATCGCGGCGGCGGCCGAAAGCGACAAACGGCGTAGCCGCGGTCGCTCGAAAGGCGTCCTCGACGGGATCCCGGTGGTCGTCGACGACTCGATCGACGTCAAAGGCCTGGCGACCAGCGCCGGCTCGATCGCCCTCCAGGACAACGTCCCGACGACCAGCGCCACGCTGGTGAAAAACCTCGAAGAACAGGGGGCGATCGTCCTCGGCGACACCAACGTCGGCGAGTTCGACGGGGCGATGGAAGGCGCCAACATGCCGCAGGGCTACTCCTCGCTCGGCGGCCAGGTGCTGCTCCCGTCCGACACCAACAAATCGCCGGGCGGCTCCTCGGCGGGCTCGGCGGCGGCGGTCTCGATGGGCCTCTCGCCGCTGGCGGTCGGGATGGAGACGTCCTCGACCGAAGGCGGCGCGCAGATGCTCACTCCGGCCGGCAACGCCGGGCTGGTGGCGCTGAAGCCGACCGTCGGCCTGGTCAGCACCGAAGGGGTGCTGCCGGTGGCCAAATCCCAGGACGCGCCGGGGCCGATCGCCCAGACCGTCAAAGACGCCGCGAGCGAGCTCGAAATGCTCCTCGGCGAATCGGGTGCGGCGGGCAAATACACGGCCGGCCTGAAAACCACGGCGCTGGTGAACAAGAACATCGCCGTCGTCGCGACCGCCGAACCGTCGAAACGGTCGGCCGCCGAACAGGTCTACGTCGCCGCCGAGAATCAGCTCAACAACGTCGGCGCGACCTACAGCAGGGTCACTCCCGGGACGGCCACCACGGCGGCCGGCGTGATCCCGTACGAATTCAAATCCGGGCTCGCCGAATACCTCGCCAAAGAGCCGAAACCGGCCTCCGAATCGTCGCTGGCGCAGATCATCGCCTACAACGAAGCGAATCCGGTCGAGGGTCTGAAGTTCGGCGAGGCCGGCCTGACCGCCGCCCAGGCAGTCGACCTGACGGCGACCAAAGCCACCTACGAAGCGGAACTCGCCAAAGGCAAGGCCGATGACCAGGCGGTGATCGACACGATGCTCGCCGCCGGTGCCAACTCGGCGATCATGGTGCCGCAGGGCAGCTCGCTGGTGGCGATCGCCGATCGCGCCGGCTACCCGGTGATCACCCTGCCGGCCGGGTTCGGCCTGCGGGACAGCTCCACCGGCGGTGACCCGATCGCGGTCGACCTGATCGGCACCAAAGAAAGCGAGGCGACGTTGCTCGCCGATGCCTACGCGCTCGAACAGGGCCTGAAAGCACGGCAGCTGGGTCCGGAATTCATGCGGGCGGCCAACCCGTCCGTCTCCGGGGCGCCGAGCGAGACCAACCAGAGCATGTTCCGCTGCGTCGAAGGCAGCGCCTTCTACAAGCCCTACGACTGCAACCCGGGCGAAGTCGGCTTCGAAGCACTGAAGATCGCCGGCGAAGGCAAGCTCGAAACGATTGGCGGTGGCGGCCCGACCGAAGGTGGCGGCAGTGGCGGGACGACCGAAACCGGTGGCGGAACGACCGGAACCGGCTCGACCGGCGGCGGCGACAACGGGGGCGGCACGACGACGGCCCCGCCGACCACGACCCCGGCCCCGCCGAAGTCCACCACCCCGAAGCCGACGGTGAAGCTCGTCGGGTCGGTCCACATGACCGGCAAGGGCAACGGGACGCTGAAGGTCCAGGTCTCCGGCCCGGGCAAGGCGACGATCAGCGGCCCCGGCCTGAAGACGGTCGTGGTCAAGGTCACCAAGGCCGGGACGGTGACGCTCCCGATCACCCTCAAGGGGGCCGAGAAGCAGACCCTCGCCGCCAAGGGCAAGGTGAAAGTGACCGTCAAGGTCGCCTTCGTCGCAACCGACGGCGCGAAGACGACCAAGACGGTGAAGGTCACGCTGAAGTAGGCGCGGCCCCCATGTCGATGACGAAGCGGTAGCGGACGTCGTTACGGGCGAGGCGGTCGAAGGCCTGATTGATCTGATCGGGCCCGACCGTCTCGACCTCGGCGACGATGTCGTGCTCGGCGCAGAAGGCGAGCATCTCGCGGACGTCGTCGGTGCCGCCGGCGCCGGAGCTGGCGAGGCTGAGCCGGCGCGAGGCCATGATCAGCGGGCTGACCTCGAATTCCTCGGGGATGCCGACCGAGCAGAGCGTGCCGTTCAGCTTCAGCGTCTCCATCAGCGGCGTCATCGGGTAGCCGGTCGAGACGGTGTCGAGTACGAAATCGAGGCTGCGGTTGTGGGCGGCCATCTGCTCGGCGTCGGTTGAGACGACGACCTCGTCGGCGCCGAGGGCGAGGATCGTGTCGCGCTTGCTCGGCGAGGTGGTGAAGGCGACGACGTGGGCGCCGAGCGCGTGGGCGAACTTGACGCCGAGGTGGCCGAGGCCGCCGATGCCGACGACGCCCACCTTGCTGTCGGGGCCGATCTGCCAGTGGCGCAGCGGCGACCAGACGGTGACGCCGGCGCAGAGGAGCGGCGCGGTGCCGGCCAGGTCGAGCCCGTCGGGGACGGGGTGGACGAAGCGCTGGTGGGCGACGAGCGACTCGGCGTAGCCGCCGCGGGTGCGGCTGCCGTCGATCCGGTCGAGGCCGTCGTAGGTGTTGGTCGGCCCGTTCTCGCAGTAGATCTCGGTGTTGTCGCGGCAGGCCTCGCACTCGCCGCAGGAGTCGACGATGACGCTGACCGCGACGATGTCGCCGACCTCGAGGCCGGTCACCTGGTCGCCGAAGCCGGTGACGCGGCCGACCATCTCGTGGCCGGGCACGATCGGGAATTCCTGGCCCCAGGGACCGACCGAGTGGAGGTCGGTGTGGCAGATGCCGCAGAAGAGGACGTCGAAGGCGACGTCCTCGGGCCGCGGCTCGCGCTGCTCGAAGTCGAAGGGGGTGATCGGCGCGTCGCGCTCCAACGCGGCGTAGCCGTGGACGGTGTGGGTGGGTCCCGCGGGGGCGGGGGCGATCGAAGGCGTGGCGCTCATGGGTTCTCCTAACCAACTGGATAGTTAGATGCTTGCCGAGCGTAGCAACTAACCGGATGGTTGGTTATGTGCGGCTTGTAACATCGACGGTATGGCGACCCCGACTGCGACGACCAAGGTGCGCGAGGGCGAGACGGCGAAAGCGAAGAAGCGCGACGCCGAGGCGACCAAGCGCCGCATCCTCGACGCGGCGACCGCCGAGTTCGCCGCCCACGGGATCGCCGGCGCGCGCGTCGACCGCATCGCCGCGGCCGCAGGCGCCAACAAGTCCCTGATCTACGCCTACTTCGGCAACAAAGATGGCCTCTTCGACGCGGTCTTCGACGCCGCGGTGACGAGCCACATCGACCAGGTCCCGATCGACGTCGACGACCTGCCCGGCTACGCCACCCGCCTCTACGACCACCGCCTTTCGCACCCCGAGCTGATGCGCCTGGCCGACTGGGACCGCCTCGAACGCGACGGCATCGGCGCCAAATCCGACGTCGCCCAGGCCGCCCAGTCCCACAAGGTCAAGGCCCTCGCCCGTGCCCAAAAAGAAGGCAAGCTCCCCACCACGATCACCGCCGAGGCCCTCCTCGAGTTCGTCCTCGCCTTCTGCCAAACGGGCCTCACCCTGGCCCCCGACACCCGCGCCGCCACCGCCCACCGCAAACGCATCGCCGCCGGCGTCGCCCAACTGGTCGAGGGATAGGGCTCGGGACGAACTCCACACTTCCGTCACCGTTCGGCCGCTTCTCGCGCCGCCGCCGGCGATGAGTTCGCAGAAACCCACGCTATGCGTAGGAAAGTGCGAACTCACCGGCGGGAGGGCCGGATGAGCCGTGACGTTCCATGGGTCTTCGTCACGGACCACTCACTTCGTCCCTTTTTCTTCGGCTCGGGCGCAGCGATCACTGGCGGATCGTCACCATGCGGTTGTGGGCGACGCGCGTCATCCATCGCTTGACGAGCGGTTCGACCCGGCGGTGCGGATCGTCGAGTACGACCCGGCGTGGCCGGAGATGGCGGAGGCGGAGATTGGTCGGATCGCGGGGGCGATGGGGGAGGTGGCGGTGCGGATCGACCACGTGGGGTCGACCGCGGTGCCGGGGTTGGCGGCGAAGCCGATCATCGACCTGCAGCTCTCGGTCGCCGATGTCGACGCGCGCTCCTTATATGTGGGGGCGCTGGAGGGGCTCGGGTATCTGTTCGCCCCTGATCCCGCGTCGCCCGACTTCCACTTCTTCGGATTGCCCGCGGCGCGGCCGCGGACGCACCACCTTCACGTCTGCGCGGCGGGGTCTGAGGACGAGCGTCGCCACCTCGCGGTGCGCGACTACCTCCGCGCCCATCCCGACGAGGTCGTCGCGTACGCGGAGCTCAAGCGCGGGCCCGTCGCTCGCGCGCCTGGCGACCGCCTCGCCTACATAGCGGGCAAGGATTCCTATGTCGCCGCGCTCGAGCGTCGAGCGCTCGCATGGGCGGCGGGCGCGGACGGTTAAAGCTCGCGGGAGCCCGCGCCGACTACCTGGGCATGACGACTTCCTCCGCGGACGGCTCCGAGCCGACGAACGACCAGCCCGCCTCGACCCGCGCGCTCAGCCGCCGCGGCCTGCTCGCCGGTGCCGCCGCCGCGGGCGCCGCCGCATCGCTCTCCCGCGTCCCCTTCGCCCGCGCGACCGAGCCCGGCGACGCGACCAAGTCGCGCACCTTCCCCTCGAGCACCTTCTTCAAGGAACCGGCGCTGAACTACGAGGTGCTCTCGGTCGTCGCGGCCTCCGCCTACGGCGCCTCGGAGGTCGGCGAAGTCCTCGCCGCCTTCGACCGCATCAAGGGCAAGAAGGAACGGCTCTCGGCCGTCTACGACGAGTTCCTGCGGCTCGGCCGCCAGGCCCGCCACCGCGGCGACGAGGACCGCAAGTCGGGCCGCCTCGCCAGCGCCCGCTCCAACTACCTGCGCTCGGCGATGTACATCGACGTGGCGCTCTTCTACGTGCTCGCGACCAAGGAGCCGACCCGCGCGCACGAGGGCCGCGCCTACAGCGAGATGGAGGCCTCCTGGGCGCGGGCGATGGCGCTCCTCGAACCGGCCGCGCAGGCGGTGAAGATCCCCTTCGACGGCTACCACCTGCCCGGCTGGCTGCTCACCCCCGGCGGCAAGGGCAAGCGACCGACGGTGATCATCAACAACGGCAGCGACGATCAGAACGTCGACGTCTACGTCACCGGTGGCGCCGCCGCGCTCGAACGTGGTTGGAACGCGCTGATCTTCGAAGGCCCCGGCCAGGGCGGCAACCTCTTCCTCCACAACCGCCCCTTCATCCCCGACTGGGAGCGCGTGATCACCCCGGTCGTCGACTTCCTCCGCGCCCGGCCCGAGGTCGACAAGCGGCGGATCTGCCTGACCGGCTCGAGCTTCGGCGGCTACCTGACCCCGCGCGCCGCCGCCTTCGAGCACCGCCTCGCCGGCCTCGTCACCGACCCCGGCGTCGTCGACGCCTTCTACAGCTGGACCAGCGGGCTGCCGAAGGAAGTCATCGAGGTCTTCGAAGCCGGCGATCGCAACGCCTTCAACCACATCTGGGACGAGATCCCGAGCCAGCTGAGCGCCAACGAACGCTTCGGCTTCGACAAGCGCGCCGAGATCTACGGCAACGTCGACGGCTTCGACAAGATGACCCTCGCCAGCCAGTTCCGCCTCACCCCGGATGTCGCCGCCAAGATCGAGGCGCCGACCGCTGTCTGCGCCCCCGAGCTCGAGCAGTTCTTCCCGGGCCAGTCCGAGCAGCTCTTCAAGTTGCTGAAGACGAAGAAGAAACTGCTCAAGTTCACGATCGAGGAGGGCGCCGAGCTCCATTGCGAGCCGATGGCCCCGCAGCTCCGCAACGAACGCGTCTTCGACTGGCTCGAAACGAACATGCAGCCGGTCGGCTGACCCGAGGCCCGAAGCCGCTTCGGTTCGCGCCGGGACGGCCGAGCGGATATCTTCGGCGCAGGGAGTCTGCGTCGATATAGGTAGGGGGATTTGCCGATGCGAACCATTGCCACCGTTGTCGGATCGCTGGTCGTCGCCATGGCCTTGGCGGCGAGCGCTTTCGCGGCCGAAGTGAGCCGGGACGAATACAAGGCCGCGGCCGAACCGATCTGCAAGACGAGCGCGAAGGAAAACGAACGGATCCTCGCCAACGTCCGCAAGGAAGTGAAGACGGGCAAATTGAAGCCGGCGGCGGCGAAGTTCGCGCAGGCCTCCAAGCAGCAGTCCGGCGCGCTGAAGCAACTCGAAGCGCTGCCGCAGCCCGTCGCCGACGAAGCGCGGCTCGGCAAATGGCTCTCCTACCTGAAGATCGAGGCCGAGCTCTTCGCCACCGCGGGTCGCAAGCTGAACTCCGGCGACAAGGCCGGCGCCGAGCACATCACCTCCAAAATCGCCCAGAACGCGAACAAAGCGAACGTGCAGGTGCTGCCGTTCGAGTTCCGTTACTGCCGCCAGGAACCGTCCAAGTACACGTAGGTCGGGACGCGCGTCGGGCTGAGCCGGCGGCGAGCTTCCGGCAAGATCGCCGGATGGCCGAACTGAGGACCGCGCGCGCCGAGGACCGGGAGGAGATCCGGCGGATCGACCTCGCCACCTGGTCGCCGCGGGTGACGCCCGGGCCGCCGCCGGACGGAGAGCGGGACCTGCTCGGGGACTTCGGCGCCGAGAACGTGATCGTCGCCGAGGCGGGGGAGGGGCTGGCGGGCTACTTGATCCTCGGCGCCTGGACCAAGCTCGATTCGTCCCGTCACGTGCTCGAAGTGAAAGGGCTGGCGGTCGACCCGGCGCGCCAGGGGGAGGGGCTCGGAGGAGCGCTGCTCGACGCCGGCATCGAGCGGGCGCGGAACGAACGACGGCGGAAATTGACCCTCCGCGTCCTCGGTCGCAACGACGGCGCCCGGCGGCTCTATGAGAGCCGCGGCTTCGAGATCGAGGGCACCTTGCGCGGCGCCTTCCTCCTCGAAGGCGACTACGTCGACGACCACCTGATGGCGCTCGACCTGACCGCCCGATGAGTTCGCAGAAACCCGCGGTATCCGCGGGAAAGTGCGAACGCACTCGCGGGCGGCGGCCAGGCGACAGGCAGGCCGGGACCGGGGCGTGACGACGGGCGGTGGCGTGACCGCGGGCGGCGACGAAGTGATCGGGGTCGGCATCGACGTCGGCGGGCGGCGCAAGGGATTCCACGGGTGCGCGGTGCGCGGGTCCGAGATCGTCGCCGGGCCGGAGCGGCTCGCGGACGTCGATGCCGCTGTCGCCTGGGTCGTCCTCCTCGCCCCGGCCGTCGTCGCCCTCGACAGCCCGCGGACCTGTGCGCCGCCCGGCGCCTCCTCGCGCGCCGACGAGCGGGAGCTCGCCCGCGCCGTCTGCGGCATCCGCTGGACGCCGGAGCGCTCGCGGCTCGCCGGCAACCCCTACTACGAGTGGGTCGAGCACGGGCTCGAGCTCTACGCGGCGCTCGAGTCCGCCGGCGTCGCCACCGACCGCCTCGTCGAGACCTTCCCGACCGCCGCCTGGACGATCTGGGCGGGGCCGCGGGGGAAGGTCCCGCGCTCGGAGTGGTCGGCCGCCGCGCTTGCCGACCTCGGCCTCGCCGGACTGCCCGACCACCGCCTCTCCCAGGACGATCGCGACGCGGTCGCGGCCGCCTTCGTCGCCCGCCTCCACGCCGAGGGAGCGACCACCGTTTACGGCGAGATCGTCACTCCGGCGGCTCACCCCGATGGCCGTCCTGCCGCGCCACCACGAAGAGTTCGAACCAGTCCGGCACCGCCCGCTGCAGCCCGATGTAGACCAGGGACGGATCGGCCGGGATGACGATCCAGTGCTCCTCCATCCGCGGCGGGTCGAGGATGTCGACCGCGCTGTAGAGCGAGCGCACCGCTTCCACCATCCGCTCGCGACCGAGCTTGGTCGCCATCAGATCCGGTTCGGGCGCAAGGCGAGTTTCCCCCATCAGAGGGAGCTTGCCCGTCTCGCATCCCAAATACTGGGGAGTGGACGAAGAATCGATGCTCAGGAGAGGCGATCGACCCGCCGATACAGACGCCGTGATCACCAAGTTCTCGATGCGGCGCTCCCTGGCGCTGCTCACTCTCGCCGCGCTCCTCGTCCTGCTCGTCGCCGGGTGTGGGGGTGGCTCCTCGTCGAGCGGCGGCTCGGCCTCGACGGGTTCGTCCACCAAGGCCACGAGCGGCGCCGGCGAACCGACTACCGGCGGCGAATCGACCTCCGGCGCAGGGGCGCCCAAGGTCATCCCCGCGAAGACGCTTGAACCCGGCTACAGCGACTGGCCCTTCTTCGGCCGCATCCCCCAGCGCACCCACTACCTGCCCGCCAACCGCGGCATCGTCGACCGTCCGCTCGACCCGCCGCTGAAGCAGGCCTGGTCGATCAACACCCACGCGCTGATCGAGTTCCCGCCCGCGATCGGCGGGGGCGTCGCCTACGCGATCAACAAGTACGGCAACGGCAAAGCGATCCAGCTCGGCGATCGCAAGGTGATCGGCGAACTCGCGCTCGACCCGAAGAACAAGGGTCACCAGTCGATCGTCACCGGCCCCGCCTACTACCGCGGCGACGTCTACGGCGCCTTCCTCGACGGCACCCTCGCCGCGGGCGACGGGAAGACCGGCAAGGTGATCTGGAAGGACCATCTGCACGCCCACCTCGAATCCTCGCCGCTGCCCGTCGACGGCAACCTCTACCTCGGCACCGACACCGCCGAAGTCCTCGCGATCGACGCCGGCGACGGCCACCCGGTCTGGAAGTTCAAGGCGCCGGGGGCGATCAAAGCGAGCCCCTCCTACGACGCCGGCAACGTCTTCGTCGCCGATTACCAGAGCTCGATGTTCGCGCTCAACGCGGATACCGGCAAACCGGTCTGGAAGACCAACACGAGCAAGGTCGCGCCCTACGGTAAGGGTGGCTTCTTCTCCTCGCCGGCGATCGCCTTCGGCAACGTCTACGCGGCCCGCGACGACGGCACCGTCTACGCCTTCGACGAGGGGACCGGCAAGGTCCGCTGGGCCTTCCCGACCGGGGCCGCCGTCTACGGCTCGCCCGCCGTCGCCCAGGTCCCGGGGACGCCGCCGACCGTCTACATCGGCGCCGAAAACGGCACCTTCTACGCGCTGAACGCGCGCACCGGCAAGGTCGAGTGGACCTACGACGTCGGCGGCCCGGTGCCGGGGACGGCGACCGTGATCGGCCACACCGTCTACGTCTCCAGCTTCCAGACGAAGAAGACGATCGGCATCGACGTCCGCACCCACAAGCGGGACTTCAAGATCGACGAGGCGGGCTACACGCCGATGATCTCCGACGGCCGCCGCCTGATCCTGGTCGGCTACTACACCGTGATCGGGCTCGAACCGACCACGCCCTAGGGAGGGGTGCCGGCCGCCTATGGCGACGCGGCGCCACGCCTAGGCGCCGTCGCGGACCAGCAGCGCCACCTGCACCCGGTTCTCGACCCCGAGCTTTTCGAAGAGCCGGGAGACGTGCGCCTTGACGGTGGCGACGCTCAGGTGGAGCTCGGCGGAGATGTCGGCGTTGGAGAGGCCGCGGCCGACCGCCCGGGCGACCTCGAGCTCCCGCGGGCTGAGCTCGGCGAGCAGGCGGGCGGCGTCGGCCGGCGGGGTGCCCGCGTCGGGCTCGCGGGCGACGAGGTCGATCAGCCTGCGGGTGACGGCGGGGGAGAGCATCGAGTCGCCGGCGGCGACCAGCTCGATCGCGCGGACGATCTCGGCCGGCGGCGTGTCCTTCAGCAGGAAGCCGGCTGCGCCCGCGCGGAGCGCCCGCAGGACCAGGTCGTCGGCGTCGAAGGTGGTCAGCATCAGGACCGCGGGCGGGGTCGGCTGGCGGGCGAGGAGGGCGGCGGCGGAGACCCCGTCGAGCCGCGGCATGCGGACGTCCATGAGGACGACGTCGGGGCGGTGGCGGTCGACCGCCGCGAGGACGCCGTCGCCGTCGTCGACCTCCGCCACCACCTCGATCGTGTCGGCGCCGCCGAGCAGCATCCGCAGCCCCGAGCGGACCAGCGGATCGTCGTCGACCAGCATCAGGCGGATCACGGCGCGCCGTCCAAGGGCAGCGTCGCGACGAGGGCGAACCCGCCCGCGTCCCATCCGTGGCTCAGCTCGCCGTTCGCCAGCTGGACCCGCTCGCCGAGGCCGATCAGCCCGCTGCCGGCGCCCGGGAGCGTCGCGGCGGGCGGCGGCGACAACGGGGCGGGGTTGCGGATCTCGATCCTCAGCGCCTCCGCCGATGTCGTGACCGTCACCCGCACCAGGACGCCCGGGGCGTGCTTACGGGCGTTCGTCAGCCCCTCCTGGACGACCCGGTAAGCGGTTCGGCCGATGCTGCCGCCCGCCTCGGGAAGTTCGAGGTCGGCCTCGATCCGCATCCCCGCCGCCCGCGACTCCTCGATCAGCGCGGGCAGGTCGGCGAGCGTCGGCTGCGGTGGCCGCGACTCGCCCTCGGTCCCCTCGCGCAGCACCCCGATCACGTCGCGCAGCTCCTCCAGCGCCTCGGCGGCGGCCTCGCGGACGACGCCCGCGGTCGCGGCGATCTCCTCCGGCGGCGCGTCGGGCCGATATTCGAGCGCCCCGGCGTGCAGGCTGAGCAGCGAGATCCGGTGGGCGAGGACGTCGTGCATCTCGCGCGCGATCCGCTCCCGCTCCGCCGCCCGCGCCTGATCGGCCCGCAGCCGGCCCTCTTCCTCGAGCCGCGCGTTGCGCTCGCGCAGCGAGTCGACGAGGTCGCGCCGCACCCGCACGAAGAGCCCCCAGCCGATCGCGAATCCGAACATCAGC
The DNA here is from genome assembly GCA_036787695.1 of Solirubrobacterales bacterium. Classification (GTDB taxonomy): domain Bacteria; phylum Actinomycetota; class Thermoleophilia; order Solirubrobacterales; family 70-9; genus VAYN01. The sequence goes on along the minus strand of DAIQOT010000048.1, from coordinate 2,353 downwards.
AGGCCGAGCAGCACGTCGTCGCGGAGGTCGGGGCCGTTCGCCGCGTAGATCAGCGAGTAGACGATCAGGGAGGCGACGGAGGCGAGCGTGATCCAGGCGAGCTCACGGCGACCGCAGCGGATCGCCGAGTTGAAGAGGACGACCAGCCCCGCGCCTCCGGCGAGCGCCGAGATCGCCGAGGCGGGGATGACGAGGGCGGCGACGCCGACCGGATGGCGGCGACGGTCCCAGAGCGCGACCGTCGAGGCGACCCCGAGGACGATGTCGACGACCCGGAGGGCAAGCCCGTGCTGGTGCCAGGTGTCGTGCATCGCGAGCACGCCGAGCCCCAGCGCGACGACCGTCACCAGCGCGTCGACGGCCCAGTCGCGGAGGCTGCGCCCGGCGCCCGGCCCGTCGACCATCGAGCCGGGCAGCAGTCGCCGCTGCCAGCGCGCCGGCTCCATCCCTCGCTTCATCTCGACCGCGGCCACGTTCACAGCGTAGGGCCGGGGACCGGTCCGAACCCGGTACCAAAGTAGGGGTCGGCCGCCGACCTAAGGCGGGGCGAAGATGAGACTTGCGGCGGATGCGGGGGCCGCGAGGGAGGGGAATGCTGCGGGAATGATCGAAGCCGAGAAGTTGACCAAGAGATTCGGCGGGAGGGCCGTCGTCAGCGACGTCTCCTTCCGCTGCGAGCCGGGCACCGTGACCGGCTTCCTCGGCCCCAACGGGGCGGGGAAGACGACCACGATGCGGATGATCTGCGGGTTCGCCCGCGCCGACTCGGGCCGCGCCGCGGTCCTCGGCGGGGCCTATCGCGAGCTGCCCAACCCCGGGCGCCGGGTCGGCGTCCTGCTCGACGCCTCCGCCCAGCACGCCGGCCGGCGCGGGCGCGAGGCGCTGGCGCTGTCGGCGCAGACGATGGGGGTCGAGGAGACCCGCGTCGACGAGCTGCTCGACCTGGTCGGGCTGGAGAAATCGGCGGCGCGTAAACGGGTGCGCCAGTACTCGCTGGGGATGCGCCAGCGGCTGGGGATCGCCAACGCGCTGATCGGCGAACCGGAGGTGCTGATCCTCGACGAGCCCGCAAACGGGCTCGACCCCGAGGGGATGCGTTGGATGCGCGGCCTGCTGCGCGATTTCGCCGAGCGCGGCGGCACCGTGCTGCTCTCCTCGCACCTGCTGCACGAGGTCGACGTGATCGCCGACCGGCTGGTGATCATCGGCGGCGGCCGGATCGTCGCCGAGGGGAGCCGCGACGAACTGCTCTCGCACACCGGGACGCAGGTCCAAGCCGACGACGACGCGGCGCTGGGCAAGGCGCTCGCCGACGCGGACCTGACGGCGCGGACGGCAGAAGGCGGCGGCTACCTGGTCGACGCCGAGCCGCGCGCGGTCGGGGCCGCGGCGCAGAAGGGCGGCGTCGCGCTGGTCCATCTGGCGCCCGCCGGCGACGCCGGCCTCGAGCAGTTGTTCTTCGACCTCACCAGCGGTGAGACCCATGAGAAAGAGGAGGTCCAGAAATGAGCGCCGACGCGATCGCGATGCCGACGGCGGCGGGCCGTGACGACCGGCCGAGCCTGTCACGCCTGACCAAGGTCGAGCTGCGCAAGATGGTCGACACCCGCAGCGGCTTCTGGCTGCTGATCGCGGTGGCGGCGCTGACCCTCGTCGCGGTCTTCATCACCGCCCTGTTCGCCCACGAAGATCAGCGCACCCTCCGTCACATCCTCTCCAACGGGTTGCAGCCGGCCGGGATCCTGCTGCCGGTCGTCGGCATCCTCGTAGTCACCTCGGAGTGGTCGCAGCGCACCGCCCTGATCAGCTTCGCGCTCGTCCCCAACCGCACCCGGCTGCTCGCGGCGAAGGTTCTCGCCGGCTGCGTCCTGGCGCTGGCGGCGACGGCGGTGGCGCTGGTGTTCTCGCTCCTCGGCACCGCGATCGCCTCGACCGACGTCCCGAACGTCTGGTCGCTGCCGGTCGGCCTGCTGCTCCAGGACATCGTCTACGTGGTGACGGCGATGGTGATCGGGATCGGTTTCGGCGCCGCCCTACAGACCACGGCCCCCGCGATCGTCCTCTACTTCGTCCTCCCGGTCGCGCTCGCCGCGATCGGCTCGATCCACGCCCTGACCGGCGTCATCGACTGGGTCAACACCGCCGAAGCCCTCGAACCTCTGACCACCGAAGTGATGACCGGCCACCAATGGGCCCAAGGCCTGGTCGCCCTGGCCCTCTGGATCGGCATATCCCTCGGAGTCGGCATCTACCGCCTCACCCAGCGCGACCTGGCCTCCTAACCGCAGGTTGACGGGCCGAAAAGTCCTCTATGTCAGGGCTTTTCGGCCCGTCGACAAAGGCAGAGACGCGG
>DAIQOT010000217.1:0-6771 GCA_036787695.1 Solirubrobacterales bacterium | reverse complement strand
CTCACCGGGGGGCGTCGGGGATACGATCCGCGGGTGAGGGATCGCGAGCCGCGACGGGTCGAGAAGCCGTGGGGCCACGAGTTGTGGTGGGCGCAGGCGGATACCTATGCGGGGAAGCTGCTCTACGTCAACGCCGGCCATCGTCTCTCGCTGCAGTTCCACCGGGAGAAGGACGAGTCCTCCTACGTGCTTTCGGGGCGTCTGCGGCTGTTGCGCGGGACGAGTGCCGAGGACCTACGTGAGGAGGAGGTGGGTCCAGGTTTCGCCTGGCGCGTGGAGCCCGGCGTCGTCCACTCGATCGAGGCGATCGAGGACTCGGTGGTCATCGAGGTATCGACCCCTCAGCTCGATGACGTCGTGCGGCTCGAAGACCGCTACGGGCGCTCGGACTCCGGCACTTAGTTCTCGGCATGGTCGGGCTGGTGATCTTCGACTGCGACGGGGTGTTGGTCGACAGTGATCGGATCTCGCTGCGGATCCAGGCGGATTGGATTACGGACCTCGGGCTCGAGATGAGTTATGAGGACTGCGTTCGCGACTTCCTCGGGCTGGGACGGCCAGGGACGCTGCGGATCCTCGGCGAACGGCTCGGTCGGCCGGTCCCGGCGGGATGGGTTGACGGGCTCGATCGCGCGGTGCGGGAGGCGTTCGAGCGGGAACTGCGACCCGTCCCGGGTGTCGTCGAGGCGCTGGATGAGATCGACCTGCCCACCTGCGTCGCGTCGAGCGGTAGCCAGGAGAAGATGAGGTTCACGCTCGGGCTCACCGGACTTTGGGATCGCTTCGCCGGACGGATCCATTCGGCCGACGAAGTGGGTCGCGGCAAGCCGGCTCCCGACCTTTTTCTCCACGCCGCGTCGTCGATGGCGACGCCGCCGGAGCGGTGCGTCGTGGTCGAGGACAGTCCGTTCGGCGTGATCGCCGCCAGGGCCGCCGGGATGTCGGCGCTCGGTTACGCCGGCGGCGGCAATGAGGAGCAGCTTGCTGGCGAGGGCGCGCGGACGTTCGGGTCGATGGCGGAACTGCCGGAACTGCTGGCAGCTTCGTGACCGGCCGAGCGCCTGGCCGGCGCTAGAGGACTACGGCGAGGGTGAAGCCGTCGTAGCCCTTGGCGGCGACGGTCTGGATCGTCGTCGCGGAGACGCGGGGCTCTTCGGCGAGGTACTCGTGGAAGGTGCGTTGGGCCTCGGAGTCCGCGTCGCCGTCCGGCTCGGCGATGCCGCCGCCGCGGACGACGTTGTCGGCGAAGATCAGGCCGCCCTTGCGGGTGCGGTCGAGGGCCCAGGCGAAGTAGGCGGGGGTGTTGATCTTGTCGGCGTCGATGAAGACGAAGTCGAAGGGGCCGCAGCCTTCGGAGGCGAGGAGGGGGAGGGTCTCGAGCGCGGCTCCGACGCGTAGGTCGACCAGGTCGGCGACGCCGGCGCGTTCGATGTTGGTCCAGGCGACCTCGGCGTGGGCGGGGTCGAACTCGAGCGTCGTCAGCAGGCCCTCCTCGGGGAGGCAGCGGGCCATCGCGATGGTCGAGTAGCCGGCGAGGGTGCCGAACTCGAGGATCCGCTGCGCGCCGATCGCCCGGATCAGGATCTCGAGCAGGCGCGACTGCGCCGGCGTGACCTGGATCTGGGGGAGGCCCGCGGCGTCGGCGTCGGCCTGGGCGGCTTCGAGCGCCGGGTCCGGCAGGGCGAAGAGAGTAGATTCGACGAAGGCGTCGACCGCGTCGAAGGTATCCTGGTCTGGGCGCCGCGGCACCGGCACATCCTGCCATGAAGGGCCGGTCGGGGCCAAGTTGCGGCCAGGAACCGTCCCCTGCTATCTTTCCTGGTCGGCCCATTGGGCCATGTTTCACCCTGCCGTCCGACTCATGGGACGTGGAGGGACCCTGTATTCGAGAGGAAACCGGAGCGATGAAGGTTCGAGCGTCCGTTAAGCCGATGTGCGAGAAGTGCAAGGTAATCCGCCGCAATGGTGCGGTTCTCGTTATCTGCTCAAACCCCCGACACAAGCAGCGTCAGGGCTAAGCAGATGGCACGTATCGCCGGGGTCAACATCCCCGACAACAAGCGGATCGAAATCGGGCTCACCTACATCTTCGGCATCGGTCAGTCGACCGCGCTGCAGATCCTCAAGGACACCGGGATCGACCCCGGCATCCAGGGCAAGGATCTCACCGAGGACGAGACCATCAAACTGCGCGACGCGGTCGAGAACAACGAGGTCGAGGGTGACCTCCGGCGCGAACGCTCGCAGAACATCAAACGGCTGATGGAGATCGGCGCCTACCGCGGTCTGCGTCACCGCCGCGGCCTGCCGGTCCGCGGCCAGCGCACGAAGACCAACGCGCGCGGCCGCAAGGGCCCCCGGCGGTTGAGCATCGCCGGCAAGAAGAAACCTAGGTAGGAGAGAAGAGTGGCGGATAAAAAAGCCTCCAAAGGGCGCAAAGGTCGTCGCGTCAAAAAGAACATCAGTTTTGGACAGGCGCACATCAAGACTTCGTTCAACAACACGATCGTCACGCTGACCGACACCGACGGCAACGTGATCGCGTGGGAGTCGGCCGGCTCCGCGGGCTTCAAAGGCTCGCGCAAGTCGACTCCGTTCGCCGCCCAGGTGACCGCTGACGCCGCCGCCAAGAAAGGCATGGAACACGGCCTCGAAAAAGTCGAAGTCTTCGCCAAGGGCGCAGGCTCCGGCCGTGAGACCGCGATCCGCTCGCTGCAGGCCGCCGGCCTCGACGTCACCACCGTGAAGGACGTGAGCCCGCAGGCCCATAACGGCTGCCGGCCGAAGAAGCGGAGGCGCGTCTAATGGCTCGCGATACTTCCCCGCAGTGCAAGCAGTGCCGTCGCGAGGGCCAGAAACTCTTCCTCAAGGGTGAGCGCTGCTTCACCGACAAGTGCGGTGTCGAGCGTCGTTCCTACCCGCCCGGCGATCATGGCCGTGGCCGCCTGCGCCAGAGCGAGTACCGCCTGCAGCTGCGCGAGAAGCAGAAGACCCGCCGCTACTACCAGGTGCTCGAGAAACAGTTCCGCGCCTACTACGAACACGCCTCCCGCCAGGAGGGTGTCACCGGCGAGAACCTGCTCCGGCTGCTCGAGTCCCGCTTCGACAACGTGCTGGTCCGCCTCGGCTTCGCCGCCTCGCGGCGCCAGGCCCGCCAGCTGATCAACCACGGCCACTGGCTGATCAACGGTCGCCGTGTCGACATCCCCTCTTACCAGGTGCGTCCCGAGGACATCACCTCGATCAAACCGACCTCCAGCGCGGCCGACACGGTCCGCCGCGCCACGGAATTGGTTTCGACGGTCCCTGCTTGGCTGCAGGCCGACCACGACGCCCTGACCGCCAAGGTCCTGCGCTACCCCGAGCGCAGTGAGATCTCGGCGCCGGTCCAGGAGCAGCTGATCGTCGAGCTGTACTCCAAGTAGTCCGGGTCAGACGCATTCAGACAAGAAGAAGCAACGTAAGGAACTCATGACCACTGATTTCCAGGTCCCCAGAATCACCGCCGAGAAAGTCGACGACCGTCGCGGCACGTTCACCATCGAGCCGCTCGACAAGGGTTTCGGCTACACCTTCGGCAACAGCCTCCGTCGCGTCCTGCTGTCCTCGCTGGGCGGCGCCGCGATCACGAGCGTCCGCATCGAGGGGGTCGCGCACGAGTTCTCGACCGTCCCCGGCGTCAAAGAGGACGTCACCGACATCGTCCTGAACCTGAAGGACCTCGTCGTCCGCATGCACACCGATGCCGACGAGGTCGAGGCGCCGCTGGTGGCGACCGGCCCCGGTGAGGTGAAGGCGAAGGACATCGACCTGCCCTCCGGCGTCGAGATCCTCAACCCCGAGGCGCCGATCGCGACGCTCGAGAAAAAAACCAAACTCGAGGTCTACCTGACCATCGGCCGCGGCCGTGGCTACTCGCCCGCCGAAGAGAACAAGTCGGACGAGCAGCCGATCGGCGTCATCCCGATCGACTCGATCTTCTCGCCGATCCGCCGCGCGTCCTACGCCGTCTCCGGCGCCCGCGTCGGACAGCGCACCGACTTCGACAAACTCGACCTCGACCTCGAGACCGACGGCTCGATCGAGCCGGGTGCCGCGCTCCGCGAGGCCTCCGAGATCCTGATCAAGAGCCTGGCGATCTTCACCGACGCCGACCGGGTCGAGGAACTGACCGCGCGTGAACCGGTCGCGACGCTGCCGGCCGACGGCATCGCCTCGAACGGCGCGGGCGAAGGCGGCGGCGCCAACAACGGCCTCGACGAGATCCTGATCGAGGAGCTCGAACTCGGCGTCCGTTCGTACAACTGCCTGAAGCGGGCCGGCGTGCAGACGGTAGGCGACCTGGTGCGCAAGTCGCGCGCCGAACTGAACGCGATTCCGAACTTCGGCTCCAAGTCGATCGAGGAAGTGATCGAGACGCTGCATGCCCGCGGGCTCGATCTCCAGCAGGACTAAAGAGATTTAATCTAGGACCCGGTACGAGAGCGGCGGAGGAGAAACACAGTGCGTCACAACATGAAGCGCAACAAGTTGAGTCGTGACTCCGCGGAACGGAAAGCGCTGCTCTCGAACCTGTCCAAGCAGCTGATCGAGCACGAGCGGATCGAAACCAGCCAGGCCAAGGCCAAGGCGGTCAAGCCCGACGTGGAGAAGCTGATCACGCTCGCCAAACGGGGTGACCTGCACGCTCGTCGTCAGGCCCTCGCGGCGCTGCACAACGACAAGTTCATCGTGCACAAGCTGTTCGACGAGGTCGCGCCGCGTTACTCGGAGCGTCCCGGCGGCTACACCCGCATCGTCAAGCTCGGTCCGCGTCGCAGCGACTCGACCGAGATGGTCTACCTCGAGCTGGTCTAGCGGTGGGCGGCCTCGCGCCGCTCAGTCGTAGCTGACGCTCTCGAGGTAGAGGGCGTGGGGCGGGGCGGTGTCGCCGCCCTCGGTGCGGGGACGGCCCTCCAGCAGGGCTTCGAAGCTCTCGACCGTGCGTCGTGAGCTCGCCACGCCCAGCATCGTCCCGACCAGGGCGCGGACCATGTTGCGCATGAAGGCGTCGGCGGTGATCCGGAAGGCGAGGATCTTGCCTTCGTCGGTCCATGACGCGGCGAAGACGTCGCGGTCGAAGCGGACGTGGTCGGTCTGGGTCGGGGTGAAGGCGGTGAAGTCGTGGGTGCCGAGGAGGGCGGCGGCGCAGGCGTCGAGCGCCTCGCGGTCGACCTCGTGCGGCCACCACAGCGCCCGGCCGTGCTCGAACGGGCTCTCCACGGGGCCGGTGGCCACCCGGTATAGGTAGGAGCGCGAGCGGGCGTCGAAGCGGGCGTTGAAGCCGTCGGCGACCACCTCCGCGCGGCGCACGGCGACGTCGTGGGGCGTGACGCCGTTCAGGTTGCGCGCCAGGTCGGGCGGCAGCGGGACCTCGGTCTTGAAGCTCGCCACCTGTCCCAGGGCGTGGACGCCGGTGTCGGTGCGGCCCGCCACGGTCAGCAGGATCTCCCCGCGCAGCACCTGCGCCAGCGCCGCCTCGAGCACCCCCTGCACGGTCCGCAGCTCCGGCTGGCGCGCCCAGCCGCGGAAGGCGGTCCCGTCGTATTCGATGTCCAGGCGGACGGTGGTCACCGGCGGCAGTATCGCCGAAGGCGGGGTGTCGGCCCAGGTGTCGGGGGTCGCCTGCCGGGGCACCTAGAATCGACGGGATGCGCGTTCTTCTCACCAACGACGACGGGATCGGTGCCACCGGGCTGCAGAGCCTGCGGCGGGCGCTGGTCGGGCTCGACGACCTCGAGGTCGTCACCATCGCCCCCGACTCCAACCGCAGCGCCACCGCCCGCAGCATCACCACCCGCTTGCCGCTCTCGGTCGAGGAGGTCACCTTCGAGGACGGCAACGTCGGCTACGCGACCGGCGGCACCCCGGTCGACTGCGTCCGCTTCGCCGAGCTCGGCCTCGGCGGCGGCCGGCCCGACCTGATCGTCTCCGGGATCAACCACGGCGCCAACCTCGGCGACGACATCACCTACTCGGGAACCGTCGCCGCGGCGCTCGAGGGGATCGTCCTCGGCATCCCGGCGATCGCGCTCTCCCAGCAGTCCCAGAGCGGCGGCATGGGCTACGTCCACGGCAAGTTCGACTTCGATTTCGCCGCCGGGTTCACCGCCCGCATGGTCGAGCGCCTGCGCACCGAGCCGATGCCCGAGGCGACGCTGATCAACGTCAACTTCCCCGGTGTCGAGGTGACCGGGGTCGAGGTGACGACGCTCGGCAAGCGGGTCTACAACGACGAGCTGAGGCTGCTCGACGAGCCGGACGAGAGCGGCCGCAAGCGCTACGAGATCTACGGCTGGACGCCCGGCTATGAGGAGGCCGAGGGAACCGACCTCTGCGCCGTCGCGGCGGGGCGGATCGCGATCACGCCGATCCACTTCGACCTCACCGACCACGGCGGCCTCGAGCGGCTGCGGGGCTGGGGGCTGGAGAAGCTGGTCGAGGACTCCGCCCCGGCGGCATGAGCGCGGCCGAGGACACCGCGCCCGAGGCTGAGGGCGGCGCCGGCGCCGCGGAGGTCCCCGCCGACGTCACCTCCCGCGCCGCCGAGCTGCGCGCTGAGCTCGATCGCCACAACCGCCTCTACTACGTCCTCGACGAACCCGAGGTCGGCGACGATGTCTACGACGAGCTGCTGAACGAGCTGCGCGACATCGAGCGCGAGTTCCCGACCCTGCGGACCCCCGACTCGCCGACGCAGCGGGTCGGCGCGCCGCCGCTCGAGCGCTTCGA
>DAIQOT010000047.1:0-19974 GCA_036787695.1 Solirubrobacterales bacterium | reverse complement strand
TCTCCAACATCGTCGACTTCGGCGCGTTCGTCGACCTCGACGGGATCGACGGCCTCATCCACATCTCCGAGCTTTCCTGGAGCCACGTCAACCACCCGAGCGAAGTGGTGTCGATCGGCGACACGGTGAAGATCAAAGTGCTCGATATAGACCGCGACCGCCAGCGGATCTCCCTTGGTCTGAAGCAGACCCAGGAGGACCCGTGGCAGCGGGTCATCTCGACCCACCGTCCCGGCGACGTGCTCGAGGGCACGGTCACCAAGGTCGTCGCCTTCGGCGCCTTCGTCGAAATACTGCCGGGCGTCGAGGGTCTGGTCCACATCTCCGAGCTTGCCGACCACCACGTCGAGAACCCCTCCGAAGTGGTCGAGCCGGGCGCCAAACTGAACGTCAAGATCCTCGAGATCGACGAAGACCGGCGTCGCCTGTCGCTCTCGATCAAGCGGGTCGAGAACCAGAACATGCCGATGCTGGACCTCAGCGCGCAGATCGCCGCCGCCAACGCGGCCGCCAATCCTGACGCCGAGGCCGCTGTCATCGACGGTGACGCCGAAGAGGCAGCGATCGACCTCGCCGAGGATTCCGCGGTCGAGGGCCAGGAAGTCGAGTCGCCCGCGGTGGAGACCGAGACGGTCGCCGCCGAGGTGCCCGAGGGCTCCACGGCTGAGGCCGCGGTCGAGGAGGCTTCGGCCGCCGAGGCCGAGGCACCCGCCGATGAGGCTCCGGCCGATGAGGCTGGTGCCGCCGCTCCCGCCGAGGAGGTCCCCGCCGCCGAGGCCGAGGCACCTGTCGCCGAGTCGAACGACTCCGAGTCGGGTTCTGAGGGCGATGGCGACGAGGGCGAGTCTCAAGAGGGCGAATCGGTCGCCGACCGCCCCGACTCTCCGGACACGGCCGACGAGGCCGCTTCCGGCGACACCGACAGCAGCGAGTCTTCCGAGAGCTGATCGGCGGGGCCGTGTGGCGCCGCTGACGATCGGACTCACCGGCGGCATCGCCGCTGGCAAGTCCGAGGCATTGGCCGCCTTCGGCCGACTGGGCGCGGCGACGCTCTCCAGCGACGCGGTCGTCCACGACCTGCTCGAAAGCGAGTCGCTGCGGGCGAAGCTCGCCGAGCGCTGGGGACCCGAGGTCGCGCCCGAGGGCGCGCCGACCGACCGTGGCCGGATCGGCGGCATCGTCTTCGCCGACCCCGAGCAGCTGAAATGGCTGGAGTCGACGCTCCATCCGCTCGTCGGCGCCGAGACGGCCGGCTGGATCGCCGGGCTCCCTGAGGACACGGAGGTCGCCGTCGTCGAGGTGCCGCTGCTCTTCGAGGGCGGCCGCTCCAACGTCTTCGACACAACCGTCTCGATCGTCGCCGGTGAAGAGGTCCGCCGCGAGCGCGCCGCTTCCCGAGGCCACGCCCTGGTCGACGCCCGCGAGGCGCGCCAGCTGACCCAGGAGGAGAAGGCCGAGCGCGCCGACCACGTCGTCGTCAACGATGGCTCCGTGGAGGATCTCGAGGCGGCCCTGTCCGCGCTGCTCGCGAAGCTGTCGGGATGAGTACGAGGGCCAGGCGCCGCCGACGCCGCTGGTTTGAAACTGGCCCCATCAAGGTCCTCGGCGTCCTGGTCGCCCTCGGCGTCGTCGCCGTCGTCCTCGTCGTCGCCTTCAACGGCACCGTCCACAAGGCGCTGAACGAACTCACGCTGCCGCTCGAACACGAAGACATCATCCGCCAGCAGGCGAAGGAAAAGGGCGTCGACGCGGCCCTGATCGCCGCTGTGATCGACACCGAGTCGAAGTTCATCGCCGAGGCCGAATCGGGCGCCGGGGCCCGCGGCCTGATGCAGGTCACGCCGGAAGCGGCGAAGGACATCGCCCGTCACTCCGGCGCGACGACCTTCCATACCTCCGACCTCTCCAATCCCGAAATCAACATCAAATACGGGACCTTCCTGCTCGCCGAACGGATCGCCTCCTACGACGGCAACGTGGCGGCGGCGCTCGCCTCCTACAACGCCGGCCCGGGACCGGTCGAAAAGTGGGGCGGCGACAACCTGAAGGTCGAAAACATCACCTATCCGGAAACGCGCGCCTACGTCGAACTCGTGCTCGAACGCCAGAAGGAGTACCGGGCGAAGTACGGTTCGGAGCTGGGCTATGGGGGAGGCTAGACCGAATCCGCGGGTATGGGCGCTGGCGCTTGCCGTCGGGGTCGTCCTCGCCGATTCCTCGATCGTCGTCCTCGCCCTCCCGGACATCTACCGGGACCTCGACACGACGGTCTTCGGCGTCACCTGGGTGCTGGTCTCGTTCAACCTGGTGATGGCGCTGGCGGCGGTGCCTGCGGCGATGGTCGCGCGGCGGGTCGGGCCGGGGCGGGCGGCCGCGGTCGGGCTCGCGATCTTCGCCGGCGCCGGACTCGCCTGCGGGCTCTCCGACAACCTCGAGGCGCTGATCGTCGCCCGCTCGATCCAGGCGATCGGCGGCGCCCTCGCGGTCACCGCCTCGCTCGAGCTGTTGCCGATCGCGGTCGGCTCGGAGCGTCGCGCCAGCGTCGTCTGGGCGAGCGCCGGGGCGACCGGCGCCGCGCTCGGCCCGGCGCTCGGCGGCATCCTCACCCAGCTCGTCTCCTGGCAGTCGATCTTCCTGATCCAGGTGCCGGTCGCGCTGATCGCCGCGGCGCCGATCCTCGCGATCGCCCGCGACGAGATGTCGACGCGGGTGCTCGAGCGGGAGGTCAGCCGCCCGACCGGCAGGCCACACCTGTGGGCGAACGTGGCGCTGGCGATGGTCTCGGCGGCGATCGCGGCGGCGCTCTTCCTCCTCGTCCTGCTGCTGATCGAAGGCTGGCTGCTCAGCCCGATCGGCGCCGCCCTGGTCGTCTCGGTGATGCCGCTGGCGGCGCTGGTCGGCTCGCGGATCGGCGGCTGGGTCGCCGACGCCCGCGCCCGCGCGGCGGCCGGCGCGCTCCTCCTGGCGGGCGGCCTCGGCGGCCTGGCGCTGCTGCCGAAGGCGACCGTCTGGCTGACCGTCCCGCCGCAGATCCTGATCGGGATCGGCCTCTCGCTGGTCCTCTCGGCACTCACCGAGACCGCGCTGGCCGGGCGCTCCCCGCAGGCGATCCACGGCGGCTGGACGATCTCCTCGCGCCACGCCGGCGTCGTCATCGGCCTGCTCGCGCTGACCCCCGTCTTCACCCACGACATCGCCGTGCAGCAGAAGAACGCGATCAACTCGGGCACCTCGGTGATCCTCGACTCGCCGGTCCGGCCGCTGGTCAAGATCGGGCTGGCGGAGAAGATCTCCGAACACCTTGAAGCCCAGGACGGCAAAGTGCCGAACCTCGGCCACGTCTTCGACCCGCTCCCCGAAGACGAAGGCGAACGCGCCGAAGTGGTCGAGATGCGCGAAGAACTGCAGGACCAGCTGAACGCCGGGGCGACGCACGCCTTCAGCCCCTCGTTCGCGATCGCCGCCCTGATCGCCCTGCTCGCGCTGCTGCCGATCGGCCTGGCGCGGAGGATCGAGCTGTGAGCGCGGCGCGTGGGGAAGATCGTCGATGACCCGCGGCCGGATCCTCGTCGTCGCCGCGCTGATCGCGGCCGTCGCGCTGGTCGGGATCTACGCCGCCGCGGGCGGCGCCTCCTACGAACCGGTCAAGGTCCAGAACCCCTGCAAGCCACGGCCGCCGGCGGAAACCAGCGGCGGCCTCGAAGGCGTGGCCGAGGAAATCACGCTCTCGGCGCTCGACGGCGCCGCCTGCCGGCTCGGGGTCACCCGTGAGCGGCTCGCCCGCGCGCTCGCCTCGACCTCGGCCCGCGAAAAGTTCGCCAAGGAATTCCACATCGACGACGAACGGCTCGCCAAGGCGATCCGGGCGGGGCTGGTGCGGGCGGTCACCGACGCCGAAGAACGCGGCAAGATCCCCGGGGTCTTCGCCGGCCCGCTGCGTTCGCTGGTCGAAGACATCCCGCTCGAAGAGGGCATCAAGCTGATCCAGGGCGGCAAGGACCTGTTCTCCAGCGCCGAAAGCTTCCTCGGCCCGCTGGGCGATCTGCTGAACGAATTCCTCCCCTGATCTCCCCCGACCTCCCCTGATCCGGGGCTCCCGGGACTCAAGAAATCGGTAGGCACGTCGATACCTGACCCATGCCAGCAGCCAAATTGCAGGTCCCGGTCGTCGTCGGCACCCGCCCCGAGGCGATCAAGCTCGTCTCGCTGATCCTCGCCCTGCGCGAGAGCGAGAACTACAACCCGATCGTCGTCTCGACCGGCCAGCACAACCGTCTGGTCGAGTACATCTTCGAGCTCGCGGACATCAAGCCCGACGTGACGCTCTGGGCCGGCTCGCGCCGCGCGGCGCTGAACGAGCGCGTCGCCTCGGTGATGCAGCGCTTCGAAGACTTCTGCGTCGAGCGCTTCGACATCGACCCCGACGTGCTGCCGACCCGCGAGGACGTGCTCGAGGGGCGTCACCCGGCCCTGGTCCTCGTCCACGGCGACACCAGCTCGGCGATGGCGGCGGCGCTCTCGGCATTCCACCTGCGGATCCCGGTGATGCACGTCGAGGCCGGCCTGCGGACCGGCGGCAGCAACCTCACCCCGTTTCCGGAGGAGCTGAACCGCCAGGTGATCTCGACGATCGCCGCGATGCACTTCGCCCCGACCTCGGAGAACCTCGGCAACCTGGTGCGCGAGAACATCCCGGTCGAGCAGGTCTTCGTCACCGGCAACACCGGGATCGACGCGCTGCAGTGGTCCTCGGCGATGGAGGTCCGGTTCGCCAACCAGGAGCTGCAGGCGCTCTGCGACTCCGACCGCCGCGTCGTCGTCGTCACCGCCCACCGCCGTGAGAACTGGGGCGACGGGCTGCGCGGGATCGCCGAGGGGGTCGCGCGGCTCGCCGACCGCCATCCCGACGCCGGCTTCGTGCTGCCGGTCCACCCGAACCCGCGCGTGCGCGAGGTGCTGACCGAGCGCCTTCAGGGTCTCGACAACGTGCTGCTCACCGAGCCGCTCGGCTACGCCACCTTCGCCCGCCTGCTCGGCCGTGCCCACGTCGTGATCACCGACTCCGGCGGGATCCAGGAAGAGGCGCCGTCGCTCGGCAAGCCGGTTCTGGTGACCCGCGAGACGACCGAGCGCACCGAGGGGCTCGCCGCCGGCACGCTGCGGTTGGTCGGCACCGACCCCGAGGTGATCTTCCGCGAGGGCAACCGCCTGCTCGAGTCCGAGGAGGCGTACCGCGAGATGGCCGACGCCGAGAACCCATATGGGGACGGCCACGCCGCCGAGCGGATCGTCGCCTGCCTCGAGCACCTGCTGCTCGGGACGCACCCGCCGACCCAGTTCGGCACCGGCTACAGCCGCGCCGCGGTGGCCGTCGTCGCCGGGATGCGCTCCGGCCGCCAGGTCGGGGTGGAGGCGCTGCGGGCCGCCGTCGACGAAGCGGCGCTCGCCGAGCCGACCGCCGACCTCGACGAGGGCGAACTCGAGCAGGAGCTGTCGGAGCTGAACCAGGCCTCGGCGGGGGCCGCTCCTATCGGCGAGGGGTAGTCCCGTGTCCGGCCTGCTGCTCGCGATGGCCGACCCGCGCTGGCCCTTCGAAGGCCTCGCCTGGCCGTGGGTCGTCCTCTTCACCGTCTGCCTCGTCGTCGTCGCCGGGATGTTCTGCTGGACGGTGCTGCTCTTCATCCGCGGCCACGGCGCGATCGTCCACCCGCCCGAGCCATCGGCGGCGGGCGCCGACGCCTTCACCTGGGTCTTCCTGGTCCCGGCGATGAACGAGGAGGTGGTGATCGCCGACTCGATCGCGCGGCTGATCGAGGTGCCGGTGGCGCGCAAGCGGATCGTCGTCATCGACGACGCCTCCGACGACCGCACGCCGGAGATCCTCGCGGCGATCGACCATCCCGACCTCTTCGTCCTGCGCCGCGACAAGCCCAACGCGCAGAAAGGCAAGGCGGCGGGGCTGAACTACGCCTACCGGGCGCTCCGCGACCACCACGACCGCGAGCGCACGATCGTCGTCATCGTCGACGCCGACGGCCGCCTCGACCCCGAGGCGCCGCACTTCGCCTCCGGCCACTTCGACGACCCCGAGGTCGGCGGCGTCCAGGCGCTGGTCCGGATGTACAACCGGGAGACGCCGCTGGTCTACATGCAGGACGTCGAGTTCGGCGTCTACGGGCACCTCTTCCAGGCCGGGCGCAACCACTGGGGGACGGCCGGGATGGGCGGCAACGGGCAGTTCAACCGGCTGAGCGCGCTCGACTCGGTGGCCGCGGGCGAGGGTCCGTGGCGGGACAAACTGACCGAGGACCAGGACCTCGGCCTGCGGCTGATCGCGGCGGGCTGGGAGGGGCGGCAGGACCTGCGCGCGATCGTCACCCAGCAGGGGCTCTCGAAGCCGCGGCCGCTGTTTCGCCAGCGCACCCGCTGGTCCCAGGGCAACCTCCAGGCGGTCGGCCTGTGGCGCCAAGTGCTGGGGACGAAGAGCCTCGGGATCGGCCCTCGACTCGAGCAGGCGGCCTACCTCTTCATGCCCTTCTGGCAGGGGATCATCCTGCTCGGGCTGATCGGCGCGGTGCTGCTCGCGATCCTCGGCGTCGCCCCGTTCTGGGGCTCCGGCCCGACCTACCAGCTGGTCTTCTTCTACCTACTCGCCTTCGGCGGCACCTCGCTCGGCTGCATCGCCGCGCGCGCCGAGCAGGGCCCGATCGGCTGGCTCCTCGGCTTCCTGATCGGGCAGGTCTACACGATCTACAGCTGGTTCCTCTGGCCGGTGCTGGTGCGCTCGACCGTGCGGCAGCTGAGCGGGCAGGGGAGTTGGGCGAAGACCGAACGCGAGGCGATCACCGACGGCGAGCCGAATTCGGCCGCCGACCGGGGTGGGGTCGCGGCAGACGCGGCGCGTGCCCCGGAACGGGCGCTCAGCGCTCGGTAGCGCGCCAGACCCAGAGCATCGCCAGCGGCTGAAGCGGCAGGCGGGCCCAGAGCGCCCAGCGCGGGATCTTGTGCGCGCCCGGGATCTTGTGCGGGCTGACCGCCATCCAGACGTTGGCCGGGAAGACGGCGAGCAGCAGCGCGATCAGTCCCCAGCGACTGGCAGGGCGGGTGGCGGGGTGGAGGACGGCGAGGCCGCCGACCAGCTCGGCGACCCCGGAGATCGCCACCGACTCCTTTTTCGGGAACGGCGGCGGGACGATCGCTTCGTAGGGCCGTGGCCGCACGAAGTGCAGGATCCCGGCGGCGGAGAAGAAGGCGGCGAGGGCGGTACGCGAGAGTCTCATTGTCGCGAGAGTCTGCCACGCCCGCTACGTCCCGGCGCCCTCGCCCGGCGCGTTCGCACTTTCCCGCGCTATTCGCGGGTTCCTGCGAACGCATGTTCGCCTTTCCCGCTTCCCGGCTCGCTAACCTGAATCTGTGCCCGATTTCAACTTGAACGCTGCGTATATCCCGACCGCCGACCAGCCGAAGGCGATCGCCGGGCTCGCCGAGGGCCTCCGCAAAGGCGAACGCTTCCAGACCCTGCTCGGCGCGACCGGCACCGGCAAGACCTTTACGATGGCGGCGACGATCGCCGAGGTCCAGCGTCCCGCGCTCGTCATCGCCCACAACAAGACGCTCGCCGCGCAGCTCTGCAACGAGTTCCGCGAGTTCTTCCCGGAAAACGAGGTCAACTACTTCGTCTCCTACTACGACTACTACCAGCCCGAGGCCTACGTCCCGGCGCAGGATCTCTACATCGAGAAGGACAGCTCGGTCAACGACGAGATCGACCGCCTGCGCCACGCCGCGACCGCCTCGCTGTTCGCGCGCCGCGACGTGATCATCGTCGCCTCGGTCTCCTGCATCTACGGGATCGGCTCGCCGCAGATCTACAACGAAAAAATGCAGCTCTTCCAGGTCGGCAACTCGATCGACCGTGACGAAGTGCTGCGCAAGCTGGTCAAGATGCAGTACCAGCGCAACGACGCGGTGCTCGGCCGCGGCTCCTTCCGGGTCCGCGGCGAGGTGCTGGAGATCATGCCGTCCTACGCCGAGACGGCGTACCGGATCTCGCTCTTCGGCGACGAGATCGAGGGCGTCCAGCACTTCGACCCGCTGACCGGCGAAATCATCGACGAGATCGACCACGTCTCGGTCTGGCCGGCGTCCCATTACGTGACCAAAGACGAGACGGTCGAGCGCGCGGTTCAAGAGATCCGCGCCGAATTGGAATCGAGGACGGCCGAACTCGAGGAGGAAGGCAAACAGCTGGAGGCGCACCGGCTGCGCCAGCGGACCTCCTACGACCTCGAGATGATCAAAGAGCTCGGCTTCACCTCGGGGATCGAGAACTACTCGCGGATCCTCGACGGGCGCGAACCGGGGACGCCCCCGCACACGCTGATCGACTACTTCCCCGACGACTTCATCTGCTTCGTCGACGAGAGCCACCAGACGATCCCGCAGATCGGCGGCATGTACGAAGGGGACCGCTCGCGCAAGCAGACGCTGATCGACTTCGGCTTCCGGCTGCCCTCGGCGATCGACAACCGGCCGCTCAAATTCGACGAGTTCCTCGAGCGGGTGCAGAGCCTGGTGATGGTCTCGGCGACGCCGGGGCTGTTCGAGAAAGCGGAAGCGTCGCGGACCGTCGAGCAGATCGTGCGGCCGACCGGGATCATCGACCCGTACATCGAGGTGCGCCCGACCCGCAACCAGATCGACGACCTGATGAACGAGGCGCGCAAGGTGTCGGACACCGGCGAGCGGATCCTGGTCACGACGCTGACCAAGAAGATGGCGGAGGACCTGACCGCCTACCTGCTCGAGTACGGGGTCAAGGTCCGCTACCTGCATTCCGAGATCGACACGCTCGAACGGATCCAGATCATCCGCGACCTGCGGCTCGGCGAGTACGACGTGCTGGTCGGGGTGAACCTGCTGCGCGAGGGGCTCGACCTGCCCGAGGTGTCGCTGGTGGCGATCCTCGACGCCGACAAGGAGGGCTTCCTGCGCGGCGAGACGAGCCTGGTGCAGACGATCGGGCGCGCGGCGCGCAACGTCAACGGGCGGGTGCTGATGTACGCCGACAAGGAGACCGACGCGATGAGGGCGGCGATGAGCGAGACCGACCGCCGCCGGGCGATCCAGATCGCCTACAACGAGGAGCACGGGATCACCCCAGAGACGGTAAAAAAAGGAATCTCGGAGATGTCGGAGCTGCTGGCGATGGAAGACCGGGCGCCGTCCAAACGGCGGCGCAAGCGGACCGAACGCTGGGACAGCCCCGAGGAGCTGGAGAAGACGATCATCTCGCTCGAGGAGGAGATGCTCGCCGCCGCCGACGACCTCCGCTTCGAGGAGGCAAGCCGGATCCGCGACGAGCTGAAGGAGCTCCGCCGCGACCTCGACGGCATGACCGCCGGCGCCTGAGTCCCCACCGGGTGAGTTCGCACTTTCGGCCGCTATCCGACCTTTTCTGCGAACTCGCCTGCCGATGAGCGCCGCTCCGTAGACTTTTTCTCATGCCTATAGACGCGACTGAAATCGACTTCGAGCGCGACGTCATCGAGCGGTCCAAAGAGGTGCCGGTGGTCGTCGACTTCTGGGCCGACTGGTGCGGCCCCTGCAAGCAGCTGAGTCCGGCGCTGGAAGCGGCCGAGACCAAGCGCGATGGCGAGGTCGTCCTCGCCAAGGTCGATGTCGACTCCAACCAGGCGCTGGCTCAGCAGTTCGGCGTCCAGGGGATCCCGGCGGTGAAGGCCTTCCGCGACGGCAAGATCGTCGACGAATTCACCGGCGCCGTCCCGCCCGCCCAGGTCGAAGCCTTCTTCGACGGCCTCGCGCCCTCGCGCGCCGACGAGCTGCTGGCGGCGGGCGACGAGCTCTCCCTCCGCGAGGCGCACGAGCTGGAGCCGCGTCGCACCGACGTCGCCGTGGCCCTCGCCAAGGCGCGCCTGGCGCGCGGCGCGGAGGCCGAGGCCCTTGAGGCGATCGAGAACTTCCCCGAGGACTTCGCCGCCGCAGGCATCGCCGCCCGCATAAAGCTGTCCCAGGCCGGCATCGCCCCCGACGCCTGGACCTCCCTCGACGAAGGCGACCGCCCGGCAGCCCTCGACACCCTGCTCGAAGCGATCTCCGCCAACGGCAACGGAGCGAATGGCGACGCGGAGTCCCATGACCCCGACGAGCGCCGAGACCTCCTCCGTCGAGCCATCATCGGCGTCCTCTCGGACCTGGACCCCTCGGACCCCGAGGCCCGCACCTACCGCCGCAAACTCTCCGCCGCCCTCTAACCCCCCACGGTGGCGTTCGCACTTTCCCGCGCTATCCGCGGGTTTCTGCGAACGCGCTAGGCGGCGGCGCGCGGTTGGCGCCTGCGAGCGAGGTGCTCGGCGATCCGCATGGCGACCTTCCGTGGTTCGCGCCGGAGCCTGGTCCCGGTGATCCGGACCATCTCGATGCCGGCCATGCTCAGCTCGTCCTGCCGCTTTCGGTCTGCCTCGAATGAGCGCCGCGAGCGGTGGTGCTCCCAGCTGTCGAGTTCGACCGCGAATCGCTCCTGCTCCCAGTAGAAGTCCAGCTCGTAGCCTTCGATGAAGTTGTTGACAACCGGCCGTCGGACTCCACCGTCCGCGAGCGCAGCAAGCATTCGCTTCTCTCCGCCGGACCGGGTGAAGCCACTCTCACGGTAGGTGACCATCGCGCGGCGCAGGGGGCCGCGGCCGCGATGCCCCCGAACCTCGTCGGTGATGAGGTCGATGGCCGGTAGGTCGAGCAGTCCCAGCCGGTCCGCCTGATCAATCGCTCGATCCAGCCTCGTCCTTTTCGCGGTTGAGGCATAGTCGAGCAGCGTTCGGGGCACCGCGGTGACGGGGAGTCTCTCGGTCTCGGCCACATCCTCCTCGCGCAGAGCGGGGCAGTGGTGAAGACCGATCGCGTCCTGCCCATGCCCTCGCCAGCGCACGCTGACGTGGACCGGGATCTCGAGGTTCCGCTCGAATCCCCAGAGCCAGACGGCGGACTGGTAGCTGACCAGCGCTCCTTTGCCACGGAAGAGCACCGCGGCCATGCAAAGGCCGTGCCGGTCGAGACCGGTATGGCCGACGGCGAAGACGCTTCGGTGCCACTGGTGGAGGCGACCGGACGCGACGGCCCGGTCGATCGCATCTTCCGAGTAACCGAGACCGATCAATTGATCTCGGGTGACGACGCCGTACTGTCTTGCCGCCAGGGTTGCGAGTTGATGGTGGGTTCGTTGTTCGCTTCGCATGGATGGACAAGTGCGAGCGGCCCACAAGTTCTCCCCCCTTACCGGTCCTGAGTTCGCAGAAAACCGCGCATAGCGCGGGAAAGTGCGAACTCGAGCGGGGGGGGCGGGGCTGGGGGACCCGGCGAAGGGAGGGGGGAACATCTGTTCGCTTGGGTAGACTCGTTATTCGTGCCTGTTTCAGACAAGATCGTCATCTCCGGAGCTCGGGAGCACAACCTCAAGGACGTGTCCCTGGAGTTGCCTCGCGACGCGCTGATCGTGATCACCGGGCTGTCCGGCTCGGGCAAGTCGAGCCTTGCCTTCGACACGATCTACGCCGAGGGGCAGCGACGTTACGTCGAGTCGCTTAGCTCTTACGCGCGGCAGTTCCTCGGGCTGATGGAGAAGCCCGACGTCGACTCGATCGAGGGGCTCTCGCCGGCGATCTCGATCGACCAGAAGACCACTTCGCGAAACCCGCGCTCGACCGTCGGCACGGTGACCGAGATCTACGACTACCTGCGTCTGCTCTGGGCGCGGATCGGCCACCCGTTCTGCCCCGAGTGCGGCGCCGAGATCACCGGCCAGACCCAGGAGCAGATCGTCGACCGTCTGATGACGATCGAGGACGGCAAGAAATTCATGGTGATGGCGCCGGTCGTCCGCGGGCGCAAAGGCGAGTACGGCAAATTGCTCGAGCAGATGCGACTCGAGGGCTACTCGCGGGCCGAGATCAACGGCGAGCTGCGCCGCCTCGACGAAGACATCGTCCTCGACAAAAAATTCAAACACGACATCTCGATCGTGGTCGACCGGCTGGTGATGAAACCGGAGCTGCGGCGCCGGCTCTCGGAGTCGGTCGAGGCCGCCTCGGGCATCGCCGCGGGGCTGATCGAAATCGAGTTCGTCGACTCCGACGAGCCGAAGCTGCTCTTCTCGGAGCAGTTCGCATGCCTCAACTGCGGCACCTCGATCCCCGAGCTGGAGCCGCGGATCTTCTCCTTCAACTCACCGCACGGCGCCTGCGACCGCTGCCATGGCCTCGGCTTCCAGAAAGTGATCGATCCCGAACTGGTCGTACCCGACCCGACCCTGTCGCTGGCCGAGGGCGCCCTGCAGCCGTGGAACCGCGGCGTCACCGCCTACTGGCGCCGGCTGATCGCCTCGGTCGCCGAGGCCAACGACGTCGACATCGACCAGCCCTGGTCGAAACTGAAGAAATCCGAGAAAGACATCTTCCTCTACGGCACCGGTGAGGAGCACCACCAGGTCACCTACACCAACCGCTTCGGCCGCCGCCGCTCCTACAAGGTCCGCTTCGAGGGGATCGTCAACAACCTCGAGCGGCGCTACGAAGAGACCGACTCGGAGACCAACCGCGAGCGGATCGAGGGCTACATGGCCGAGCAGCCGTGCCCGGTCTGCCACGGCGCCCGGCTGCGCGCCGAGAGCCTCGCGGTCAAGATCGCCGGCCTCTCGATCGCCGAATACAGCGACCTCTCGGCGCGGCGCGCGAAAGAGTGGATCGAAGAGCTCGAGCTGACCGAGACCGAGCGCGCGATCGCCCGGCTGATCGTCCGCGAGGTGACCGAACGGCTCACCTTCCTCGACAACGTCGGCATCGGCTACCTGTCGATGTCACGGACGGCACGCACGCTCTCCGGTGGCGAGGCGCAGCGGATCCGCCTGGCGACGCAGATCGGTTCCAGTCTCGTGGGAGTGATGTACGTCCTCGACGAGCCCTCGATCGGCCTCCACCAGCGCGACAACGAGAAGCTGATCGCGACGCTTGATCGTCTCCGCGACCTCGGCAACACGGTGATCGTGGTCGAGCACGACGAGGGCACGATGATGGCCGCCGACCACCTGGTCGACCTCGGCCCCGGCGCGGGCGAGCACGGCGGCCACATCATCTCCGCGGGGACGCCGAAACAGGTCGCCAAGGACCCGGCCTCGCTGACCGGGCAGTACCTGTCGGGGAAGAAAAAGATCGAGGTACCGAAGGAGCGCCGCCGGCCGAAAGGCGAGCTGGTCGTCCGCGGCGCCCGCGAACACAACCTCAAGGACGTCACCGTCGACATCCCGCTGGGCGTCTTCTGCTGCGTCACCGGCGTCTCCGGCTCGGGCAAGTCGACGCTGATCAACGAGACGCTCTACCCCTCGGTCGCCAACCGCCTGCACCAGGCGAAACTGCGGCCCGGCGCCCACGACGGGATCGACGGCCTCTCGCAGATCGACAAGATCATCAACATCGACCAGTCGCCGATCGGCCGCACGCCGCGGTCGAACCCGGCGACCTACACCGGCGTCTTCGACCACATCCGCCAGATCTTCACCCAGACCCAGGAGGCGCGGGCGCGCGGCTACAAGCCGGGCCGCTTCAGCTTCAACGTCAAAGGCGGGCGCTGCGAGGTCTGCAAAGGCGACGGCCAGATCAAGATCGAGATGCACTTCCTGCCCGACGTCTACGTGCCCTGCGAGCAGTGCCACGGAAAACGCTACAACCGCGAGACGCTCGAGGTCCGCTTCAAAGGCAAGAACATCGCCGAGGTGCTGGAGATGTCGGTCGAGGAAGGGGTCGGCTTCTTCGAGAACGTGCCGAAGATAGCCCGTCGGCTGCGCACGCTGCACGACGTCGGCCTCGATTACATCCGCCTCGGGCAGCCCGCGACGACGCTCTCCGGCGGCGAGGCGCAGCGGATCAAGCTCGCCACCGAGCTCTCGAAAGTGGCGACCGGCGACACCCTCTACATCCTCGACGAGCCGACCACCGGGCTGCACTTCGCCGATGTCGCGCGGCTGCTCGAGGTGCTCGGGCGACTGGTCGACCAGGGCAACTCGGTGGTGGTGATCGAGCACAACCTCGACGTGATCAAGACGGCCGATTGGCTGATCGACCTGGGGCCCGAGGGAGGCGACGGCGGCGGTGAGATCGTCGAGGTCGGGACACCCGAGGAGATCGCCGCGGCGAAGGGGTCGTACACCGGCCGATTTCTCGCCGATCTGGTCGAACCGGTGAAGGCACGGCGGCCTGGAAAGTTGCCGGTAGCTGCGTAAACGCGGTTCGACACTCCGGATGATGCGTTAAGTATCGGTTGTCCGACGCGAGAAAATCGCTGCACGTATGCTTGTCCAGCGGACGGCCGGGGTATGGTCGTGCGGAACGTTGGGGGGAGATAAAAGGAGGAGTGATGCCCCGATCAGCTTGGATCAAGAGAAGTATCTTCGCGGCCTGCATGCTCGCGTTGATTGCTGCTGTCGTCGCCGGGTGTGGCGGCGGAGGTAGCAGCAGCTCGAGCAGCACCAGCGAAAGCGAAGAAACCGCCGCAGGTGGCGGAGGCGGCGAAAGCGAAGGCGGCGGCGAAGGCGTGAAGATCGCCCTGCTGCTGCCGGAAAACGAAACGCCGCGGTACGAAACGAACGACAAACCGAGCTTCTACAAAGCTGTTGAAGAACAGTGCTCCGGTTGTGAAATCTCGTACTTCAACGCCGGCGGCGACGCCGAAAAACAGGCGGGCCAAGGCGAAGCTGCCCTGACCCAGGGCGCCGAAGTGCTCGTCGTCGACCCGATGGACTCAAAAGCCGCCGCGGTCATCGTCGAAAAAGCCCACGCCCAGGAAGTTCCGACGGTCAGCTACGACCGCCTGATCGAAAACAGCGAAGTTGCTGGCTACGTCTCGTTCGACAACGAACGGGTCGGCGAACAGCAGGCTGAAAAACTGAGCGAAAAGCTGAAGGAAATCGGCAGCCCCAAAGGTCCGATCATCAAGATCAACGGGGACCCGGCCGATCCGAACGCCGCGCTGTTCAAGAGCGGCTCGAACAAGGTGTTCGAAAAAGAAGGCGTCGAAATCGCGAAGGAATTCGACACCCCCGGTTGGACCGCTGAAAACGCCCAGAAGGAGGCGGACCAGGCGATCACGTCGCTCGGCAAGGAAGGCTTCGCCGCCATCTACGCCGCGAACGACGAAACCGGTGGCGGTGCCATCGCCGCAATGAAAGGCGCGGGCATCAACCCGGAAGAAAAGCCGGTCACCGGCCAGGACTCGACCGTCGCGGGGCTGCAGCGCATCCTCACCGGCGAACAGTTCATGACCATTTTCAAGCCGATCGTCCCGGAGGCTGAAATCGCCGCCGAAATGGCGATCTCGCTTGGCGAAACCGGTGAAGTGAAAACCAAAAAACCGACCCAGATGATCGAAAACGGCAAGACCGAAGTTCCTTCGATCCTCCTGACGTCGACTCCGGTGGTCAAAGAAAACATCAATGAAACGGTTATCGCCGAAAAATTCGTAACCCCGGCGGAACTGTGTGAAGGCGCCTTCGCGACGCCTTGTAAAGAAGCAGGGATCTCGGGCTGACATGAGTCCGGTTCAACCCCTTCTTCAGCTAGAGGGGATCAGTAAGCATTTCGGCCCGGTCCACGCGTTGGACCGGGTCGATTTCGCCGTCGGCGCCGGCGAGGTCGTAGGCCTCGTCGGCGACAACGGCGCCGGGAAGTCGACGCTGGTCAAGGCAATTGCCGGCATCAACGCCCCCGACAGCGGCAAGATCCTCTTCGAAGGCCAAGAGGTCTCGATCTCCAAACCCCAGGACGCGACCAATCTGGGGATCGCGACCGTCTACCAGGACCTCGCCCTCTGCGACAACCTTGACGTGGTCGCCAACCTCTTCCTCGGCAGCGAGGAAAGGCTCGGCGGGCCAGGTCTCGTCACCCGTCAGCTCGACGAGGTCGCGATGGAGAACCGCGCCGCGGATCTGCTGTCGAACCTCGCGGTGACGATCCCGAGCCTCCGCAGTGAGGTCGGGACGCTCTCCGGCGGCCAGCGCCAGCAGGTGGCGGTAGCTCGTTCGCTGCTCGGCGATCCGAAAATCGTGATGCTCGACGAGCCCACCGCGGCACTTGGCGTGCCGCAGACCAAACAGGTGCTCGCCTTGATCAAACGGCTCAAGGAGCGCGGCTTGGGCGTCGTCGTCATCAGCCACAACCTGGCCGACGTCTTCGAGGTCTGTGACCGAATCTTCGTACTTCGCCTCGGCCGTCCGTCGGGCGACTTCAGCTCCACGGAAGTGACCGAGGAGCACGTCGTCGCCGCGATCACCGGGCTCGGCAACAACGTCGGCGCCCGTGCCGAGGTGGCCGAGGACAAAGCGGAAGCCGTCGATGGCGGCACCGAGGGAGAGAAAGCATGAGCGCAACGCCCGCACCGACCTCGCCGCAGGCGCCCGACGCCGAGGAAAAAACCAAACTCGACCCGCGCCAGGCGATCCGGCGGATCGTCCAGGGCGACCTGTCGTCCGTCCGGGTGATCCTCGGCTTGGTCCTGATCGCGATCATCTTCCAGGTTCAGGAAAGCCGCTTCCTGTCGGCCGAGAACCTGACCAACCTGATGCTGCAGATCACCACGATCGGGCTGATCTCGGTCGGCATCGTCTACGTGCTGCTGCTCGGCGAGATCGACCTCTCGGTCGGCGCCGTATCCGGCCTCGCCGGCGCGGTGATGGTCGTGTTGAACGTCAAACACGGATGGAACCCGTACCTGGCGATCGCCGCCGCGGTCGCCGTCG
This sequence comes from Solirubrobacterales bacterium, assembly GCA_036787695.1. Taxonomy (GTDB): domain Bacteria; phylum Actinomycetota; class Thermoleophilia; order Solirubrobacterales; family 70-9; genus VAYN01. Next base: position 3,176 of record DAIQOT010000047.1, on the reverse strand, counting down.
GCGCCGCGATCGGCTGCGCCCAGGGCTTCCTGTTCAGCAAATTCATCGTCCCGTCCTTCGTCGTCACCTTGGCCGGGTTATTGACCTGGCAGGGAGCGCTCTTACAAGTGCTCGGCAAGACCGGGTCGTTGAACGTGACCGACTCGAAGATCACCGGCCTCGCCAACATCTTCTACTCGACCACGGCGGGCTGGATCATCGCCATCGTCGCGCTCGTCGCGTACGGGCTGATCCTCGGGATCGGCTTCCGAAGAAGGGTGGCCGCCGGCCTGTCGGAAAACAACCCGCTGCCGCAGATCTTCCGCTTCGTGTTGGTCGCGGTGGTCGTCATCGGCGCCGTCGCGATCCTCAACTCCGACCGTGGTGTGCCGCTGGCGGTGCTGATCCTGCTGGGCTTCGTGATCGGCATGGAGTTCGTCGTGCAGAAAACGAAATTCGGCCGTCACGTCTTCGCCGTCGGCGGAAACGACGAGGCGGCGCGACGTGCCGGCGTCCGCGTCAACGCGGTCCGGGTCGCTGTCTTCAGCATCTCGGGGGCGATGGCCGCCGTCGGTGGCGTGATGGCCGCCTCGCGGCTCTTCGCCGTCAACCAGAACTCCGGCGGCAATGAATTGCTGCTCCTCGCGATCGCCGGTCCGGTCATCGCGGGAACCAGCCTCTTCGGTGGCCGCGGCTCGGTCTGGACGGCCCTTCTCGGTGCCCTGGTGATCGGCTCGATCTCCAACGGCATGGACCTGCTCGGTCTCGCCTCGCCGATCAAATACATGGTCACCGGTGGCGTCCTGCTGCTGGCGGTCCTGGTCGACGCGGTAGCCAAGAATCAGCGCCAAAGCAGCGGCAGGGTCTAGAGCTCCACGGCGCGTTCGCACTTATCCGCGCTATCCGCGGGTTTCTGCGAACGCGCCGGAGAGCGCTAGCGGGGGGCGCTAGCGGTTTGAGACGAGCAAGGAGGCGCCGATGGCGCCGCCGAGGTCGCCCAGCGACGCCATCTTGACGTCGGGCATCGTGTCGAAGAAGACGTGCTTGCGCATCTCCTCGAGCAGCGGCTCCATGTAGCGCTCGCCGAAGCGGAGGCCGAGGCCGCCGCCGATGATGATCGCCTCCGGGTCGAGGAGGTTGATCGCCGAGGCGATGCCGGTGCCGAGGGCCTCGATCGCGCGGTCGATCAGCTCGATCGCGAGCTTGTCGCCGTTGTCGATCGCGCGGTCCCAGATGCTGCTGGTCAGCCGCGGTTTGTTGTGCTTCTCCATCAGCTTGAAGAGGTCGGTCTTCTCGCCGTCCTCCTGACGGCGGCGCGCCTCGGCTTCCATCGCCGCGCGGCCCGAGTAGGCCTCCATGCAGCCGCGCCGGCCGCAGGGACATTTGGCGCCGCCGCGTCTGATCACCATGTGGCCGATCTCGCCGGCCGCGCCGCGACCGAGCCACGGCTTGCCGCCGAGGATCAACCCGCCGCCGACCCCGGTTCCCCAGAAGACGCCGATCAGGCTGTCGAGGCCCTGGCCGGCGCCGAGGTGGTACTCGGCTTCGGTCGCCACCTGGACGTCGTTGCCGATCCGGACTTTCGTCCCAAGGTCTTTTTCGAGTGCCTCGCCGAGCGGGAACGAGCCTTCCCAGTCGGGCAGGTTGCGGGCGGTGCTGACGGTTCCGGCCTTCTCGTCGACGTCGCCGGGGGAGCCGACCCCGACCCCTTCGAGCTCGGAGGTCTCGACTCCGGCCGCTTCGGCCGCCTCGATCAGCGCCTTGCCCATCGCCGTGGCGACGTCGGCGGGCCCGCCTTTGGTCGGCGTCGGATGCCGCGCTTCGCCCTTGACCGCGCCGTCGGCGTCGATGATCGCGGTCTGGATCTTGGTGCCGCCGAGATCGATGCCGCCGCGTAGGTCAGTCATAGGGGCGCAGTGTAGGGACCGCGCACGTGGTTAACGTCCCCACATGGCGGACACGCAGACCGGCTGGCGCATCTGGTGGGCAAAGCGACGTTGGTACGAGCGCAACCATCGGCTCTCGCGCCGCCTCCGCCTCGACCGCCACGCGGCCCGCGGCGGCTTCTTCATCCGCTACCCGGTCGAGGGGGAGATCCTTGAGGCCCTCGACGAGGGGCGCCTGCGGATCGGCGAAGGGACGCTGCTCGAGCCTGGCTGCTGGCTGACGCTCGCGCCCGACGCGGAGATCGAGATCGGCGCCGGCTGCTTCCTCAACCGCGGCACGATGATCGCCGCGCAGACGAAGGTCTCGATCGGCGACCACACGATGTTCGCCAACGGCTGCTTCATCGGCGACGCCGAGCACCGCTTCGACGACCCCGACATGCCGATCACCTGGCAGGGCTTCACCTCCAAGGGCCCGGTCGAGATCGGCGCCAACTGCTGGTTCGGCGTCAACTGCGCGGTGACCAGCGGCGTGACCGTCGGCGAGCGCGTCGTCGTCGGCGCCAACTCGGTGGTCAACCGCGACCTGCCCGAGCGGCACATCTGCGCCGGCGCCCCGGCGAAGCCGATCCGCCCGATCGCCTATCAGGAGCCCTGAGGCGCGGCGTCGACGCGTTCGGCGGGCGTGCCGAACACCTTGGCGAGCACGATCGAGATCTCGTAGAGGACGACCAGCGGCGCCATCTCGAGCAGCATCGAGACCGGGTCGACCCCCGGCAGCGCCGCCGCGACGACCGCGCAGACGAGGTAGGCGTAGCGCCGGTTCTTGGTCAGCTGTTCGACCTTGACGATCCCGAGCCGGGTCACCGCGAGGATGCCGACCGGCACCTGGAAGACGATCCCGCAGGCGAGCACGGTCATCGCGAAGAAGCTGTAGTACTGCTTCGCCTGCACCTGGACGTTGAACTGCGAGTCGTTGAAGTTGAGCAGGAACTTCGAGGCGGCGGGGAGGACGAGGAAGTAGCCGAAGGCGACGCCGGCGATGAAGAGCACCGGGATCATCGCCAGCAGCGGCAGGATCATCCCGCGCTGCCGCTTGCTGAAGGCGGGGAGGACGTAGGCGTAGAGCTCGTAGAGCACGAACGGCAGCGCCAGGATGATCGCCCCGTAGGCGCTCACCGTCAGCGTCGTCGTGAACGGCTCGGTGATCCCGAGCGTCAGCAGCTGTTCGTGGCCCTTCGGCAGCGGCGCGTTGACGATTTCCAGCAGCAGGTGGTTCTGCCAGAAGCAGAGCGCCAGGGCGACGCCGAA
>DAIQOT010000216.1:0-6873 GCA_036787695.1 Solirubrobacterales bacterium | reverse complement strand
AGGGCTTCAAGTTCTCGACGTACGCGACCTGGTGGATCCGCCAGGCGATCGCCCGTGCGCTCGCCGACAAGGCGCGGACCATCCGCATCCCGGTCCACGTGGTCGAGAAGCTGAACAAGATCGGTCGCGCCGAGCGCAAGCTCGTCACCGAGCTGGGCCGTGAGCCGACGCCGGAGGAGATCGCCGAGGTCACCGGGATCGATCCCGAGGAGGTCGACTCGATCAAGCGCTCCGCGCAGGCCCCGGTCTCGCTGGAGAAGCCGGTCGGCGACGAGGAGGAGTCCGAGTTCGGTCAGTTCATCGCCGACGAGAAGGCCGAGAGCCCGTTCGACCGGGCCGCCGACCTGCTCACCAAAGAGGCGCTGAAGGAAGCCCTCGAGAACCTGTCCTACCGCGAGCGTCGCGTGCTCGAGCTCCGTTACGGGCTCGGCGGCGAGCACCCGCGGACCCTGGACGAGGTCGGGCGGACGTTCAACGTCACCCGTGAGCGGATTCGTCAGATCGAGAACCAGTCGCTGAAAAAGCTGCAGTCGCTGGGCGAGGCCCAGAAACTGCGCGAGGTCGCCTGAGGCCGCCGCTCACGGCGTCCTCGATCGCTCGCGTGCCGAGCACGCCACGCTCACTGCGTCCTTGTGAGCGACGGCCTCAGTAACTAGATGTTCAGGGGCGCTCCGTGAGACTCAGTCACGGGGCGCCCCCTTTTTTATGGGCGCGAAATCGGCCTTGCGTCCGGCCTACCGGGCATTGATCCGGGTGCCCCCGAAAATTGAGTGGACACCTGGCTAGGGGTATCAAGGGGCGCGAAAAAGAGCCGATCAGAGCCGGGATGTTCGAGATCGAAACGGCACTGAGGGCGCTCGTCGAGCGCGGAGGGTCTGACCTTCACATCAAGGTGGGGTCGCCCGCGATGGCGCGCGTCGAGGGTGAGCTGGGCCCGCTCACGACCGACGCCGAGCCGCTCGGGCCGGAGCAGACCGAGGCCGCCTTCCTGGCGATCGCCCCGCAGCGCACCCAGGAGGAATTCGCCGCCGAAGGGGAGGCCGACTTCGCCCACGCGATCGCCGGCGTCGGCCGCTTCCGGATCAACGCCTTCCGCCAGCGCGGCTCCGTCTCCCTGGCCTGCCGCGCGATCCCCTTCGAGATCCGCACCGCCGCTGAGCTCGGCCTGCCGCAGGCGGTCCTCGGGCTCGCCGAGGTGAGCCGCGGCATCGTCCTCCTCACCGGCACCACCGGCTCGGGCAAGAGCACGACGCTGGCGGCGATGATCGACCACATCAACTCCAACTGGGCGCGGCACATCGTCACGCTCGAGGACCCGGTCGAGTACCTGCACCGCGACAAACGCTCGATCGTCAACCAGCGCGAAGTCGGCGCCGACACCGAGTCTTTCCCCCGCGCGATGCGCCGCATCCTGCGCCAGGACCCCGACGTGATCCTGATCGGCGAGATGCGCGACGAGGAGACCGTCCGCACCGCCCTCTCCGCCGCCGAGACCGGCCACCTCGTCCTCTCGACCCTCCACACCCTCGACGCGCCGGAGACGATCAACCGGATCCTCGACTTCTTCCCGCCGCACCTGCAGCAGCAGGCCCGCGTCATGCTCGCCACCACCCTCGCCGGCGTCATCTCCCAGCGCCTCGTCCCCGGCCTGAACGGAGGCCGCGTCCCCGTCGCCGAGATCCTCGTCGCCACCGGCCGGATCAAAGACCTGATCCTCAACCCGGAAGAGACCGGCAAGATCTCCGAAGCCATCGCCGAGGGCTCCTACTACGGCATGCAGACCTTCGACCAGGACCTCCTCTCGCACGTCACCGAGGGCCGCATCGCCGAGGACGTCGCCTACGAGACGGCGACCAGCCCCCACGACTTCAAACTGATGCTCGCCGCCGGGGGACGGAGCGCGAGCGGCATCGAGCAGCTGGCGGGCCAGGAGCGGGTCGCCCCAGAGGCGGTGCTCGGATGAGGCGCCTGCGCCGGATCCTGATCGAACTCGCCCGCTCCGAGCGCGGCATCGCCCTGCCGATGGCCCTGATGATCACCGTCATCGCGATGGGCTTCGCCGCCGTCCCGGTGGTCGCCTCGATCAACGCCCAGAGCGGCGACTCCCACAATCAGGGCGGGAACGAAGCCCTGGCCGCCGCCGAAGCGGGCGCCGAACTCGCGATGCTGAGGCAGAGTCGTGGGCTCGAAGACGAAGACGGCTGCCTCGAGGAAACCTCCCGCCAGCCGAGCGGATGGTGCTCACCGACGGCGTCGGCGCCGATCGGCGCGGCTACCTTCAGCTACCAGGTGCGCCCGTGCTACCTCGAGGGGGAATCGGGGAACGCCTGCACCGACAGCGTCGATGTCTCCGACGACGGTGAAGAAGCCTGTGCCGCGGCGGATGAATTCCGCGTCGTCTCGACCGGGACCGCCACGGTCGGCGGTGCCACGGTGACCCGCCGGGTCGAGGTCAGTGGCTGCGTCACCGCCGAACCCGGCACTCCGGGCACCGAAGGAACGACCGGAACCGGAGGAACTCCCGGTACTGGAGGAACCGAAGGAACCCCGGGCACGCCGGGCAGCGAAGGGTCTCCGGGGTCCGGTGGAACTCCTCCCACGACCACGCCGCCGACGGAATGGGAAGAAGAAATCGAAACCCTGGAAGAAACCAAAGAAGAAAAACTGATCCTGGAGGGGGCGAAAGAAACCGAGGTCAAAGAAGAAGTCGAAAAAGGGGAAGCGGAAGAACCGACTCCGGGTGTGACGACCACGGTGCCGCCACCTGAAATCTGGGGCGGCGGGCAGATCGTCGGCATCGAAGGCCTGAAGATGAACAACAACGGTCAGGTCTACAACGGCGGCGCCGGCTCCAACAAGGAAGTCAACATCTCCGGCAGCGCCAACATCTGCGGCACCGTCCACTTCGGCACGATCTTCTTCAAAGACAATTCGACGTCGGCGAAACCGCCGTCGGGCTGTGCCGCCGGCCGCCCCGAAGTCAAAGGCGAATTGCAGTATCCGGCGGTGCCGCTGCCCAGCGACATCGCCACCAACAACTCCGACTATCGCCTCTGCAGCGAAGCCGCCTGCCACGCCGGCCTCGATCCCGTCCCGTCGAGCATCTGGCAGCGAGGCAACATCTCCTACAACCAGTCGAACCGTCAGTTGACCGTCAACTACAGCGAACTGACGCTCGAAGGGACCGCCCCGTACTACCTCTGTCAGCTGGTGCTGACGGGCGGCTCGAGCTTGCACGCCGGCGCCGGCAAGTCGATCAAGATCTACTTCCCGCCACCGTCGGCCTGCCCGGGCCTGAACGGCGCCGCCCAGCTCCAGATCGCCAACGGCACCTACGTGTACGCCGACGCGGCGAGCGGCCCGCAGTTCCTGTTCGTCGGTTCGACCGGCTCGCCCGAAAGCAGGATCGAACTCGGCGGCGGCGCACGGAGCGAGCAGTTCGTCATCTACGCGCCGTATTCCAAGATCGTGGCCAACAACGGCATCGAAATGACCGGGGCGATCGTCGGGCGCACGCTTGAAATCGCCGGCGGTGGCGGCATCAACAAGTACGGGCCTTTCACGCCGCCGCCGGCCGGAGGCATCATCCCGCCGACCACGACGACGGGGCCGCCGGGTCACAAAGAAACCGAAAAACACATCAACAACGTCAAAGAACTCGAAGGCCTCGAATCTGAGATCGAGACGATCGAGAACACGATCGCGGGAATCCAGTACCAACACCCGGCATCCCCAGGCGGGACGACCCCCGGCGAATCGGGGACCCCTGGCGAAGGCGGGACGCCCGGCGAACCCGGCACTCCCGGGGCTCCGGGAACGCCAGGCGCCGGCGGGGGTACCGGAACTCTGGGGACCGAAGAAACGCCGCCCGGCCCGCTGACGCTGAAGCGCGAAGGTTTCCGCGAATGCACCGCCGTATCGGCCGCGGCCGGGTCGCCGGACGAGGGGTGCTGAGCCGATGCGGGAGAAGCTGAATGAAAACCAGACGGCGCAGATCGCGCTGGTCGCCGTGCTCGCGCTGGTCGTGGGCTACCTGGTGCTGACCCACCTCGGGGGCGGGTCCTCGGAAGCGGCGAGCGCGCCGGCGACGGAAGGCGAATCGGCGACCGCGTCGGTCTCGGCCGAAACGCCGGAAGGCACCGCCTCGGTCGGTGGGACCGTCGAAGCGGCTCCGGTGGCGGCGACCTCCGCGGCCACCGCGCCGGCGGGCCGGCCGCTGCCGAAGAAGGTCGACCGGGCCTACGGCGACGGCGAGACGATCGCGCTGCTGGTCTACCGGCCGGGTGGGATCGACGATCGCAAGGTCACCGAGGCCTCCTCGGTCCTCACGTCGATGTCCGGCGTCGCCTACTTCTCGGTGCCGGTCGACAAGGTCGCCCGCTACTCGGCGATCACCGGACCGCTCGGGCTGAGCGGCGCGCCTGCGCTGATCGTCGTCCAGCCACGTCACCTGAACAACGGCGGACCGGCGCCCGCGACCGTCGACTACGGCTTCCAGAGCAAGCAGGACATCGAGCAGGCGGTCATCGACGCCGGCTACCACGGCCCCGAACTGACCTACGCCCCCTAGCCGAGCCCGATGCCTGAGTCAGCCCCCCACCTTCGCCCGATCCCGGGCAATACCGGAGACCCCGTGGTCGCACCGATCGTTCCCGCCGGCGAAGCGTTCGCCGGCATGCCGGTCGACGGCGTCGGCGTCCCCGACCCGGCCGTGCGTGCCCAGGTCGGCGACGCCGCGGTCCCGGATCCCGCCGCCGCGCCCGAGACCCCCGGCCTGACCCACCCGGCCGGCTACGGTCGCGATGCCCGCTTCGTCACCGATGTCCTCGTCGCCCTCGGCTACGTCGGCGCCGAGCGGGTCGAAGCGGCGGTGGGCGAAAGCCGCCTCGCCGGCAAAGCGCCGGAGCGGCTGCTGCTCGAGCAGAACGCGATCGACGCGCGGCAGCTCTCACGGGCGATCGCCGAGCGCTACGGCCTCGACCACGTCGACCTGACGATCTACCCGGTCGACATGGCGGCGGCCAACCTGCTGCCGATCTCCTCGGCGCGCCGTTACCAGGCGGTGCCGATCGGCTACGCCGACAACGAGACGTTGCTGGTGGCAATGGCCGACCCGGCCAACGTGCTCGCCGCCGACGACATCAAGATGGCGACCGGCCTCCACTGCCTGATGGTCGTCGCCGATCCGGCCGACATCGAGGGGCTGCTCTCGCGGCTCAACTCGCTGCAGAGCGCGGTCACCGAGGCGGTCCGCGACGACGAGCACGAAGGCGACGACGGCGAGTTCGATCCGCTCGGCGCGCTGCACGCGAGCGCCGACGACGCGCCGGTGGTGAAACTCGTCTACTCGATCCTCGGCCAGGCGGTCAACGAGGGCGTCTCCGACATCCACTTCGAGCCCGAGAACGAGGACATGAGGGTCCGCTTCCGCGTCGACGGCGTCCTCCACGAGGCGGCGCACGTGCCGCGGCGGATGGTCTCGGCGGTGATCTCGCGGATCAAGATCATGGCCGAGCTCGACATCGCCGAGCGGCGGGTGCCGCAGGACGGCCGGGTCGGCGTCACGGTCGACGACAGCCGCGTCGACCTGCGGGTGACGACGCTGCCGACCCAGCGTGGGGAGGGGGCGACCGTCCGCATCCTCGACACGCGAAACGCGATGCGCTCGCTCGACCAGCTGGGGATGAACGAAGCGGCGCGCACCCCCTTCGAGTACGCGGTCCGGCGTCCTTACGGTGCGGTGCTCGTCACCGGGCCGACCGGCTCGGGCAAGTCGACGACGCTTTACGCGGCGCTCTCGGCGATCAACGGGATCGAGAAGAACGTGATCACGATCGAGGACCCGGTCGAGTACCAGATCGGCGGGGTGAATCAGATCAACGTGAACCCGAAGGCGGGGCTCGACTTCGCCACCGGGCTGCGCTCGATCCTGCGCGCCGACCCCGACGTGATCATGGTCGGCGAGATCCGCGACGCCGAGACCGCCCGGATCGCGATCGAGGCGGCGCTGACCGGCCACCTAGTCCTCTCGACCCTGCACACCAACGACGCGCCGGGGACGATCACCCGCCTGCAGAAGATGGGGATCGAGTCCTTCCTCACCGCCTCGGCGATCGACTGCATCGTCGCCCAGCGGCTGGCGCGGACGCTCTGCCCGAGCTGCAAGCGCCGCACCGTGATCACGCCGACGATGCTCACCGAGGCGGGCTTCCGGACGACGACCGGGATCGAGGCCTACGAGCCGGTCGGCTGCTCGCGTTGCGGCGGCAGCGGCTACCGCGGCCGGGTCGGCCTCTACTCGGTGATGCGGATGACCGAGCGGATCAAGGACATGACCGTGAACCTGGCGCCGCAGGCCGACATCTCCAACGTCGCCCGGCAGGAGGGGATGTCGACGTTGCGCGAGGACGGACTCGCCAAGGCGCGCGCCGGCCTGACCAGCTTCGACGAGGTAGTGAGGGTGACGGCGTGATGAGCGGCGCGGGCGGCATGGGAGCGATGAGCGCCCCGGGCGGTTTCGACTTCGCCGCGGTGCTCGCGACCGTCGCGCACCGGCGCGCCTCCGACCTCCACCTGACCGCGGGCGCGGCGCCGATGATCCGCGAGAAGGGCCGGGTCATCCCGATGGAGGGCTTCCCGAAACTGACCGCGCAGCAGACGCGGGAGGTCGTCTACGGGATCCTCAGCGAGGATCAGCGCAAACGCTTCGAGGTCGGCCGCCAGCTCGACTTCGCCTACGCGATCCCGAACGTCGCCCGGTTCCGCGTCAACTGTTATCTGCAGCGGGGCTCGGTGGCGGCTTCCTTCCGCCTGGTGCCGCAGGGGATCCCGGCGCTCGATGAGCTCGGCGTGCCGCCGGTCCTGCGCGAGTTC
>DAIQOT010000046.1:0-20066 GCA_036787695.1 Solirubrobacterales bacterium | reverse complement strand
GCCGTCGATCTTGATCACGTCGAAGGGGAAGCGCTTCAGGTACTCGAAGGGGCCGAAGCCGGAGCCGTAGTCGTCGATCGCGACTTCGCAGCCGAACTCGGTGAGGCGGTCGGCGAAGCTCGCCGCCGTCTCGAGGTCCTCGATCCGCGCCGTCTGGGTGATCTCGAAGGTGCAGCGGGCGGGGTCGGCGTCGCCCTCGTCGAGCCGCCGCTCGATGTACTCGAGCACCGAGATGTCGGTCAGCGAGGCGCCCGAGAGGTTGACGTGGAGGGACACCGGATGGCCCGCCCGCTCGCGCTCGCCGAGCAGGTCGAGCGCCTGACCGACGACCCAGCGGTCGAGCTCTTGGATCATCCCCGAGCGCTCGGCGACGCCGATGAAGTTCCTCGCCGGCAGCAGCTCCCCGGACTCGCCGCGCATCCGCAGCAGCAGCTCGAAGCGCTGGACCACGCCGTCGCTGAGGCTCTGGATCGGCTGCGTCGCCAGGCTGAGTCGGTTCTGGGTCAGCGCGTTACGGATCTTCGCGCTGGTCGTCATCCGGCGCGAGTCCGAGCCGGTCGCCTCGACCGGAGTCTCGAAGAGCGCGGTCCGGTTGCGACCCTCCGCCTTGGCCCGGTACATCGCCTCGTCGGCCGCCGCCAGCACCGCCTCCGCCCCACCGTCTGATTCGGCACCGAACATCGTGATCCCGACGCTGATCGTCGCCCCCGCCAGGTCCGGTTCGTTGACGAAGTCGTCGGCGACCTGCACCCGGAGGTCTTCACCGAGCTGCAGCGCCCCCTCGACGTCGGACTGCGGCATCAGCACCGCGAACTCGTCGCCGGAGAGGCGGGCGACGATGTCGGTGGCACGGACGCGTTCGCGCAGCATCGTCGCGACCCGCCGGATCAGGTTGTCGCCCTGCTGGTGGCCGAGCTTGTCGTTGACCTCCTTCAGCCCGTCGACGTCGATCACCATCACCGCGCCGCGGCCGCCGTAGCGGGCGGCGAAGTTCACGTAGGTGTCCAAGCGCACCCGGAATGCGCGCCGATTCAGCAGCGCCGTCAGCGGATCATGGTCGGCGAGATAGCGCAGCTCGGTCTCGGTTTTCTGGGCCGCTTCGAGCGCGTCGAGGACGACCTGACGGTCCGCCGGCTCCAATTTGGCCAGCACTGCCTGTAGGGAGGCGTCCCGTCTGCCGCTGTTATCCACAACCACTGAACGTCCGAAGTTAGCCGAACTTGCTGCCGGCGGCGATGAATTAGTCTCAAATAGATGGCCAATCGGCTCGCTCGCGAGACCAGTCCCTATCTCCTGCAGCACGCGGAGAACCCGGTCGACTGGTTCCCATGGGGCGAGGAGGCGCTCGAGCGGGCGCGCGCGGAGGACCTGCCGATCCTGCTCTCGGTCGGCTATTCGGCCTGCCACTGGTGCCACGTGATGGAGCGCGAGTCCTTCGAGGACCCCGACACCGCGGCGTTCATGAACGCCAATTTCGTCCCGATCAAGGTCGATCGTGAGGAGCGGCCCGACGTCGACGCGATCTACATGGAGGCGGTCCAGGCCTTCACCGGCCAGGGCGGCTGGCCGATGACCGTGTTCCTCGACCCCGAGGGCGTCCCCTTTTACGGCGGCACCTACTTCCCGCCCGACGACTCGCGCGGGATGCCGAGCTTCCGCATGGTGATGGAAGGCGTGCTCCAGGCCTACCGCGGGCAGCGCGACGAGATCCGCGAGCGGGCGGCGACGATGGTGGGACGGCTCGAGGCGCTGGCGAAGATCGACCCGGGGACGTCGCCCGGGCCCGAGCAACTGGCGGAGGCGGTGACGACCCTGCTCTCGCACGGCGACCCGGCGAACGGCGGCTTCGGGCGCGCGCCGAAGTTCCCGCCGAGCGATTCGCTGGATCTGCTCCTCTCCCGGCGCGCCGGCCTGAAGCACGTCGAACGCACCCTCGACGCGATGCTCGCCGGGGGCATCTACGACCAGGTCGGCGGCGGCTTCGCCCGCTACGCGGTCGACTCGGCCTGGCTCGTCCCCCACTTCGAGAAGATGCTCTACGACAACGCCCTGCTTGCCCGCGCCTACCTGCACGGCTGGCAGGTGCTCGGGCACGAGCGCTACCGGCGGGTCTGCGAAGAGACGCTCGACTGGCTGCTGCGCGAGATGCGCGGGCCCGAGGGCGGCTTCTACTCGGCCTACGACGCCGACTCGGAGGGCGAGGAGGGCAAGTTCTACGTCTGGACGCCGGACGAGATGCGGGCGGTGCTGGAGAGCGCCGCCGCAGTCGGGATCCGCGGGCCGGACGCCGAGCCCGCCCCACTCGACACCGACGCGATCCTCGCCTACTACGGCGTCACCGAGACCGGCAACTTCGAGGGCAAGAACATCCTCCACCTCGCCGACGGCGCCGCCGCGCCCGCACCGCCCGGGCTCGACGCGGCCCGCGCCGCGCTGCTCGCCGCCCGCGCCGAGCGCGTCCCGCCCGGCCTCGACGACAAGCGCCTCTGCTCCTGGAACGCCCTGGCGATCGCAGCGCTCGCCGAGGCGGGCGCGGTGCTCGGCCGCCCCGACTACCTCGAGGCCGCCGCGGCCTGCGCCGAGTTCATCTTCGACTCGATGCGTGACGAGGACGGCCGTCTCCTGCGCACCTACAAGGACGGGCGCGCCCACCTGAACGCCTACCTCGAGGACCACGCCTTCCTGGTCGAGGCGCTCCTCACGCTCTACGAGTCGGGCTTCGACCCGCGCTGGTTCAAAGAGGCGCGGGCGCTGGCGGAATCGACGATCGAGCGCTTCGGCGACGCCGAGCGCGGCGGCTTCTTCACCACCTCGACCGACCACGAGGACCTGATCGCGCGGCGCAAGGAGGTCGGCGACCATCCGATCCCGGCCGGCCAGTCGAGCGCCGCGCTCGGCCTGCTGCGGCTCGCCGCGCTCTCCGGCGAAGCGCGCTTCACCGACCGCGCGGCAGGCGTATTCGCCCTCTTCGGCGAGCCGATGATCAGCCACCCCGACTCCTTCGCCCACCTCCTGCGAGCGCTCGACTTCCACCTCGCCTCGAAGCGCGAGGTGGCACTCGTCGGCCAAGACTTCAGCGCCCTGGAGGCGATCGTCCGCGCGGAGTTCCGCCCCAACGTCGTCGTCGCCGCGGGCCCGGCCGGCGCGGTCGAACCCCCGCTCCTCGACGCCCGCACCGAAATCGGCGGCGAGCCCGCCGCCTACGTCTGCGAGGGCTTCACCTGCAACCTACCGGTGACCGACCCGGCGGCGCTACAGCGAGAACTCGCCGAGCTGGCCTGAGCCTCCTCAGGCAACGGGCCGTACGGCGCAACCCTTCGCCAGCCTCTCGCTCGCGGCGGAAGGGAGAGGTTCACCGGTTTCGGGCGCCGCGACGACCCCGACCAGGGTCCAGCCTTCGTTGACCGGGGACGTGACCAATTTGCCGGGGACCCCACCATTTTCCTTCGACTTCTCCATGAACTTGATCATCCGATGGTCAAGGTGAGGATCGGCGAGGTTGACGATGTTGAAATCGGCTTCGGCGTTCAGGGCATAGAGCATCTGGAAGGCCCCATTCTCTTCGTCGAGAATCTTGGTGACCTTCGCCCCGCCCTGTTCCATGCAGGTGGCGATCTCCTGAATCGAGACGGTTTTCCCGCTGGGGATGTGGCTGGTGCTCCCGCCACCGCCGCCACAACCAACGGCCACGATTCCGAGTGCCGCCGTCAGTACCGCCCATTTGATGGCTGCCATGGGCGATCAGAGGGGGAAGTCGCGAACCTCGTCGAGGACGACCCGGCCGCCCACCTCGGCTCGGCCGCCGCCCAGTGACCTCGCGTCGAGGCGCGAGCCGCGGCCCTGGCGGATCTCGACTTCGCGGTCGAGCGTCGCCGCCAACACGATCGCCGCCGAGCCGGTCGCCTCGTCCTCGCCGATGTCGTCGAGCGAGAAGCAGCGCGAGCGGACCGTGCCCTCGGCCTCGTCGGTCCAGGCCCAGAGGTAGGCCTCCCGCTCGTCCCCCGGCGGGCCCGTCGCCTCTTCCACCGCCAGCGCGTCGCTCAGCTCGATCAACTCCCAGGCGGGGCTCCACTCGGCCCGCGCGGCGACGAAGGTGAGGCCGCCCTCGGTCCGCACCTCGACCTCGCCCGCGGGCGGGCGCAGCATCCGCACCGGCTCGCGCTCTTTGGCGAGCAGCCAGGCGGTGCCGACGCTCGGGTGCCCGGCGAACGGGAGCTCCAGCCCGGGGGTGAAGATTCGCATCCGCCCCTCGGCCGCGTCGTCGACGAACACCGTCTCCGAGAAGCCGAGCTCGGTCGCGACATCCTGGCGGCGCTCCTCCGGCACCTCGTCGCCGTCGAGGAAGACCCCGAGCGCGTTGCCGTGACTCCAGGCCGCGTCACAGAAGACGCGCAGAACGTGCAGCTCCGCCATCGCTACCCCGCTTCCGTCACAGGATCGGCAGGAAGTTTTCGATCTCGTACGGCGTGACCTGGACGCGGTAGTCGTCCCATTCCTGCCGCTTGATCTCGACGAACCTCCGGAAGGTGTGCTCGCCCAGCGTGCGCAGGACCAGCTCCGAGTCGGCGGCGATCTCGATCGCCTCGCCGAGCGTCGCAGGCAGCTGCTCGATCCCCTGGTGGGCCAGCTCCTCCTGCGAGAGGTGGTACAGGTTCTGCTCCATCGGCTCCGGCAACTCGTAGCCCTTCTCCACACCTTCCAGCCCGGCCTGCAGCATCGCGGCGAAGCAGAGGTAGGGGTTGGCGGCCGGGTCCGGGCAGCGGAGCTCGGCTCGGGTCGCCGCCTCCTTGCCGGGGTGGTAGAGCGGCACCCGGATCAGCGCCGAGCGGTTGCGGCGCGACCAGGCGAGATAGACCGGCGCCTCGAAGCCCGGCACGAGCCGCTTGTAGGAATTGACCCACTGGGCGAAGAGCGGCGAGATCTCGCGCGCGTGCTTCAGCTGGCCGGCAATGAACGACTTCGCCACCGGCGAGAGGAAGTACGGGTCGTCCTCGTCGTAGAAGGCGTTCTTGCCGTCTTTGGAGAGGCTCTGATGGACGTGCATCCCAGAGCCGTTCTCGCCGAAGAGCGGCTTCGGCATGAAGGTCGCGTGGTAGCCGTATTTGAGCGCGTACTCCTTGACCACGATCCGGTAGGTCATGCAGTCGTCGGCCATTTCGAGCGCGTTCTTGTAACGCATGTCGACCTCGTGCTGGGACGGGCCGACCTCGTGGTGGGTGTACTCGACGTGGATGCCCATCTTCTCGAGGGCGAGGACCGTCTCGCGGCGCAGGTCGGAGCCGGCGTCGAGCGTGGTCAGGTCGAAGTAGCCGCCCTCGTCGAGGACCTCGGGCACGCCATCCGCCGGTTTCGCCGATTTGAAATAGAAGTACTCGAGCTCCGGGCCGATGTTGTAGGCGTCGAAGCCCATCTCCTCGGCGCGTTTGAGCGCGCGGCGCATGATCCAGCGCGGGTCGCCCTCATAGGGGCCACCGCCGGGCACCCGGATGTCACAGAACATGCGCGCAACTGCGTCTTTCTCCTCCGGGCGCCAGGGCAGGAGGTCGAACGTCGTCGGGTCCGGCACGGCGAGCATGTCGGACTCCTCGATCGGGTTGAAGCCGGTGATCGACGACCCGTCGAAGCCCATCCCGCCTTCAAAAGCGTCCTCGAGCTCAGACGAATTGACGGAGAAGCTCTTCAGCTGCCCGAGCACGTCGGTGAACCAGAGCCGGACGAAGCGGACGTCGTGCTCTTTGCACAGCTGGATGACATCCTCGGCGGTCTGCGGTCGGTCTGCCATTCGTGAACTTGCCTCCTTGGCTCTGGGCGCGGTAAGCGCGCAACGATAGGCGAATGGTCGAGCCAGTGGGACAACGATGAACCGATGAGGTGCGAAGCGGCGTATATCGGGTAGCCGAGCCGCGTTTCAACCGGGTTGAAAGCGGTCCGAAATCTCGGTATAACTTACTCCACGTAAGTAAGCGGCTCAAAGTAAAGTAAAGGCCACGTAAAGGCTCTGTAAAGCGGATTCCCCCACCAGGACCCCCATCCGGCCCAGCAGGCCAGAGACGAGAAGCAAGTTGACGGTTAAAACGGCAGTAAGCAGATTCCAGATCCACGACGAGTTGACCGCGCCCGACGAGAGCGCGCCGCTCATCAAGACCATCCAGGCCGCCGGCGGTGCGGTCACGAAGTTCGTCGGCGTCCTCGCCGGCTCCCCTGCCGTCCTCCGGGCCTACACCCGCATGCGCTCCGAGCTGCGCGGCGGCGTTCTCCCCCAGGCGACCCGCGAGCGGATCGCCCTGGCCGTCGCCGAGCACCGTGAGGACAGCTACAGCATCGCCCAGCACGCCAAGTCGGCGCGTCGCGCCGGGCTCGGCCTCGACGAGGTCTCCCGCGCCCGCTCCTTCACCTCCGCCGACCCGAAGGAGGCGGCGCTCCTCCTCTACCTGAAGGAGGCGCTCGACGCGGACGGCCCGCCGCCGCTCCACCTCCATGAGGAGGCGCGTGAGATCGGCTGGACCGACGAGGAGATCCTCGAGGCGGTCGGCCACCTGGCGCTCAACGAGTTCCAGTCCCTGATCGCGAGCGCGGCGGCGCTCCCGCAGGAACAGGCGACCCCGCGGGTCCTCCCCTCGGCCGCCTAGGCAAGACCCCAGCAGCACCGACGAGGGCCCGGCGCGGAAGCGTCGGGCCCTTCGTCGTTCAGGGCAACCGGCGAGGCGCGTTCGCAGAAACCCGCGCTATCCGCGGGAAAGTGCGAACGCGCGCGGCGTCAGCCTTCCTCGACCAGGGTCGCGGTGTAGAGCAGGCGCGCCGTCGTGTACTTGCAGCCGTAGGTGGCGCGTTTGCCTGGGACTTCTTGAGGCTGCCCTTGGCGGATGTCGGTCGAGTTGGTGCAGGCGCCCGGCTCGCGGCTCGCCCGCCAGACGTTGTTGGCCGCGAGTTCCTGGGAGAACATCGGCGCCCAGGTCGGCACGGTGACGCCGATGATGTCGCCCCTTTCGACCTTCAGCGAGGCGCCGAATTTGACCGTCTGCCCCAGATAAGGGGTCAGGACCTTGACCGCCCCCTGGCGGCGCAGGTTGTAGCGCGGCGGATTGGTGCCGGGGATGCGGCGGAGGATCGCCAGCCGCGCCTCGGGCGGCGTGCCGAAGAAGCCGTTGAAGAAGGTGCGCTGGCTGCCGGTGGGCTGGGCGAGGGTCAGCGTCCACGACTTGATCGTGCCGTTGGTCTGGACCAGGAACGGGTTCTGCGTCTGGCCGTTGGAGACCTGGAAGCCGGTGACGCTGCCGACCGCCTGGCACGGCTGGTCGGGACAGGACGGATCCGGCGTCGCGGCGGTCTGGCCGAGCGTCACGGTCGTCGTTTCGACTTCGGCGCCGTCGGCGACAGCGACGAGCGCAACCAGGGCGACGACGATCGCGCCGAGCACGAGGGTGATCCGAGAAGTCCTCGGCATTGGGCACTGCTCCTCTCACGAAAGGACTACTTAGCAGGGGACTTTAACCCGCGTGAGCAGAGAACGATGCGCCGGAGGTGGTCGAAGCGAGACGCGCCGGATGGCGCCGAGGCGCTAGAGGCCTTTGGCGGCGTATTCGATCGCGACCGCGTACTGGATGCGGCCGATGCCTTCGAATTCGAGGCTTTCGGCGGCGGCCGAGGTGAGGTCCCAGGCGCGGCCGGTGACGTAGGGGCCGCGGTCGATCACCGGGGCGATCACCGAGTGGCCGTGCCAGACGAACTTGACCGGGGTGCCGCAGGGAAGCGTCTTGTTGGCGACCCCGATCGTGCTCGGGCGGAGGATCTGGCCGCAGGCGGTGTGGCGGCCCCACATCGTTTTGCCGCCGTACCAGCTGGCGCCGGCGATGCGATACGGGGTGAAGGAGAGTTCGGCTTCGTTGAAGGCGCTGGCGGCGGTTGCCGTGACCCCTTCTTCGGTCGTCACTTCTTCTTCGGCGCTGACCGGCACGGCGCTAGCGGCGCCGCCGGTCGCGGCCTGAGCGCCCGGGGAGATCGCGAAGGCGAGCACCGCGAGCGCCCCGGCGAGCAGCGCGATTCGCAGCCAGAGAGCGGTCCGCGCGGGACCAGCGGCTGCCGAGGAGTCGTATGTCCGCTCGAGGCGGGGCGTGGTTTCAGTCATGTCTCTTTACGGCGCTTACGGGGTTAGCTGTCGGGCTCGCGCATAAAGAGCTGCGCTACGCGGCAGTCGCCGCGACTCGCCCCAACCAATTGGGTCCCCCGCTCTCCGCGCCTATTGGGCACGAAGATTCAGCGAGAAGTTGGCGGCAGGTTAGCAAACGCTAAGACAGAAAACTTGCACTTGCCCGGCGCGATGCCCGCAACTACCGCCTATATCGACCGACCCCGGAGCCCATCCGAGCCTTGCAATCGCCCTTGCGAAGCCGAAAACGGGGCCGCGACCCGGCCAGCCCGCCCGCCGCGCTCTGCGTATGAGGCAATTGTGAGCAGCGCCATACAAACCGCCGGACCGCCTCACAATGCAGCCCCGCGGGCTCCACGCTCGGTTGATGGGCCGAAAACCGGACTATCTGACGGATTTTCGGCCTATCAACATAGAAAGGCCCCGCGTGAGCGGGGCCTTTCGACAGCGTGCCTGTAAGCCGGATCCTGTCGTGAGCGGACATCTATCTCGCCGGGGCCGAAACCCTGGCGGGGCGCCGAGGCGCCCTGCGACCTACCTGGACCTCGCCGAGCCGGGTCGACGGTCCTGCTTGGCCTTGCACCGGGCGGGGTTTGCCTGGCCGTCGTGTCACCACGACGCCGGTGCGCTCTTACCGCACCCTTTCACCTTTGCCTGTACGCGGCTCACGTGTGGCCGCGCCATCGGCCGTATGTTTCTGTGGCACTTTCCCGCGGCTTTCGCCGGGTGGTTGTTAGCCACCGCCCTGCCCTTTGGTGTCCGGACTTTCCTCGAGGCGGATTTCTCTCCGCCCCGCGTCCGCTTGGCTCGCCCCACCGATGTTAGAGAGAGATCGGCCGCCCGCAAACCCGGGCGACCGCCCAGGCTCAAACCTTGCGGAAGACGCCGACCACCTTGCCCAACACCCGGGCCTCGGTCGTGATGATCGGATCCATTTCCTCGTTCTCGGGCTGGAGGCGGATGTGGTCGGGTTCGCGGAAGTAGCGCTTGACGGTCGCCTCCTCGCCGATCAGGGCGACGACGATTTCGCCGTCGATGGCGTCGTCGGCGGGACGAATGACGACGTAGTCGGCTTCGAGGATGCCGGCGTTCTTCATCGATTCGCCGCGGATCTGGAGGATGTAGTCGCCGTCCAGCCCGCCGATCACGTCGGGGACTTCGAGATATTCCTCGACGTTCTCTTCGGCGAGGATCGGGGCGCCCGCGGCTACCGAACCGACCAACGGGATGCCGTTGTTCGGCTTGACGACGCTGACCACCTTGTCGACGCCGCCCTGCAGGAGCTCGATCGCCCGTGGCTTCGACGGGTCGCGTTTAAGGAGTCCGAGCTTCTCAAGATTCGCAAGGTGCGCGTGTACCGTCGACGACGAGTGCAGGCCAACGGCTTTGCCGATCTCGCGCACCGTCGGCGGGTAGCCGGTCTTGGCCGCGTACTTGCGGATGAAGTCGAAGATCTCCTTCTGCCTCTTGGTGAGGTCCAGGTCAACCATCGTTCTCTCCGTTTTCCTCCATTTGCCGTGTGCGGATCCAGACGAACACTTGTTCGCAGAGTACCCCTTCCGACGGACGCTCGCAATGCACCCGACCACGGGTGGGCGCCGAACGTCACCGAATCCCTAGAATGGCCTCCCACCTCGCGGCTGTGGCGGAATTGGTAGACGCGCAAGGTTGAGGGCCTTGTGGGTGGAAACACCCGTGATGGTTCGACTCCATTCAGCCGCATTGGAAGGATTCCCCGGCGGGCTTCGGCCTGTCGGGGATTTTAGTTCGCAACGGGTGAGCGGGGGCCCGCACCGTTCGGGCTGCCGCCGCGTTCAAGAGTCGATGAAGCGAATCTTCGCGACCGTTGCGCTGGTCCGTACCGTCGCTTTCGTCCTGTCGGGCTGTGGAAATCGGCCGGCGTCGAAACCGGACCGAGCATCTGCGCGGTCGACGCGCTCAAACGAACGGATGCCTCGCCGCTGACGCGGCCGAGCAGCCGTCATCATCCGGTGGATGGCGGACTCGTCCGACAATTCGCTCGGCCATGCGGGGCGGAAACTGGGCCTGAGGGTTCCGGCGCCGGACCTCGAGGAAGGCGAGTCGGTCCGCTGGGAAGATCGCGCGAACCGCTTCAGGGGCAAGGTCTGGGCGATCGGGGGTGGGCTGTTTCTCACCAACCGTCGGTTGATCTTCGTCCCCAACAAGATCGAGTCGAAAATCTTCCTCAGCAAGACCTGGAGCGCGGATCTCGGCGACCTCGATCGCGCCTTCGTCGGCGGCGGCCTGCTGAAGACCGTCAGGGTGATCGACCAGGACGGCGGGACGTCGCGCTTCGTGATCGGGGCGCGGACGACCGCGGCGGCCAGGATCAACGCGGCCATCCGGACGGCGAAGCCCCGCGCCGCTGCTCAGGACTGAGTTGAGCCTGCCTCGCCGGGTCTGACCGGCCCGTCGTCGTCCCGGCTCGAATCGAGCGCCTCGCCGACGAGGCCAATCCGTTTGCCCTCCACCGTGGTGGGATCGTCGTCGTCCTCGTCGCCGTGGCCCTGGACCCCGTGGTAGCCGAGGACGTTGTAGGCCTGGGAGGCGCGGATCGTCGCGACGAAGCCCATCGTGTCCTCGACGTTGTTGACGGCACCCTTGATCAGGCGCACGAGGGCGGGGTCGTTGGCGGCGATCTGCCGCGCCAGCTCCTCCACCCGCACCGTGAGCCGGCCAGCGGGGACGACCTCGGAGACCATGCCGAAGTCGAGCGCCTGCTCCGCGCTCAGCGGCCGGTTGGCGAAGAGGATCTGCTTGGCGCGCCGCGGGCCGGTCACCCAGGGCAGGGTGAAGAACTCCGACAGGTGCGGCAGGAACCGCGAGTCGTCGGCGGCGATGATGATGTCCATCGCCGAGGCGATGCTCCAGCCGGCGTAGATGCAGTTGCCCTGGACCGCGGCGATCGTCGGCTTCGGCAGGTCGCGCCAGTGCATCGTCAGCTCCGAGTAGAGGTCGAAGGAGCGGGCGCCGACGGCGCGGGTCGACGCGCTCGCCCGCCACTCGACCTCGTCGATGTCCTCCGGGCTGCCGAGGTCGTGGCCGGCGGAGAACGAGGAGCCTTCGCCGGCGAGGACGACCACCCGCACCGCGTCGTCCTCGCGGGCCCGGGTGAACGCCGCGTCCAGTTCGCGCACCAAGCGCACCGACTGGGCGTTGCGGTACTTCGGGCGCGCCAAGGTGACGGTCGCGACCCCGTCGGTGACCACGTAGAGGACCGACGGGCTCTGCTCCTCGGGCTCAGGCATCGGCACCGACGCTACCGAGGTCGCGGTAGGTCTCCCGCAGCGCCGCCTTTTCGACCTTGCCGGTGTGGGAGCGCGGCAGTTCGTCGACGAAGACGACGTGGCGGGGCTTCTTGTAGCTCGCTAGCTGCTCCCGGCAGCGCGCGACGATCGCATCGGCGCCGAGTTCCGCCCCCGGCTCGAGGACGACGACCGCGCACACGGTCTCGCCGTACTTCTCGTCGGGCACCGCGATCACCGCCGCGTCGGCCACCTCCTCGATCGCGATCAGCACGTTCTCGATCTCGACCGGATAGATGTTCTCGCCGCCGGAGCGGATCATGTCCTTGAGGCGCCCGGTGATCTGCAGGCGACCGTCTGCCCGCAGGCGTCCAAGGTCCCCGGTCCGGCACCAACCGCCGGCGAAGGTCTCCGCGGTGGCCTCCGGTTTGTTCCAGTATTCGCGCGCCGAGGAGCCGCTGCGGACGCAGATCTCCCCCACCTCGTCGGTCTCCGCGTCGGTGCCGTCCTCGCGCCGCACCCGCACCTCGGTCAGCGGCATCGGGTAGCCGACGCTCCCCTCCTCGAGGTCGTCGCGATCGAGGATCTCCCGGGTCGAGACGGCGCCGCCCTCGGTCAGCCCGTAGAGGGTCGAGACGGCGACGCCCGGCAACTGCTCGGCGAGCGCGTCGAGCGCCCATTGCGCGACGTCGGTGCCGCCGGTGTAGAGCATCCGCATCGAGCCGAGCGAACGGGCGCCGATCGCCTCGGTCCGCAGCGCGTCGTAGAGGAGGCTGGTCTGCAGCAGAACGTCGGTGACCCCTCGCGCCTCCATCGCCCCGAGCACGCGGGACGAATCGAAGCCGCCGCTGCGGATCAGCACGCCGTGCCCCTTCACCATCAGCGCCGCCAGCAGCAGGTTCTCCAGCGAGCCGACGTGGAAGAGCGGACCGGTGGTCATCGCGACCGAGGTGTCGTCGAAGCCGTAGGCGGTGACCTGCATCGCCGCGTAGGCGAGGCTGTTGCCGTGGGTCCAGACGGCCCCCTTCGGCCGTCCCGAGGTCCCCGACGTGTACATGATCATCAGCCGATCGCCGGAGTCGGGCGGCGCGACGGCCGGTTCGCCGGGGTCGGCGGTGGCGAAGATCTCCTCGGTGAGGGCACCCGCAGGCACCTCGATGCCGTCCTCATAAGGTATGCAGATCAGGTGCTCGACCCCGGCCGTCACCGCCGCCGGCAGGTCGGCGGCGAGCCGGTCGTGGACGATCAGCGCGCGGCAGCCGGCGTCGTCGATCGCGAAGCGGACCTCGGCGGGCGCCAGGCGCCAGTTGAGGCGCACGACGACCGCACCGATCCGGGCGGCGCCGAAGTAGAAGCCGAGGTACTCGAGCGAGTTGTAGAGGAGCGCGCCGACCCGGTCCCCGGGCCCGATGCCGAGCGCCAGCAGCGCGTTCGCGCAGCGGTTCGCGTAGGCGTTCAGGTCCGCGTAGGTCCAGGTCGGCCCGTCCTCGAGCGAAAGGGCCGGGCGGTCTCCCGCCCAGCCCTCCCGCTGGACACCGAGCGCGTCTCGGATGAGCAGGCCGATGTCCACGTCAGCTCCCGGGGGTCAGCCCGCGAACACCGTCGGGCCGAGGTTCACGAATTCCTTCGTGATCGGGGTCTCGACTCCGTTGATCACTTCGTAGGCGAGGACCTGCATGGTGAAGAGCCTCGGTTTGCCGGGGATCGGGCCGGGCTTGGTCGTCGTGAACGGCGCCGCCAGGCCGGTTTCGAATTCTTCGATTTCGCCCGCGCCCTTGAGGAAGCTTTCGGCGGAGATTTCGCCTTTCAATTCTTCCAGCACGTGCGCGACGGTTTTGACCGCCGCCGTGGCGGTGAGGCTGAACGCGTTGATTTCAGCCGAGGAGTCGAACGCTTCGATCTGGGCGATCGTTTCGGTCACAGATTTCGGCGATTCGGCGGCGCCGGGGACGAAGCCGGCCGAGCCGACGAGCATCCCTTCCGCCTGCGAGCCGAGCGACTTGAGCTCTTCGGCGGGGACGGAGTTCGCGGTCACCGCGACGGCCGCTTCCGGGTCGCTCGACTGTTCGATCGAGGAGATCAATTTCGGCAGCTCTTCGGGCGGCAACGGGGCGATGATGCATTCGGCGCCGGCCGAGAGCATCGTCGCGACGGGCGGCGCGTAGTCGGTGTTGCTGCTGCCGACTTCGACCCGCTTGACGACTTCTTCGCCGTCGGGCGAGGCTTCGAACGCTTTGTCGGAGACTTCGTCCTCGGCCTTCGTCGCCGCTCCGTAGTTCTCGGTGATCAGCGCGGCCTTTTTGCAGCCTTTGGTGCCCGCCGCGTAGCCCACGGACCCGTACAGCTGGTACTGGTTTTCCAGCGGGAAGGAGTTCGGGCTGGTCTCCTCGATCGTCTGCGAAGCGTCGGCGCCGATGTAGGCGATGTGCGCCGATTCGAGGATCGGCAGGAAGGCGGCGGCCTGGACCGAGTAGGAGCCCATCACCGCGACGTCGTGCTTTTCGACCGCTTCCTGGGCGCAGTGCGAGGCGACCTGCGGGTTGCCCTGGTCGTTGCAGATCGTCAGGTCGATTTCGCGCCCTTCGATCCCGCCCGCTTCGTTGAGCTTCTGCACCTGAGCTTCGAACGCCGGCGGCGCCTCCGGGTAGGCGACGGTGCCTTCGAAGGTGCCGAGCCCCATCACGCCGATCGGTTCGCCGCTGGTCGATTCGCCACCGCTCGATTCGGAGCCGGTCGTTTCGGAGCCACTCGATTCCGAGGTGCTCGTCGATTCCGACGCGCTCGATGACGAACCACCGCTTGAACCGCACGCGGACAACATCAGGGCGGCGAGCAGCCCGAGCGCCACGACCAGCAAAGCTGCCCGGCCGCGTCCAGCCCTCCCCAGGACCTTCGAAATCGACGAGAGTCGCAAATCTTCCTCCTCACAGCACCGTTTTCCCAAAGGGCGTGGCGCGACCCTGGCACCTGGCCACGCGCCGCGTGAACGGCCTCCCGATCGCGGTTGTGCCTTTCTCCATGCGTCAGC
Organism: Solirubrobacterales bacterium; assembly: GCA_036787695.1. GTDB lineage: Bacteria > Actinomycetota > Thermoleophilia > Solirubrobacterales > 70-9 > VAYN01. The sequence goes on along the minus strand of DAIQOT010000046.1, from coordinate 5,626 downwards.
CGTCGCCGGTCACGCCCGAGCGCCTGATTAATCTGAGACTGAGGCGCAACGTTTGGACTTTGCCGGACATATAGAGGCATGACCAAAAGATCAGCAACCTCGATCATGCCCGCGCTCGCGTTGTTCGCGGCGCTGGCCGTGAGCGTCGCCGGAATGGAGCCCGGCGCCGCGAGCGCCGCCAAACCCAGCTCCCCCACCGGCGCTAGCCCGCTCCTGCTGCTGCAGGGACCGGGTTGGCGAGTCCAGAACACCGAGGAAAACCGCTACCGCGAAGGGGTCACCGGCTCGCTCGAATTCGTCACCGGCAAGCCGATCCCCTACGAATCGATCAAGGTCACCGGGCCCAACGAGCATCCGCGTGAGTCGGGGATGTTCCCGCCCGCGGTGCGCCAGCGCCGGGTCGAGCTCTCCTGGCGCCCGGGGAGCCTCAAGCAGTCCGAGGAATCGATCCAGCGACAGCCGCATCCGCACGGCCGCCAGGTCCTCCAGCTACCGGTCCTCGGCACGACCGCCTACGTCGACACTCACGACGAGTTCTATTCGAACGTCGGCGGCCCGGGCGATGAGCAGATGACCGCGCTGTGGGCCGAAGGAGCCGACGTGTTCGAATTGCGCGCCGCGGTCCCCGACCTGGCCGCCTTCGAAGAACGGCTCGGCTGGCTGACCAAGGTCGACCCGCAGACCTGGCTCGAAGCGATGCCGGCGAAGGTCGTCGCCCCGGCCGATTACGACTCGACGATCGAGGAAGTGCTGAAGGGGATCCCGACGCCGAAGAGCTTCTCCCCGTCGCGGGTCCCGAACGAAGGACTCGTCACCGACCGCTACCAGGTCGGCGCTCACACGGCCGGCACCGTCGCCTGCCTCTGGCTCCGGCAATGGGGACAGGCCCGGCGGACCGGCGACGAAGGCGCCGAACAGGCGGCCGTGAAGGCGATGGCCACCTCGACCCACTGGCCGATCCTGCGCGAAATGACCAAGGAAGGCGAGTACTCCCAGGTCGTCTGGCAGGCCGCCGAATGGATGCCGAAAGGCTATTTCGAATGGGACGGCCACAAACGTGACCTCCTCGCCCAGGCGGAAGGCCTCGGCTGCGCCAACTTCGGCCTGCCGCTGCTGCCGAAGAAGATGAAGATCCAGCGCGAACGGGGCGGTCCCCCGGGACCGAAGTAGGCGGCCCGCGGCGCCGGGGGACCCACTTCCGGCGCCGCGCCCGCAACGTTGCGGCGGCCTCAGGGTTTGCTGAGAAACCGCCGATACACTCGGCGCCACCCGGGCCGAGAGGCCCTGATCCGCAGGAACACGTGACGATCAGACCACCCGAGGCCAAAGCAACGCTAGGCACGCCGCGCCGTCGCGCGGCCGTCGCGCTGCTCGGCGCCCTCGCGCTGCTCGCCTGCCTGGTGGTGGCGGGGACGGCGACCGCGAAGCTGCCGAAGCGGCACGCCTCGAGCAACCCCGAGGCCACCGCCTCGGTGATCGGCGGCCACAGCACCGAGGTCGCCGACTTCCCGGCGCTCGCCTACATCGAAGGCTCGCGGGCGACCGAGCGCTACTCCTGCACGGGCACCGTCGTCGCCCCCCGCGTCGTCCTCACTGCCGGCCACTGCGTCGAGGACCTCGCGTCGAGCGCGATCGTCGAACCGAGCGAGATCAGGGTCGCCACCGGCATCTCCAACCTCGAACACATCCCGCACGAAAAGGTGAGCCTGGTCAGCCAGGCGCTCGTCTTCCCCGGCTTCAACCCGGCCCTCGTCCACGGCGACGCTGGCCTACTGATTCTCAGCTCCCCGGTCACCGCGAAGCCGATCGAGCTCGCCACCAAGGCCGAAAGCTCGCTCTACGGCGCAGGCAGGAAACTCAAGGTCGCCGGCTGGGGGATCGACCGGATCGACGCGCAGGGCCGCGGCCACATCCCCAACCAGCTGCAGTCGGCGGTCGTCCCGATCGAATCGACCGAAAACTGCCGCACCGGGGTCAGCCTCTTCTACGGCTTCTACGAAGCCGAACGCCAGCTCTGCACCCTCGACTCGCCGAACTTCGAAGTCACCCCCTGCAACGGCGACTCCGGCGGCCCGGCGATCGCCACCCGCTCCGACGGCGCCGCGGTCGAGGTCGGCATCGTCAGCATGGGCGAATTCACCTGCAGCCCTGACAGCCCCGCCGTCTACACGCGGGTCGACCAGATCTCCGGCTGGGTCGACCACTGGATCGACGCGGTCGAAAACGGCGGCCCGACGCCGAGGATCAAGGTCCCGGTCGCCCACATCCCGACCCTGACCCGGCAACGCGCCGAAGAACTGAGCTTCCTGGTGCTCGAAGAAGCCTTCAAGGACCGCTTCGCGAAGGGCCAGGAAAAGACGATCCGCTGCGTCCGCCAAGGCAAGTCGCAGCTCAAGTGCGGCCTCACCTGGTACGAGGGGCCGAACGACTACTTCGGCCGCGTCAACGTCTTCTACTCGCTCCGCCACAACGTCGTCCTCGCCGGCGCCCACTACGCGGTCCACTGGGTCAACGACCAGTGCTACTTCGAAAGCGGCGCCCCGGAAAGCTGCCAGATCCACTCCGAGCAGCGCTGAGTTCGCAGAAACCCGCGCTATCCGCGGGAAACTGCGAACTCATCGAGCGGGACTAGCCCCGCCGCGGCGGCAGCCAGACGAAGCGGCGCGCCGCAACGACCGCCCCGAGGACCGCCCAGCCGAGCAGCACGGCGACGTCGACCAGCACCGGCCCGAACGGCACCGCGCCGACGTAGGCGCGATGGATCAGATCAGCGACGTGCTCGACCGGGAAGATCCGGGCGATCGTGGCCAGCCAGCTCGGCAGTTCGGAGAGCGGGATCCAGATCCCGGAGATGAAGAAGAGCGGGAACATGATCAGCTGGATCATCGGCTGGGCCGAGTCGGCCGAGTCGGCGAAGGTGCTGAGCGCGTAGCCGAGCCCGGAGAACGCCGCCGCCCCGCAGAGGACGCCGAGCACCAGGGCGGAAACGCCCTTCAGCGGGAAGTGCACGCCGAAGGCGACCGCGCCGACGATCAGGAGCAGCAGCACCGTCCCGATCGCCATCAGCACCACGGTCAGCGACTGGCTGAGGATGATCGCCCAGGCGGGCATCGGCGTCGCCCGGCGGCGCTTGAGGATCCCGAGTTCGCGCTGCTGGACGATCGAGCCGACCAGCATCGCCAAGGTCGAGAGGGTGAGCGAGAAGACGATCACGCTCGGCACGAAGAACTGGCGGTAGTCGATCTTCACCCCGCTGACTTCCGTTTCGCCGCCGTGGAAGACGCCCGCCAGCAGGCAGAGCAGGATCAGCGGGATGACCAGCGTGAGCATCCGCGCCCGTTTGTTGCGCAGGAAGGCGCGCAGTTGAAAGCGGGTTACGTGAATGACCAGGTCCATCAGGCGACCTCTTCTTTCTTCGTCGGGCTCGGGCTGGGATCGGGAGCGCGGTCGTCGGGCGCGACCCCGGCCGCCTCGGCGGTCAGTCGCAGGTAGACGTCCTCGAGGGTCGGGCGGTGCACCTCGAGCTCACCGACCTCCACCCCGCGCCCCTCGGCCCAGGAGCCGAGCCGGCCGAGGTCGGCGAGCGGCGCGGCGCTGTGCAGTTCGATCCGCCCGTCGCGGCGCGGCGGCTGGAGCAGCGCCCGCAGGTCCTCGGGCAGGTCGGCGTCGCCGAACCCGGCGGGCAGGTCGAAGATGATCTCCGAGGCGGCGAGGTCGCGGTGGCCGATCGTCGCCGGCGTCCCCTCGTCGATGATCCGCCCGCCCGCGATCACCGCGATCCGGTCGGCGAGCCGCTCCGCCTCCTCCATGTAGTGGGTGGTGAGGAAGATCGTCTTGCCGAGGTCGCGGAGGCCGTCGAGCATCGCCCAGGCGTCGCGGCGCGCCGCCGGGTCGAAGCCGGTCGTCGGCTCGTCGAGGAAGATCAGCTCGGGGTCGCCGATCAGGGCGAGGGCGACGTCGAGCCGCCGCCGCTGCCCGCCGGAGAGGAGCGAGGCGATCTTCGCCTTCGCCTCGTCGTCGAGCCCGACCAGGTCGAGCGTCTCCTCGACCCCGCGCGGCCGCCGGTACAGCCCCGCGTACAGTTCCATCACCTCGCGCACCGTGAGCTCCTGCTCGCCCGCCGACTCCTGCATCACGATGCCGACCCGCTGGCGCCAGTCCGAGGTCGCGTGAGCGGGATCGACGCCGAGCACCTCGACCTCTCCCGCGTCGCGCTCGCCGAACCCCTCGAGGATCTCGATCGTCGTCGTCTTTCCCGCTCCGTTCGGCCCGAGGAAGGCGAAGATCTCGCCGTGGCGGACCTCCAGATCTACCCCCGCCACCGCTTCGACGTCGCCGAAGGAGCGCCGCAACCCGCTGACTCGTATCGCCATGTCCATGGGTCGCAAGCTACGGCGGCGGGCGGCGCCGCGCATCGGCTCGGGCGCTGAAATCGAGGCTCAACCCGTGGGTGGAGGCGGCGGGCGGCGGCTCAACCCCGGCGCCCATGACAGCGGCGCGCCCGGCTCCTAACCTGTGTGCATGCAGATCTTCCGGCCCGACCATGAACCGGACCGCCCGCACGGGATCATGTTGCTCCGCGATCGGATGCGTCCGCAGGACGGCAAACTCCCGATCCGGATGCGGATCTGGCCGATCGTCTCGATGGTCCTGATCCTGATCTCCGGCCTGATCGGCACCCCGACCCCGGCGCTCCACGGCGAAGGGCTGGTGACGCTGCTCGGCGGCGGCACGCTGGCGGCGCTGATCGCGATCGAGTTGATCTGGGACCCCCAGGACGACCGCGCCGAGTTCGTCTACATCAGCCTGCTCGGCTACGCCTCGATCGCCTTGATGACGGTGCAGCCCTCCGGGACCGCGGTGCTCGGCACCTACGCGGCCGTCGCCTCGGCGGTGATGCGGCTGCCGAAACGGTTGGCGCTTGGGGTGATCATCCCGATCATCGGGATCGTCGAGGTCGGCGTTCTCGTCTCCTCGAGCGAACGCTTCCTCATCTTCTCCTGGACCGCGATCGCCTACATCTTCATGTTCGTCATCGGCAGCCTGGTGCGGATGAGCGAGAACCACCAGATCCAAGCGCAGGAACTACTCGACGAGGAGGAGCGGACTCGGCTGGCGCGCAACGAGGCGGCGGCGCTCGACGAGCGGGGGCGGATCGCGCGGGAGCTTCACGACGTCCTCGCCCACTCGCTCTCGGCGCTGTCGGTGGAGCTCGAGGGGGCGCGCCTGCTGGCCCTCGACCGCGACGTCGACGCCGACGTGATCGCCGCGATCGGGCGGGCGCACCGGCACGCGGCGGCGGGCCTCGACGAGGCGCGTGCGGCGATCAAAGCGCTGCGCGGCGACATGGTGCCGGGGCCCGACAAGCTCGAAGGGCTGCTCGAGGACATGCGGGCGAGCGGCATCGACTGCACGCTCGAGATCCGCGGCGAGGAGCGCCGACTGCCCTCGGAAGCGGCGCTCGCCGTCTTCCGCACCGCCCAGGAGGCGCTCACCAACGTGCGCAAGCACGCCGAGGAGGCCGAGCGGGTGGAGATCCGCCTCGACTACGACCCCGACAGCGTGCAGCTGATCGTCACCGATTCGGCTGGCGACGGGGCCGTGCCGCGGGTTCCTCAGCCCGCCG
>DAIQOT010000215.1:0-6939 GCA_036787695.1 Solirubrobacterales bacterium | reverse complement strand
GCCGCCGGCACCGAAGTTGAAGAAGTTCGTGTGCAGGAGGCGGTCGAAGAGGACCATGAACTGGGCGCCGGCGATGAACGGCGTGGCGGCGATCACGAGCAGCGAGGTCGAGAGGTTCGCCCAGACCAGCAGCGGCATCCGCCAGAAGGTCATCCCGGGCGCACGCATGGTGATGATCGTGACCAGGAAGTTGAGCGCGGTGAAGATCGAGGAGAAGCCCGCCAACTGGACGCCGACGTTGAAGAACGATTGGCCGAGTGGCGCGCCGGTCGACAGCGGCGCGTAACCGGTCCAACCGGCGTCGAAGGCGCCGCCCGGGGCGAGGAACGAGGCGAGGAAGACGATGCCCGCCATCGGCAGCATCCAGTAGCTGAGCGCGTTGAGGCGCGGGAAGGCCATGTCCGGGGCGCCGATCATCAGCGGCAGGACGTAGTTCGCGATGCCGGCGAACATCGGGATGATGAAGACGAAGATCATCAGCACCGCGTGGGTCGAGAAGAGGCTGTTGAAGGTGCCGGCGCTGACGATCTGGGTGCCCGGCTGCGCGAGCTCGGCCCGGATCAGCATCGCCATCAGGCCGCCGACCAGGAAGAAGAAGAACGAGGTGACGATGTACTGGATGCCGATGACCTTGTGGTCGGTGTTGACCTTGAAGTAGTCCTTCCAGGTGTGCGCCCCGTGCGACGAGTGATCGTCGGGGACCGTCGGCAGGCCGAAGCCCCAGCGGATCCAGTAGTCGAAGCAGCCGATCCCGGCGAGGAAGCCGAGCGGCGCGGTGATCAGCGGCACGATGACCTGCGGGTAGCCGGTCTGTTCGCTCTGGAAGGCGGAGAGGCCCGAAATCGAGCGCAAGAGGACCACGAGACCGAAGCCGAAAGCGGCGGCCGCAACCGTGGCGAGAGCCGCGCGATACCAACCGGGTCGAGTGAACGCTGCAACCATTACTTCGCCTCCATTATTCCGCGTCCACCCTTTCGAGCGGTTCCGGATTCGTCTCCGTGTCCTGTTTCACTGACACCATCAGCGGCGTGGGCACTTTTTCGGTCAGGCCGTCAACCCATTTGTTGTAGGCCTTTTCTGATTGGACGATCACTTTGGCTCGCATCGAAGAGTGGCCGAAGCCACAGAGTTCGGTGCAGATCAGCTGAAAGTCTCCGGTCTTGGTCGGGGTGACGACGATCGTCGTCGTGATCCCGGGGACGTTGTCTTTCTTGATTCGCCACTGAGGCACCCAGAAGGCGTGGATCACGTCCTGGGAGTGCATTTTGAAGACGATCTGGCGGTTCACCGGCACGTGAAGGACACCCTGCGAGTAGGCATATTCTTTGCCCGGGTACCCGAATGACCAGGCGTACTGCTGGGAGAAGACGTCGACGGTGATTTCGTGCCCGGTCCGCTTTTCGATTTCGTTCAGCGTTTTCCAGCTCCAGCCGCCGGCGAAGAGGACGATGATCGTCGGGATGATCGTCCACATGATCTCCAGGCGGGTGTTGCCGTGGATCGGCTCCCCGTCGGACTCGTCGCCCGGTTTCGCGCGGAAGGCGTACAGCGCGTAGCCGAGGGCGACGACGACCACGGCGAAGACGATCGACGACAGCACGATCATGATGTTCAGCAGGTCGTCGATCTTCGGCGCGGCGGTCGAATCCTCCGCCCCGTTCCAGTTGAAGGACAGCATGATCGCCGACAGGATCGCGGCGAGCGCGACGATCGCGGCGGCCATCTTGGCTATGGGGAGGCGGTTCGAGAACAACGCGGGCGGCATTCTATTGAAGCTGCGGCGGGACGCTTTGCCAGGTCAAGTCGCGGTCGGCACTAAGGCGCCGGGATCGGCAATCCATCTAGGTTTCCGGCCGCCACGTCGAGCACTCCACGGGCCACTCCCTCCCAGCTCCAGACGCGTGCGACGGTGTCGACGAACGTCGCCCGGGCCTCGGCGCGGGTCACCTCGGGCAACTCGAGCCAGCGGTCCAGGCGATCGGCGATCGCCTGGACGGCGCCGGGCTCGATCGGGAACGACGTCAGTGGCGCGACCGCGGGCGGCTGATCGGCGGAGAGGCGTTCGGAGACCTCGCGCATCCCCGAGTGGCCGGCGGAGACCGGGAGCGTGCCGGCGGAGGCGGCCTCGACCGCGACCATCCCGAACGCCTCGGGGAAGGTCGAGGGCATCACCAGGGCCTCGGCGTGCGGCAGCAGGGCGGCGACCTGGTCGTGCTCGAGCCGTCCCAGCCACTCGACCGAGCCGGCGGCGGCGCGGGCGGCCTCGGCGTAGCCCGGCGGCGGGTCGGCGAGGAAGGCGGAGAGGATCGGCAGCGGCTTCTCCTCTCCCCCCTCGAGCCCCCAGCCGGCCGCGGCGACGGCGCGGGCGGCATCGAGGTCACCGCGGTCGAGCGCCGTCCGCAGGCGGCGCAGGCCGTCCTCATAGGCGCCGAAGCCCGCCACCTGGAGGCGCACGCCCGGATGCTTGGCGCGGACCAGCGGCCAGGCGGCGAGCAGCAGGTCGACCCCCTTGGAGACGATCAGCTTGCCGACGAAGACGACCAGCGGTTCGCGCGCCTCCTCGGTCGGGGCGAACTCCTCGACGTCGACGCCGGGCGGGCCGAGCCGCGTCTTCGCCCGCAGGTCGGGCAGATCCGGGAGCGCCGCCCAGAGCGATTCGCCGGTGTGGGCCGAGCCGACCAGCACGCCCTGGGCGGCCTCCATCCCCTCGTAGGCATAAGGAAGGAAGCGCGGGTGCGGTTTGACCGTGTACTCGAGCGCCGAGCCGTGGATCTTCGCCGCGAAGGGGGCGATGTCGGCGCGGGCGAGGATCGCCGGGCCCATCACCAGGTGGTTGGCGAGCGCCGCGTCGATGCCCCCCGCTTCGGCGGCGACTTCCTGGACCGCGGCGACGTTGGCGTCGAGGTAGCGGTCGAGCTCGGCCTCGGTCATCTCGGGGAAGGTCTTGACCTCGAACCCCGGATACGGATCCTTGACGTAGACCGGCAGGAGGCCGTCGATGTCCGGGTTGTGGATCTGGACGCCGGGGATCTTCACCTCGCGGTCCTGGCAGACCAGGTGGACCTCGTGACCCAGCCGAGCCAGTGCCGGAGCCAGATTCACGTTGTAGATGTTGCTGCCGGTACCGCGCAGCATGTATCCGTGGAAGATGAGGACGCGCATGTTGTTCCGCGCAAGCTATTAGTCTTGGCGGCGATGAACAGTAAGCAGCTCTACCGCATGCGCGCCCCGGCCTCCGGCCGCGAGGCGATCGCCCCCGCCGAACCGGGCCAGATCTACCGTGATCGCGAGACCGGCGAGGAGATGTTCCCCGTCGCCAAGGTCCTGCCGCTGGCGCCCTCGTCCTCGTCGCTGCCCCGCAGCCCCGAGAACCTCCGGGCCTGCCGTCGCTGCGACCAGCTGATCGGGATCGACGTCTCGGATTGCCCGTACTGCGGGCTTCGCCAGGGCGCTCTTTAGCGCCCCGCAAAACCTAGGTGCGCCTATTCGGCAGCTTCGGGAGCCGCTTCGGTTTCCGCGGCTTTCGGGTTTTTGACCAGCGTCGCGGTGTAGAGCAGGCGGGCGTTCGAGTAGTAGCAGCCGTAGGTCTTCGTCTTGCCGACGCCCTGTTGCGGGTTGCCGTCCTGGATGTCTTCCTTCGACGAGCAGTGTTCCGGCAGGCGGCTGCCGCGCCAGGTGTTTTCACTGGAGACGTTGAAGGCGAACATCGGCGCCCAGGTCGGCACGGTGAGGGCGACGACCTGGCCCTGGAGGACCGTCAGCGGGTGCTTGAGGGCGAAGACCGGGGTCGTGCCGAAGTAGGGGTTGAGTACCTCGAGCGGGCTCTGCCGCACGAGCGTGTACTGCGGCGGGTTGGTGCCTTCGACCGGTTTGAGGATCCCGATCCGGGCCTCCGACGGTTCGCCGAGGAATTCGTTGAAGAAGGCGATCTCGTTCGTCGTCGTTTCGGTTTCGGTGCTCGAAGGCTTGGCGAGGGTGATCGACCAGGCGACGATCTTGCCTTCGTAGGGCGCCTCGTACGGTTTGGCGATCCCGTCGGCGATCGACTGGAAGCCGGAAACGTGGCCCTCCACCCGGCAGGGCGTGATCTCGACGTTGTTGACGATTTTTCCCGGGCAGGAGGCCGGCGGCGTTTCCGCGGTCTGGCCGAGGACGGTCACGGTGAGCGGCGCCGAGTCGGCCGCGCCAGGGGCGAACGCCGCGACCAGCACGGTGAGGCAGGCGGCGACGGCGAGCGCCAGGAAGGCGCGGCGGCGGCTGAGGGTGGGCGATGCGTCCATGAGTAAGCGCTAACACGACCGAGCGAGGCCAGTTGCGGCGCCAATCTTTACGGGACCGGCGCCCGGATGCGGCGCGATCGGGGCGTTCGCAAGATCTTGGCCGGCCGGGTCGGCCCGCGCTGTAGCCTCCGCCACCGCATGGATGACGCTCAACGCGTGCTGGCCGAGGCCGAGCGCGTACTCCGGCAGAACTGGCGTGAAGGCGCCGCCGAGGGCGTTCCCTACGCCTACACCGAACCGAGCCCGGGGCGCTACCCCTGGCAGTGGTACTGGGACTCCTGCTTCGCGGCGATCGTCAACCGCCGCTTCGAGCCCTCCCGCTCCCGGGCCGAGCTCGAAAGCCTCCTGTCCGCCCAGCGCCCCGACGGCTTCGTCGGCCACACGATCTTCTGGCATCGGCCGGTCTCCGGCGTGCGGCGCGCCTTCTACAACGTCGCCACCCGCACCGCGCGACAGACCGAGACGATCCAGCCGCCGCTCCTGGCCTGGGCCTGGAGCCTCGCGGTCGGCGACCCGGCCGAGGAGCCGCGGATCGGCGCCCAGGCGGACTGGCTGCTCGCCAACCGCGACCTCGAGGGCGACGGCCTGCTCTGGATCGTCCAACCCGACGAGTCGGGCCTCGACGCCTCGCCCAAGTTCGAACCGGTCTGGGGACGGCGGGCCGACGGCCGCCTCGGCTTCCCGATCCTGGTCGAGCACAATCGCCGGTTGGGCTGGGACGCGCGGCGGATCCGCGACGCGGGCGGGCCGGTGCTCTGCGAGACCCTGGTCAACACGCTCTGGTCGCTGTCGCTGCAGAGCCTCGGGAGGCCCTCGGCGACGCCGGCGCTGGTCGAGCGGCTCTGGGACGAGCGGCGCGGCCTCTTCATCGACGAGGCGCAGCCGGGCGGGCTACGGCCCGAGCCGGTGACCTGGGCGAGCCTGGCGCCGCTGGCGCTGCCCGACCTGCCGGAGGCGATCGGCCGGCGGCTGGTCGAGGAGCACCTGCTGAACGACGCCGAGTTCCTCACCCCGGTGGCGCCGCCCTCGGTCTCGGTCTCCGAGCGCAGCTACGAGCCGGGCGGCGGCCGCGGCCCGATCCGCCGCTACTGGCGCGGGCCGACCTGGGTCAACGCGGCCTGGCTCGTCTGGATCGGGATGCGCCGGCTCGGCTACCTCGCCGAGGCCGAGCATCTGGCGACGGGCGTCATCGGCGCCGTCGCCCGCTCCGGCCTGCGCGAGTACTACGACCCGCGCAACGGCCGGGGGCTTGGTGCCCGCGAGTTCGCCTGGTCGGCGCTCGTCGCCGAGCTGGCGGATCCGGTGCCGAAGTTGGTCGCCTGAGGCGACCGACCGACGGGCTTATTTGTAGCGGTAGGTGATGCGGCCGCGATCCAAGTCGTACGGTGACAGCTCGATCTTCACGCGGTCGCCCGGGAGGATGCGGATGTAGTGACGGCGCATCTTGCCGGAGATGTGACCGAGCACATCGTGTCCGTTGTCCAGTTTGACCCGGAACATCGTGTTGGGGAGAGCCTCGGTGATCTCTCCCTCCATTTCGATCTTTTCCTCTTTAGCCATGCGGCCGAAGAGCGTATCTCACCCGCGCAGCAAGCCGAGCGCCCCGTCGCGGTCGGTGACCTCGCCGGCGTACTGGGCGGCCTCCAGCTCGGCCAGCTTCTCGCCGATCGCGGGGCCCTCGACGCCGAGCTCGGCGGCGATCTCGTCACCGCGCAGGAGCGGCGGCGGCGGCCCTTCGCGGTGCCAGTCGAGCCCCGCCGCGACCATCTCGCGAGCCAGGTCGAGGTGCGCCTGGACCATCTCGGAGCTGGCCACCGGCCCCGCCCCGCGGGCCGCGAGGCGGTCGGCGACGGTCAGCAGCGTGACGTCGATCGTGACCGGTTCGGTGGCGCGCAGGTATTCGTGGACGCGGCGCGGCGGCAGCGGGGCGTCTTTGATCATGAAGCCGAGCCGCAGGTGCTGGAGCGTCAGCGCCTGCAGGTAGCGGGTCAGCTTGCGCGAGGCGCGCAGCCGTCCCATGATCTCGCCGATCGTCTCCGCCCCGACCACGTCGTGGCCGCGGAAGCCGATGAAGCCGTTGATTTCCCCCCGCGTCGCCGGCTTGGCGATGTCGTGGAGGAGGGCGCCGAAGCGCAGGGCAGTGGCGCGGTCCATCTCGTCGGCGAGCGGTTCGGCGAGGAAGGCGGCGGCTTCATCGGCGCGGTCCTCGCCGACGAACCGCGCCAGGTTCGCCTCGATGTCGAGCGTGTGTTCGAGCACCTCGAGCGTGTGCCCGTGGACGTCGAGGTGATGGTTGGGGCCCTGGCCGACTCCCTTGGTCGCCTCCAGCTCGGGGAGGACGACGGCGGTGATCCGCAGCTCGTCGAGGAGCGCGAGGCCGCCGAGCGGGTCGGGGCCGGCGAGGAGCTGGCGCAGCTCGGCCAGCTGGCGCTCGCCGGCGGGCTCGGCGGCGCGGGCGGCGCTCGCGTGGGCGAGCGCGACGGTCTCGGCGTCGATCTTCAGGTTGAGCTGGGAGGCGAGGCGGGCGGCGCGCAGGAGCCGCAGCGGGTCCTCCTCGAAGCTGCGCGGGCCGACGGCGCGGAGCACGCCGCGTTCGAGGTCGACGAGGCCGTCGAATGGATCGATCGCCTCCCCCACCGCCAGCGGCACGGCGACGGCG
>DAIQOT010000045.1:11151-20174 GCA_036787695.1 Solirubrobacterales bacterium | reverse complement strand
CGTCGCCGCCCAACCGACCTGGGGCGAAGCCGCCGACCTCGCCGACCTCACCAACTCCGCAAACGCAAACGCAACCGAAGGGAGCCCCGCGTGAGCGGACCCAAGATCACCTTCATCGGCGCTGGCAGCGTCGAGTTCACCGGGATGCTGCTCGGCGACATCCTCGCCTACCCCGAGCTGCAGGGGGCGACGATCTCCCTCCACGACATCGACCCCGAGCGGCTCGAGGTCGCCACCGGCGTCGCCCGGGCGATCGCCGCCGACCAGGGCGCCAGCCCGGAGATCGAAGGCCACGCCGACCGCCGCGCCGCGCTCGAGGACGCCGACTACGCGATCAACATGATCCAGGTCGGCGGCCACGCCGCGACCCTCGCCGACCTCGAGATCCCGGCCAAGTACGGGTTGCGCCAGACGATCGGCGACACGCTCGGCGTCGGCGGCGTCTTCCGCGCCCTGCGGACGATCCCGGTGATGGAAGGGATCGCCGCCGACATGGCCGCCGTCTGCCCCGACGCCTGGCTCCTCAACTACACGAACCCGATGGCGATCCTCTGCCAGGCGACCTACTCGGGGACGCCGCTGAAGAAGATCGTCGGCCTCTGCCACTCGGTCCACAACACCGGCGAAGAGATGGCGGAGCTGGTCGGCGTGCCGTTCGAGGAGGTCACCTTCAACGCTGCCGGGGTCAACCACCAGGCCTTCGTCCTGCGCTTCGAGCGCGACGGCGAAGACCTTTACCCGCACCTCGACGCGGCGATCGAGCGCGATCCCGAGCTGCGCCGCCGCGTCCGCGTCGAGATCTACCGCCGCATGGGCTACTTCCCGACCGAGTCCTCCGAGCACGGCTCCGAGTACCTCTCCTGGTTCCTCCGCGACGAGGCCCAGGTCGAGCGCTTCCGCCTCTGGGTCTCCGAGTACGCCTCGCGCTCGGAGGAAAACCTCGACGAATACGAGAAGACGAAGGCGGCGCTAGCCGGCGGCGGCCCGCTCGACCACGAGGAGCCGAGCAACGAGTACGCGCCGCAGATCATCCACTCGATCGAGACCGGCACCCCGCGGGTCGTCTACGGCAACGTCCGCAACGGCGGGCTGATCGACAACCTCCCGGCCGAGAGCTGCGTCGAGGTGCCCTGCCTCGTCGACGGCACCGGCGTCAACCCGGTCCGCATGGGCTCGCTGCCGCCGCAGCTCGCGGCGCTCAACCGGACCTTCCTGAACGTCGCCGACCTGACCGTGCGCGCCGCCCTCGAAGGGCGCCCCGACCGCGTGCGCCAGGCGGTCCTGCTTGACCCGAACGCGTCATCGACCTTGACCCCGGACGCGATCTGGGAGATGTGCGACGAGCTGACCGCGGCCCACGGGGACCTGATCCCCGCGGCGTTGCGGGAGCCCGTCACCGATGCGAGGAGGGACCGATGAGCGGCCCGGTCCTACATAAGGCCGAAACCAGAGCACGGAAGGAAACGAGCGTGTCCAGGAAGAGAGCACGGTTGGGGGTGGCGGCGTTCGCCTGCCTCGCGGCGGCCCTGGCGTTGGCGGCATGCGGCGGCGGCGGGAGCAGCAGCGGTGGCGGAGGCGGCTCCTCGGAATCCAGCGGCAAGAAGGTCGAAATCGAGTGGTGGCACGGGCAGAACAACCGCGTCGCCAAGGTCCTCGACGAAATGATCGACGAATTCGAAGAAAGCCATCCGAACATCGTCGTCTCGAAGGACTCCGGCGGGGTCAACTCGGACCGGATGCTGCAGAAGGTGACGGCGGGCCTGCAGGCCGACGACTACCCCGACATCGCCTACATCTTCGGCTCGGACCTGGCGACCCTCGCCAAAGGCGAACAGCTGGCGAACCTGACCGAAGCGACCGAAGACGGCGAAATCGACTGGAACGACTTCGTCAAGCCGGCGCAGGAAGCGGCGACGGTCAACGGTGAAGTGCGGGCGTTCCCGTCGCTGGTCGACAACCTCGCCGTCGTCTACAACAAGAAGATCTTCAAAGAAGAGGGCGTCGAACCGCCGCCGGAGGAAATGAGCTGGGAAGAATTCCTCAAGATCGCCGAAGAAGTGAACGACCCGTCGAAGGGGATCGCCGGGTTCGCCTGGCCGGGGACCGGCGACGAGGACACCACCTGGCGGATCTGGCCCCTGGTCTGGCAGAAAGGCGGCGAAGTCATCAGCGAAGACGGCACCGGCGTCGGCTTCGAAGGCGAACCGGGCGAAGCGGCGCTGCAGGTCGTCCAGGAAGCGGCCGAAGCGGGGACCGTCTACATCGACGGCACCGCGGGCTCCGAACGGATGCAGCAGCTCTTCAACTCGGAAAAGCTGGCGATGAACATCACCGGCCCGTGGGCGCTACCGGAATACGTCGAAGCCGGGGTCGAATACGGCGTCGTCCTGCTGCCGTCGTTCACCTCCGAACACACGACGATCTCCGGTCCCGACACCTGGGCGATCTTCGACAACGGCGAAGAACGGGAGAAAGCGGCGATCGAATTCATGGACTGGTTCGCCGAACCGCAGCAGCAGTTGAAATGGATCTCCTACTCGGGCTCGCTGCCGCTGACCAAGGACGTCAGCAAGGCGAAGGGCTACTCGAAGTACGAAAAGAGCCTGCCCGAACTGAAGGCGTTCATCGAAAACACCGCGAACGCGAAAACGCGGCCGACGGTGTCGACCTACCCGGTGATCTCGGCGGCGATCGGCAAGGGCATCGCCGAAGTCCTCTACAAGAAGGCTGACGCCAAGCAGGCGCTCGAAAGCTCGGTCTCCGAAGCCAACCACGAAATCGAACTGGAAGGCTAGGCGGCGCGACGATGGCGGCCGGCGCGACGATCGGGAGGAGGGGGCCGGCGCGGGAGCGGCCGGCGGCGAGCGCGCCGCCGCGCCCGTTCCTGCAGCGGGTGTTCGGCGAACACCCGACCGCCCTCCTCTTCATCGCGCCGGCGATCGTCGTCATCATCGGCCTCTCGGTGGTGCCGATCTTCTGGACGGTGCTGCTTTCCTTCAAGGCGTCGGACCTGATCACCCCGGCGCGCTGGATCGGCACCGCCAACTACAAGGCGCTCCAGAACGACCACGCCTTCCGCGAATCGATCAAGCACACGCTGATCTACACGGTGCTGTTCGTCCCGATCTCGACCGGGCTGGGGCTGCTGCTGGCGATGGCGCTGAACCGGCAGATCCGCTTCATCGGCATCTACCGGACCGCGATCCTGGCGCCCTTCATCGTCGCCGTCACCGCCCAGGGCGTGCTCTTCTCCTACATCTTCGACGAACGCTTCGGCGTCGCCAACTCGATCCTCGACAAGCTCGGGATCCCGACCCAGGGCTTCCTCGGCGACCCGAGCCAGGCGATCTACGTGATCGCCCTGATCGGCATCTGGGGCGGGGTCGGCTTCCCGCTCGTCGTCTACCTGGCGGCGCTCCAGGACGTGCCGGGGGAGCTGATCGACGCCGCCTCGGTCGACGGCGCCCGCCGCTGGTCGATCCTCCGCCACGTGGTCCTGCCGCAGCTCTGGCCGGTGACGATCTTCCTCCTCGTCTGGCAGTCGCTGCAGGCGCTGCAGCTCTTCGAACTCGTCTACGCGACGACCCGCGGCGGCCCGATCGAATCGACGGTGACGATCGTCTATTACATCTTCCACGAGGCCTTCCAGGTCTTCCACGCCGGGTACGCCGCCGCCGTCGCGGTGATCGTCGCCGTCTTCCTGGTCCTGGTCGGCGCGGTCCAGCTCGGCTACAGCGCGGTCCGCCGGAGGGTCGAGGCATGAGCGCGACGCCCGTGCCCGCGCCCGAAGGAGCGCCGATGAGCGAGCGCATGCGCCTCGGCAGGTGGCGGTTGCCGTTCAGCCCCTGGCACCTGGTGCTGGCGCCGGTCGCGATCATCTTCGCCCTGCCGCTGCTCTGGATGGTGCTCAGCTCGTTCATGTCGAACGCGCAGATCAACCAGTTCCCGCCGACGATCATCCCCGGCTCGCTGCACCTCGAAGGCTGGAACAAAGTCCTCGGCGACTCCGAATTCCCGACCTGGTTCCTCAACTCGACGATCGTCTCGGCGGTCACCGTCGTCGCCAACCTGGTCTTCTGCTCGCTGGCCGGCTACGCCTTCGCGCGGCTGCGCTTCCGCGGCTCGACCGTGCTCTTCCTGCTGATCCTCTTCACCCTCGTGATCCCGTTCGAAATCACGATGATCCCGACCTTCATCATCATGGACAAGCTGGGGCTGCAGAACACCTTGGCGGCGCTGATCATCCCGGCGCTGGTCACCCCGCTCGGCGTCTTCCTGATGCGCCAGTTCTTCGTCAACCTGCCGCGCGAGGTCGAGGAGGCGGCGCGGATCGACGGCTGCTCGCGCCTCGGCGTGCTCCGCCACGTCGCCCTGCCGCTGGCGGTCCCGGCGCTCTCGACCCTCGCCGCGCTGACCTTCCTCACCACCTGGAACGAACTCCTTTGGCCGCTGATCGTGATCTCCAGCGACGACAAATCGACGCTGCCACTGGGCCTCACCACCTTCCAGGGGCAGCACACGCAGGACCTCTCGGCGATCATGGCCGGCGACGTGATCACCACCTTGCCGGTGCTGCTCGCCTTCCTGCTCGCCCAGCGCACGTTCATCCAGTCGCTCACCTCGAGCGCGGTCAAGGGATAGGAGTCGGAGATGCCGGAGATCAGCGTCGAACGGTTGACCAAGGTCTACGCGGGCGGGGTGAAGGCGGTCGACGACGTCTCGCTCGAGGTCGCCGACGGGGAGTTCATGGTGCTGGTCGGGCCCTCGGGCTGCGGCAAGTCGACGCTGCTGCGGATGATCGCCGGGCTGGAGAAGGTGACGACGGGGCGGATCAGGATCGGCGCGGAGGACGTGACGACGCTCGATCCGCCCGACCGCGACATCGCGATGGTCTTCCAGAGCTACGCGCTCTACCCGCATAAGACGGTGCGCGAGAACCTCGCGTTCGGGCTGCGGCGGCGCAAGGTGCCGAAGGCGGAGATCGCCGAGCGGGTCGAGCGGATGGGGGAGATGCTCGGGCTGGGGGAGCTGATGGCTCGCAAGCCGGCGGCGCTGTCGGGCGGGCAGCGCCAGCGGGTGGCGATGGGCCGGGCGCTGGTGAGGGAGCCGCGGGCCTTCCTGATGGACGAGCCGCTGTCGAACCTCGACGCGAAGCTGCGGACCAGCATGCGCGGTGAGCTGGCGCGGCTGCACGAGCGACTGCCGACGACGACGGTCTACGTGACCCACGACCAGGTCGAGGCGATGACGCTCGGCGACCGGGTGGCGGTGCTTCGTGACGGGGTCGTGCAGCAGTGCGCGGCGCCGCAGGAGCTGTTCGAGCGGCCGGCCAACGTGTTCGTCGGCGCCTTCATGGGATCGCCGGCGATGAACCTGCTGCGCGGTGAGCTCGACGGGGGAGTGGTGTCGTTCGGCGCGACGCGGCTGCCGGTGCCGGGGGCGCTCGCGCACGGGCGGCGCAGCGTCGTCCTCGGCCTGCGGCCGACGAGCTTTGCCCTGGCGGGGCCGCAGTGCGATCCGAGCTGGCCGACGATCGAGGTCGTGGTCGACGTGGTCGAGGAGCTCGGCTCCGAGTGCAACCTGCTCTTCGGCGTCGACGCCCCGGCTTTCTCCGGCGACGCGGTCGAGGCGGCGATCGGTGGCGAGACCGGCCCCGACGCCGGTCGCCTCTTCGCCGACGAGGGCACCGCCCGCCTCACCGCCCAGCTCGCGGGCCGGGCCCCGGTCGGCCCCGGCGGTCGGGTCGAGCTCGCGATCGACCCGTCCCAGCTCCACGTCTTCGACGACGCCACCGGCGACGCGCTGCCGCTCGACCGCACCCCGCAGCGCGCCTAGCCCCTCGGCGTTCGCACTTTCCCGCGCTATGCGCGGGGGAAGTGCGAACGCGGTCAGTCGGAGGTCGTCTGGAAGATCTTCCGCAGGTCCTCGTGGACGGTCCAGGTGGTGCGGTCGCCGGCGTGGAGGAGGCCGACGTCGCCGGGGCCGACCTCGAGCGTCGGGCCGCCCTCGACCTCGATCGTCGCCCGCCCGGTCAACACGACGAAGAGCTCGTCGGACTCGGTGTCGCGGGAGACGCCCGCGGTGTGCTGCCAGACGCCGCGCTCGACCTTGCCGTCGGCGGAGGCGTCGAGGACGCGGCCGCTGACCTGGGGATCGCCGTCGACGATCTGGTCCGGCTCGAGCGGCCAGTCCTCCAGCTCCAGCGCCATCGGGTCGATGCTCTCGCTGCGTTCGATCACGCGCGCATCCTAGGGGGAATCGCCCCCGGTCCGACGAAGTCCCCGAGGTGCCCGGCACCGACTCGATCCGCCATCCGCTCACCCGCACGCTGCTCGTCCTCACCGCGACGACCGGCGTGATCGACGCCGCCTGTTACCTCGGCCTCGGCCGCGTGTTCGCCGCCAACATGACCGGCAACGTGGTGCTGCTCGGCTTCGGCATCGTCGGGTCGACCGGGCTGCCGGTGGTGGCGCCGCTGGTCTCCCTGCTCGCCTTCCTCCTGGGCGCCGTCGTCGGCGGCCGGATGGCGTCGAAGCTGCCGCCGAAAGAGGCCAAGCTCGGCCAGGCGATGCTGATCGAGATCGGGCTGATCGCCCTCGCCACGCTGATCGCGATCGTCTTCGACATCACCCCCGACCACTTCTCCGGCGACCTGATCATCGCCCTGCTCGCCTTCGCGATGGGCACCCGCAACTCGACCGTGCGCCGGCTCAAAGTCGCCGACCTCAGCACCACCGTCCTGACCTTGACGCTGACCGGGCTCGCCGCCGATTCGCAGCTCGCGGGCGGCCAGGGCACCGGCGGTTGGCGGCGTGGCGGCGCGGTCGCGGCGATGCTGGTCGGCGCCGTCGCCGGGGCGCTGCTGGTCAAGGCCGACCTCGTCTGGGTCCTGCTCGCCGCCGGCCTGCTGACCCTCGTAACCTGGCTCGTCTTCATGCCCGCCGCGATCACCAGCGCCGACAGATAGCCTGCAAACATGCCGATTTACACCGTCACCTGCCGCGGCAACATCGGGCGCGGCGTCGTCACCCAGCTCAGCGAGCGCGGCCTCTACCTGCACGACGAGCCGGAACTCGGCGTCGAAGGCGATGGGATGAAACGCCACTTCCTGCGGATCGAGGCGAGCAGCCCCGAGGACGCGATCCTCGTCGCCAAAGGGGCGATGGCGGTGACCGGCGGGACGGCCCGCGACTACGCGGCGACCGAGGGCGAGGAGCCGGCGCCCGAATAGGCGCGGCCGCGACCGGCGCGCCTCTCGGCCGCGCCGGCCCGACCGTTCAGTTCAGCTGCAGTTGACGGGGAAGTCCTGGCCCTGGACCTTGAACGACTTGCCCGGCATCGTCATGTAGAAGTTGTAGCCGCCGACCAGCTTGAGGTGCCAGCCTTCGAACTCGGTCTGCAGGAGCACCGGCTTGCCCGGCTTCTTCGGCGTCGCGCCCTTGCATTCGTAGAGCGCTTCGATGTTCTTGACGCTGCTCAGGTATTTGCCGAGCGAGCGGACGACGACGCAGGCTTCTTTCGGCGAGATGCCCTTCGGGTTGACGGCCTCCTGGCCGGTCACCAGCGGGTGCTGGCACTCGTAGGACTTCGGCTTGGCGGCGCCGGCGGGCCCGGCGGTGAGCGCGACGAGGCAGAGGACCGCGGCGGCGGCAAGGCCGGCCGCGGCGAGGAAAGTCTTGAGGGGGGTGGTGTGGGATTTCATGGTCGCCACCCTAGATTGCTTTTCCATTCACCGGACCTATATTCAGGGCCGTGCCGAAACGCTTGCGAGCCGTCGATCTGCTCCGTCGCAAACCGGTCTGGATCGCGCCGATCGCCATCGGCGTCGTGCTGATCGGGCTGATGACGACGCTCTACCTCGGCTCCGCCGTCGACCCGATCGATCACATGCACGGGCTGCCGGTCTCGCTGGTCGTCGAAGACCAGCCTCCGACCCCGACCCTCGGCGGGAACGAAATCGACGCCGGGGCCACGCTGATGAAAGCGCTGCTGGATTCGCCGGAAGTCTCGAAGAAGCTCGCGATCCACGTCGAGTCGATGGCGGCGGCGGAAGACCGGATGGACCGCGGCGCCTCCTACGCGATGCTGGTCGTGCCGCCGAGCTTCAGCCGCGACGCGAACTCCTCCTCGCGCGCCGCGATCCCGGCCGTCGAGCTCCTCTCCAACCAGCGCGCCGGGACGACCGGCGCGAGCCTCGCGAGCGGCGTCCTCACTCCGGCGGTCAAAGCCTTCTCGGAAGCGGTCAAGACCCCGGTCATCGTCGAAGCGTCCCAGTACCACCCGCTGCCGGCGAAGGCGGCGCTCGGGCTGAGCGCCTTCTACACCTCGCTGCTGATCCTGATGAGCGGCTTCATCGGCGCGACGATCGTCAACTCGTTCCTCGACGGCGCCCTCGGCTTCGCGCCGACCGAGATCGGCCCGAAATGGGCGATGTCGCGGCCGACCCTGATCAGCCGCTGGGAGACGCTCTTGGCGAAGTGGGCGATGGCGGTGGTGCTGACCGGACTCTTCGTCGCCGTCTTCCTGCTCGTCGCCGTCGGCATCCTCGGCATGGACGCACCGAGCCCGCTGCTGCTTTGGGTGTACGGGTGGTTCGGCGCGGCGACGGTGGCGATCGGGACGCTGGCGCTGTTCGCCGTGATCGGCACGCCGGGGCAGCTGGTCGCGCTCCTGCTCTTCGTCTACCTCGGGCTCGCCTCGGCGGGCGGGACGGTGCCGATCCAGGCGCTGCCGGGGTTCTTCGGCGCGATCAGCCACGCCGACCCGCTGCGCCAGATCCTCGGCGGCGTGCGCTCGATCCTCTACCTCGAAGCGCGCGCCGACGCGGGCCTCGCCGAGGGCGCGATCGCCACCGCCATCGGCCTCCTCTTCTGGCTCGGCTTCGGCGCCTTTTTCACCCGCCGCTACGACAAGGCCGGCCGCGATCGCCTCGATCCCGAAGTCCTCACCTACGTCCACGAATCGGCCGACGCCTACCGCGACCAGCACCCCGACCCGCGGTCGACCTGAGTTAGCGCCTGCCT
>DAIQOT010000045.1:6252-11141 GCA_036787695.1 Solirubrobacterales bacterium | reverse complement strand
AACGCAGGTCGACCGCGCTCAGCGGGGCGGGACGAGCTTGTAGACGGCGCCGGCGGTGTCGTCTGAGACGTAGAGGGCGCCTTCGGGGCCGGGGACGACGTCGACCGGGCGGCCCCAGCGTTCGCCGTTCGACTCCTGGAAGCCGCTCACGAGAGTCTTCGCCGGCAGCAGCGTCTTCTTCTTCGCGTCCCAGGGCAGCCAGAGGACCGCGGGCGGCCGTGGTTCCTGGCGATCCCAGGATCCGTGCGCGGCGAGCACCGCGCCGCCCGACCACGGCGCCGGCACCTTCGTCCCGTGCAGGAACGACATCCCGAGCGGCGCCGAGTGGGCCGGGATGCCGACCTGGATCGGTTCGAGCTTCGAGCAGTCGAGCGCCTTGCCGCCGGGGTTGGTGACCGAGTCGGGGATCAGCGGCACGTTCGCCAGCGAGCCTTTCGGCGTCGACTTCCCCTGTTCGGGATTGCACAGCGGCCAGCCGAGGTCGCGTCCCTGGCTGACCGGGACGACCTCGTCGGGCGGGTGGTTGTCGACGTAGTCGCGGATCACCTGGCCGAACGCTTCGCTCTGGCCTTCGGCTTCGCCGTGGAAGGGGTAGGGGATTTCGTCGCGGTTGTTGATCGCGGTCCAGATCGTGCCGTCGGGCGCCAGCGCCAGCCCCTCGCCGTTGCGCACGCCCCGCATCACCACGGTGACTTCACCGCCTTCCGGCCCGACCGAGTCGATCACCCCGCGTGGCGGGTCGTACCCGCGGTCGGCGGGCGAGGCGTTGGAGGAGCTGCCGACGTCGAAGTAGACGGTGCCGTCGGGGGCGACGACGACGTCCTTCTGGCGGTGGATGTCATCGCCCGCGGGCGTTTCGTCGGGGAGGTCGGGGGCGATCACCGTCTGCTTGCCGACCGCGCCGCCGGTCCACGGGTAGGAGTCGATCTGGTCGGACTCGCCGACGTAGAGCACCCAGCCGCCGCCGCGCTTGGCGAAGGCGAGGCCCTGCGGCGATTCGAGCCCGGCGAGGATGACTCTCTCCTTCGTCGCCGTCCCCTTGCCGCTCAGTTCGACCACCTTGTCTTCACTGGGAACGCTGACCAGCAGGTTGCCTTCCGGGGTCACCGCCTCCATCCGCGCGCCCGGCACCCGCGCCCAGACGCTCGCGGTCCAGCCCTTCGGCACTTCGAGCTGATGCGGGGAGGAGAGTTCGCCGCCCTCCATCCGCGCCGGCACCTTCAGCGTCACCGTCTGGCGGCCGGTCAGCTTGGCGACGGGCGAGCCGCTCGCAGTCCCCGCACCGGTCGATCCTCCGCCGGAGCCGCAGCCCGCGAGAACGACCGCGGCGAGGACCGCGAGGACGATGCCGGCGAAGTGCGCGCGCCTCACAGGACGAGTCTTACCCATCGACCCGAGCGCGACCTCAGGTACGTGGGAATACCGCATGAACAAGCCATTTGCGAAACGTTCCGAGTCGCGCTACGGTCTCCATCACAAAGGCGCAGCGACGCTTAGCCGCAGAACCCTCGGGCGCTCGAGAAGACCCCGCCAAAGGTGCGCCGGACGACCTCGACAATCATCTTGCCGAGGTCGTCGCACGTAAGGGAACCCGCCGCCCTTCCGACTTTCACCCTGCCAGGGCAAGGTCAAAGTCGACAACGCGTCAGGCGCGGTTGAACCAGCGGGCGCGGCGGGTGGCACCGAAGGCTTCCTTCAACGCCATCTGCTCGGCGGAGGGTGGGTTGAAGTGGCCGGTTTTCTCCGGGCCGGAGAGGAAGTCGATGTCGACGCTGCCGATCCGGCCCTCGCCGAACTCGATGTAACAGGTGCCTTGGCCGAGATGGCGTTCCGGCTCGGGGCCGCCTTGGATCTGGGCGACGAGGTGCTGGGCGACGATCCGGGCGGCGCCCTCGGCGAAGACGCCGGCCTTCGGCACGCCGGCGGTCGCGACGTCGCCGATCGCGTGGACCCCCGGGACCTTGGTGGCGAGGGTCGCCGGGTCCACGGGCACGTAGCCGTCCTCGGTGATCCCGGACTCGATCACGACGTCGGGCGCACGGTGCTTCGGCACACCGAGGAAGAGGTCGAAGGGGATCTCGTAGCCGTCGTCGAGGATCGCGACGGCCAGTTCCGGGTCGAGGCTCGCGATCCGTCTGCCGGTGATCAGCTCGATCCCGCGGGTCTCGAACTCGGCGCGCAGCGCCGCCGAGGTCTCCGGCGAGGGCGGCACCGGGTTGGCGAAGGGGACCACGTAGAAGATCTCGCAGTTGTCGCGGACGCCGCGCCGGCGCAGCTCGTCGTCGAGCATCAGCGCGCACTCGCTCGGCGCCGGCGGGCACTTGAAGGGGGCGCCGCAGACGCCGATCAC
The DNA here is from genome assembly GCA_036787695.1 of Solirubrobacterales bacterium. Lineage (GTDB taxonomy): Bacteria > Actinomycetota > Thermoleophilia > Solirubrobacterales > 70-9 > VAYN01. The sequence goes on along the minus strand of DAIQOT010000045.1, from coordinate 8,791 downwards.
CGCCCGCCCGGAGGAGAACGCCCGGACCTTCGGCGCCAGCGCTTCGGCCCCGGCGACGGAATAGAACTCGGACCCGACCTGGGTCAGCCCCGGCGTCGCCGCCAGGTCGTAGTCGGCGCCGAGCGCGATCACCAGGAAGTCGGCCTCGTGCTCGCCCGCGTCGGTCGTCACCCGCCTGGCCGCCGGGTCGATCGCGGTCACCGTCTCGCGCAGCAGTCGCACGCCCGGCTTGGTGAACTCGGCGTAGGGGAGGCGCACCGCCTCGGGCGCGGCGTCGCGGAACAGCAGGTCGAGCTTCGAGTAGCCGAAGACGAAGGCGTCGTTCTTGTCGATCAGAGTCACTTCTGCCGCGTCGCCGAGCGCCTCGGAGAGGTCCGTGCCGAGCTCGAGGCCGCCGAAGCCCGCGCCTAGAATGAGGATCCGGGACAAGGTCGAGCGATCCTATCCATGCGTCACGCAGGCGCGCCACCGTCGCGTCTCAAGGCCAACAAACCTTTGGTCGATAGGTCATCGAATCGTGCCATCGATGTCATGAATGCCGAGAAGACCGAGGACACCCTGGCGCTGACGCCCCAACCCGAGCCGTCGCCCACCGCGGCCTGGCGCCGCGAGGCGGTCCTCGTGCTCGACCAGGGCGGCCGCATCGTCGACTGGAACGCGGCGGCGACGTCCCTCTTCGGCCTGCGGCGCGAGGAGGTCCTCGGCTGCGAGGTCGCCGCGCTGCTCGTCCGCGCCGAGCACAGCGAGGATCTGCGCCGCCGCTGGGGCAACCTCCTCGCGGCGACCGCGCGTGAGCCCGGCAACGAACGCACCTTCGACGCCTTCACCGTCCTCGCCCGCGGCGAAGACGTCCCGGTCAGCGGCCGGGTCACGCGGATCGGCGCCGAGCCGCCGCATTTCGTCTTCGCGATCAGCGACATCAGCGGCCGCGAGCCGACCGAGCAGGAGCACCGCCACCTGCAGGCGGTCGTCGACCACGCCGAGGACGCGGTGGCGACGGTGGCCGCCGACGGCACGATCCGCAGCTGGAACGGCGCCGCCGAGCGCCTCTACGGGTGGACCGCCGCCGAAATCGTCGGCACCGAGTTCGGCCACCGCATCGCCCCCGAGTCGCGCGCCCACGAGCCGGCCGAATGGATGGCGGCGATCCGCGGCGGGCTCGTCGTCGAACGCGAGACGAGCCGGGTCCGCCGCGACGGCCAGATCATCTGGGTGCGGGTGCGGATGCTGCCGGTGCGCGACGACGAGGGCGCCGTCACCGGGGCCGTCTGGATCGCCCGCGACGTCACCGACCACCACCGGCTCGCCGCCCGCGAAGGCCTCGACGAGGAGGCGCGACGGAGCGGGGAGGAGATCTCGCGCGCCCTCGACCAGGACCTCTTCGTCTTCGCCGCCCAGCCGATCGTCGCCCTCGACGGCGGCCGGCTCGACCACCACGAGCTGCTGCTGCGGATGCGCGGCGCCGACGGCGAGCTGACCCTGCCCGGCCGCTTCCTGCCGCAGGCGGAGCGCTCCGGCCAGATCGTCGCGATCGACTCCTGGGCGATCGAGCAGGGCATCCGCCTCGCCGCCCGCGCGCCGGTCGCGATCAACCTCTCCGGCGCCAGCATCGCCCGCGGCGGCCTGATCGACGAGATCGAACGCAAGCTCGCCGCCGCCGACGTCGACCCGCGCCGGGTCACCTTCGAGATCACCGAGACCGCCGCCGCCGAGGACATCGGCCGCGCCGCCGAGTTGACCCGCCGCCTCGGTGAGCTCGGCTGCGGGATCGCGCTCGACGACTTCGGCACCGGCTTCGGCACCTTCACCTACCTCAGCCGCCTCGCCGTGACCGAGCTGAAGATCGACCGCGCCTTCGTCGCCCGCGTCCGCGACAGCGACAGCGATCGCCGCGTCGTCGCCTCGATGATCGCCGTCGCCCAGAGCTTCGGCATGCGCACCGTCGCCGAGGGGATCGAGGACGCCGAGACGCTGCGGACGCTGATCGAGATGGGCGTCGAGCTGGGACAGGGTTTCCTGCTCGGCCGCCCCTCCTTGAACCTGCCTTGAGAAACGGGCCTAGAGTGTCGGCGTGCCCGCCGCGATCGCAGCTGCCAAGCCAACCGAGGTCCTTCACCTCTCGCTGATCCTCGGCGGCGCGCTGCGCGATGCCGACGGCACCCGGCTCGGCCGCATCGACGACCTGATCGTCCGCCTCGGCGGCGCCGGCTACCCGCCGATCACCGGCTTCCTGGTGACGATCGCCGGGCGCACCGGGCGGCGCTCCTACGTGCCCGCCGAACGGGTCGCGGCGATCGCTCCCGGCGCCGCCACGCTGACCAAGGCGAAACTCGACCTGCGCCCGTTCCAGCGCCGCGGCGACGAGGTCCTGCTCCGCCACGACGTCCTCGACCACCAGCTGATCAACGTCGACGGCGCCCGGCTGGTCCGCGCCAACGAGATCGAGCTGGCGCGGCTCGACGGCTGGTGGCGAGTGGTCGGCGTCGACACCGGCGCCCGCGGCGGGCTCCGCCGGCTGCTGCCGAAACGGCTGGCGGGG
>DAIQOT010000045.1:0-6242 GCA_036787695.1 Solirubrobacterales bacterium | reverse complement strand
CACCGGCAACGTCACCACATCATAGCCATGCTTGATCACGCGCTTGAGCACGGGATCTTCGAATTCGAATTCGAAACGGCTGGCGGGGCGGATCGGCACCGGGGACTTCGTCGACTGGGCGAGCCTCGAGCCGTTCACCGGCGAGGCGACCGGGATGCGGATGAAGGTGCTCCATCCGAAGCTGGCGCGCATGCACCCGGCGGCGATCGCCGACCTGGTCGAGGCCGCCTCGCGCGACGAGGGCGAGGAGATCATGCAGGCGCTCGGCGACGACGGTGAGCTCGAGGCCGACGTCTTCGAGGAGCTCGACTCGCGCCACCAGATGGAGATGGTCGAAGGGCGCTCCGACGCCGAAGTGGCGGAGCTGCTGGCGCGGATGGCGCCCGACGACGCCGCCGACCTCGTGGCCGAGCTGCCGGAGGGGCGCCGCGAGGCGGTCATCGACCTGCTCGCCGACGCGCCGCGGCGCAAGGTCCGGGCGCTGCTCGGCTTCGACCCGGCCGAGGCGGGCGGCCTGATGAGCCCAGACTTCGTCAGCGTCTACCGCCAGGCGACCGTCGCCGACGCGCTCGAGCGGGTGCGCCGCTCGCGCCTCCCCGACGAGATGCTCGGCACCGTCTGGCTGATGGACCAGCACCACCGCTTCCTCGGCTCGGTCGCGCTGGCGGCGCTCGTCCGCGCCGACCCCGAAGCCGCCGTGATCGACCTCGACGTCGACGACGTCCCGCACCTCGTGCCGGAGGCCGACTTCGAGGAGATCGCCCGGCTGATGGCCGACTACAACCTCACCGCGGCCGCCGTCTGCGACGCCGAGGAACGGATGATCGGCGTCGTCACCGTCGATGACGTGCTCGAGGTCCTGCTGCCGAAGGGCTGGCGGCGGCGCTTCGGCCTACTGGGGGAGGACTGATGGATGCGCCTCCAAGTACGCGGGCGGTTCCGCCCCCGGCGTAGCCGGATCGTCGTCTTCCTCGGGCTGCTCGGGCCCGGGCTGATCGCCGCCAACGCGGGCAACGACGCCGGCGGCATCGCCACCTACTCCGAAGTCGGCGCCAAGTACGGCTACACGCTGCTGTGGGCGATGTTGCTGATCACCGTCTCGCTGGCGCTGGTGCAGCGCTCGGCGGCGCGGATGGGGACGGTGACCGGCAAGGGCCTCGCCGAGCTGATCCGCGAGCGCTACGGGATCCGCTGGTCGGCCTTCGCCACGCTCTGCCTGCTGGTCGCCAACTTCGGCATCTGCATCTCCGACTTCGTCGGCGTCGGCGCCGCGCTCGGGCTGGCCGGGGTCCCGGCCCAGATCTCGGTGCCGATCGCCGGGCTCGCGATCTGGCTGGTGATCGTCCGCGGCTCCTACCGCTCCGCCGAGCGCGTCTTCATCTGGCTGACGATCCCCTTCTTCGCCTATCCGATCGCGGCGATCCTCGCCCACCCCGACTGGGGCCAGGTCGGCCACTCGCTGGTCGTCCCGCAGGTCCACACGAGCCCCGCCTTCCTGCTGCTCTTCGTCGCGATGGCGGGGACGACGATCACCCCCTACATGCAGCTCTACCTGCAGTCGGCGGTGGTCGAGCGGGGGACGACGGTGGCCGACCTGAAGTCGGAGTCGGCCGAGGCGGTCGGCGGCTCGATCTTCGCCGACCTCGTCGCCGGCTTCATCATCGTCGCCACCGGGGCGACCCTCTACGTCGGCGGGATCCACTCGATCGGCTCCGCCGCCGACGCCGCCAAGGCGCTCGCGCCGTTCGCCGGCCAGTACGCCGAGCTGCTCTTCGGCATCGGCCTGCTCGGCGCCAGCTTGCTCGCCGCGGCGATCCTCCCGATCGCGACCTCCTACGCGGTCGCCGAGAGCCTCGGCTTCGAAAAAGGGATCGGCCGGCGGCGCGACGAGGCGCCCGTCTTCATCGGCCTGATCACGGCGATGATCGTGATCTCGTCCGTGGTCGCGATGGTCCCCGGCATACCGGTGATCTCGCTGCTGGTCGGGGTCCAGGTGATCAACGGGCTGCTCCTGCCGATCAACCTGTTCTTCGTCTGGCGGCTGGCGCGCAACGAGGAGCTGATGGGCGAGTACCGAAACAAGGGCGCGGTCGACTGGGTGACGGCGGCGACCGTGGGGATCACCTCGACCCTGTCACTGATCCTCGTCGCGGTCACTGTGCTGGGCCTCTGAGCGTTAGGTTCCGGCTATGACGAGGATCGCGCGGCTGGAACATGGGGAGGACGCGGCGCGCGGGCGCGCGGCCCGGACGACGACGCCACGCTCCGCGCACGCCGACTGGGTGCCCGCCGCCGATCGCGAGGACCCGATCGCCATCCTCCGGCGCCAGGCCGAGTCGCGGGTCGCCGAGCTGCTCCCGATCCGCTACGGGCGGATGGCGGCGTCTCCCTTCACCTTCTACCGCGGCGCCGCCGCGGTGATGGCGGCCGACCTCGCGGCGACGCCGGACTCGGGCCTCAAGGTCCAGGTCTGCGGCGACGCCCACATCAACAACTTCGGCGGCTTCGCGGCGCCCGACCGGCGGCTGGTCTTCGGCCCCAACGACTTCGACGAGACGCTGCCGGGGCCGTGGGAGTGGGACGTGAAGCGGATGGCGACGAGCATCGAGATCGCCGCGCGGGAGCTCGGGCTGGGACGCAAGCGACGGCGCCGGCTCGTCGCCGCGGCGGTCGGCCAGTACCGCGGCGGGATGTCGGAGTTCGCCGCCGAGACGATGCTCGACGCCTGGTACGACCGGCTCGACGCCGACGAACTGACGGCGCGCTTCGGCACCAGCCTGGACGCCGGCGGGCAGGAGCTCTTCGACCGCACCTTCGCCAAGGGCCGCCGCAAGGACAACGCCCGCGCCGCGCGCAAGCTGACCGAGGTCGTCGACGGCGAGCTGCGCTTCGCCAGCGTGCCACCGCTCCTGACGCCGCTGCGCGAGCTCGGCGCGAGCACCGATCCCGACGAGCGCGCCGCCTGGGTCCACGAGCTGCTCGAGCAGTACGCGGCGGGGCTGCACGCCGACCGCGAGCACCTCTTCCGCTCCTACCGCTTCGTCGACATGGCGCGCAAGGTGGTCGGCGTGGGCAGCGTCGGCACCCGGGCCTGGGTGTTCCTGCTCGTCTCGCAGGGGGTCGGCGACCCGCTGGTGCTGCAGGCCAAGGAGGCGGTCTCCTCGGTGCTCGAGCCCTACCTCGGGGCCTCGGAGTTCGACAACCACGGCGAGCGGGTGGTGCGCGGCCAGCGGATGATGCAGGCCGCTACCGACATCTTCCTCAGCTGGCAGCGCAGCACGGGCCTCGATGGGCTCGAGCACGACTTCTACGTGCGCCAGCTCTGGGACTGGAAGGCGAGCGCCGACCTCGCGCGGATGGACGAGCACGGGCTGATCACCTACACGTTGGCCTGCGCCTGGTCGCTGGCCCGATCGCACGCGCGGTCCGGGGACCGGCTGGCGATCGCCGCCTACCTCGGCAAGGGCGAGAAATTCGACCAGGCGATCGCCGAGTTCTCCTATCGCTACGCCGACCAGAACGAACGCGACCACGCGCGGCTGGCGGAGGCGATCGCGGCGGGCGAGCTCGAGGCGACGGAGGGGGTCTGAGCGCGGGGAGGCGGCGCGCCGCGGTCGTTCCGGCGCTGCTCATCGTCCTTGCGGCGCTCGTCGTCGTCGGCTGCGGGGGAGGCGGCGCGCCGTCGACCAGGGCGGTGGGCAGTCAGGAAAACGCCAAGCTCGTCTGCAACGGCTCGGAAGCACTCTGCCTGAAGCGCCTCGACCAGGTCGTCTTCCCCGGCACCCACAACTCCTACGCGGCTTCCGACCAGCCCGGCTGGCACTTTGCGACGCAGCAATACGGGATCAAACGCCAGCTCGACGACGGGATCCGGGCGGTCCTCCTCGACGTTCACTACGGCGTGCCGGCCGGAAATGGCCTGGTCCGCACCGACTTCGCCGCCGAGGGCGCCGATCCCAACAAGGTCACCGAGGCGATGCCGCCGGGAGCGCGCGCTGTCGCTGAACGGATCGCCGGCCCGCTCGGTGTCGGCATGCCGGCCGGTGAACCGGGCCTCTACCTTTGCCACACGGTCTGTGAGCTCGGCGCCGAGCCGCTCGGCCCCGAACTGGCGAAGATCCACCGCTTCCTCGAAGCCGAACCCGGCGCCGTCCTCATCCTCGTGATGGAGGACTACGTGCCCGCCGAGCGGATCGCCGCGGCCTTCCGCGAGGCTGGCCTTACGAGCTTCGTAGCGACCCTGCCCCGCCACGGCGCCCAGCCGACCCTCGCTCGTCTCGTCCTCGAGCGCGAACGCCTCGTCGTCTTCTCCGAGAAGGGCGGCGGCACCCCCGCCTGGTACATGCCCGCCTTCGACTACATCCAGGACACGCCGCTCGGCGCCCACCGCCCCGACCAGCTCAGCTGCGAACGCTTCCGCGGCGCGCCCGACAGCCCGCTGCTCCTGATCAACCACTGGATCCCGCCCTGGCCGCCGAGCCCGCGCCTGAACGCCCTGATCGGCCGTCGCGCCTTCCTCCGCGGTCGCATCCGCCGCTGCGAGCGAGCCCGCGGCTTCGAAGGCTCGATCGTCGCCGTCGACTTCTACGACACCACTTCGGTCGTCCGCGTCGCCCGCGAACTCAATGGCGGCTAGCGTGGTCGTCCTTTGTCACCCATAGCGCGACAAAGGACGACCGCACCTCAGGCGTCGTCCCTGACCACCGATCTCGCCAGTGCCTCGTGGCCGTCGTGTTCGGCGAGCCGCGCGACGTAGGAGGCGCGGACGTCGCGGAAGGTGTCGGAGCCGAGCGGTACCCGCAGCGGCGCCGGATCGGTCTCGGCGACCTCGACGATCGCCGCGGCCACCTTGGCCGGGTCGTTGTCGATCGGGAAGGCGCCGGCGGCGACGGCGCGGCGGACGTCCCCGGCCGGGCCCGCGTCGTACTCGGGCATGACCGGCGCGGTGTCGAGCGCCGCGCCGAAGCCGGTCGGCGTCGCCCCCGGCTCGACGATCGTCATCCCGATCCCGAACGGCGCGATCTCCGGCGCGATCGTCTCGCAGAAGCCTTCGATCCCCCACTTGCTCGCGTGGTAGTAGGAGAAGTTGGGGTAGGTCGTCTGGCCGCCGGCGGTCGAGACCTGGACGATCCGGCCGTGGCCCTGCGCTCGCAGGTGGGGGAGGGCGGCGCGGATGACGTCGATCGAGCCGATCAGGTTGGTGTCGATGACGCGGCGGATCTGCTCGTCGGAGGCCTCCTCGACTGCGGCGAAGACGCCGTAGCCCGCGTTGTTGACGACGACGTCGATCTCGCCCAGCTCGGCGAACGCGGCGTCGACCGTCGTCCTCACCTGGTCGGGGTCGGTGACGTCGAGGCGGCCGAGCCAGAGTCGGTCGCCGGCGCTCGCCGCGAGGTCGTCGAGCGCCTCCGGGCGGCGCAGGGTGGCGGCGACGCGATCGCCGCGGGCGAGCAGCTGCTCGGTAAGCAGGCGGCCGATGCCGGATGAGGTGCCGGTGATGAACCAGGTCTTTGCCATAGGTGATCTCTCCGTGAAGTTCGTGGGTCGGTCACTCGACGGTAGGCCTTAGAGTCGACTCGAAGTCAAGGGCTAAGATCGCTAGATGTCCGAGATCACAGAAGCACCGATGCGGATCGCCGACGTCTCCGAGCGCACCGGGCTCACCGGCCACACCCTGCGCTTCTACGAGAGCGAAGGCCTGCTCCCGGACCCGGTCGAGCGCGACGGCGCCGGCCACCGCGTCTTCACCGAGGACCAGGTCCAGTGGCTGCTGGTCTGCTCGAAGATGCGCTCGTCGGGCATGTCGCTGCCGCACATCCGCCGCTACGCCGAGCTGATGCAGGGCGGCCCTGACACCGTCGGTGAGCGCTACGAGATCCTCCGCGAGCACGAGCAGAAGGTGCGCGACCAGCTCGCCGAGCTGCAGGAGGCGCTCGGGATCATCGAGAACAAGGTGGCGCTCTACGCCCGGCAGATGGCCAGCGGCGACGCCGACGGCCTCTGGCGCGACGGCCCAAGCTGCGCGGTGCGGTCGACCTAGTCGAAGCCGATGAGGACCTGGAACTCGCCTTTGTCGGTGTGGTGCTTCCAGAGGACCTCGGCGATGTCGTCGGGCTCGTGGTCCTCGCCGGGGGCGATGCGGCCGGCGATCGCGGTGTGGCCGACGTGGACGCCTCTGTCGCGGAGGGCCTCGTGGAGCATGCGGGCGTAGGCGACCTCGCCGGCGAAGGAGACGCCGACTC
>DAIQOT010000214.1:0-6964 GCA_036787695.1 Solirubrobacterales bacterium | reverse complement strand
ATCACGCCGAGCAGCAGCTCGAGGTCCTCGACGTAGCGGCCCATCGGCCCGATGCAGCTGAGGTCGAACATGCCGGTCGCCCGGGTGGAGGGCCAGAGGCCGGTCTCGGGGACGCGCCCGGCGGTGGGACGGATGCCGACCCCGCCGCAGTAGTGGCTGGGGAGGCGGATCGAGCAGCCGCCGTCGACGCCGATCCCGACCAGCGAGGCGTCGGCACCCATCAGCGCGGCCTCGCCGCCGCTCGACCCACCCGGCGTCCGCGCGTGGTCGTGGGGATTGTCGGTGCGGCCGAAGAGGGCGTTGTCGGTCTCGGCGTCGGAGGAGCACTCGGGGACGTTGGTCTTGGCGACGACGATCGCGCCAGCCTCCCTCAGCCGACGCACTACGGAGCTGTCGCTCGCCGCGATCCGATCGCGCTCGGCGACGACGCCCGCGGTCGTCGGCCAACCCTCGACGTCGACCGTGTCCTTGATCGTGATCGGGAGGCCCAGCAACGGCCGGTAGCCACTCGTGCCGCCTGGTCCGGCCGCTCCGCGTCCACCGCCGGCGCCCGGACGATCGGCACCAGCGCTCGTGTTCCCGGCGCGACGTTTGGCCGCCCGCTCGCGATCAGCTTCATCCGCCGCCGCCAGCGCTCGCTCCGGGTAGATCGCGGTCACCGCGTTCAGCTCCGCGTTCGCCGCTTCGATCCGCCGCAGGGTCCGCTCGGTCAGCTCGCGCGAGGTGACCTCGCCCGCCTCGAGCCGCGCCAGCCAGGCCGTCGCCGAGGGCTCGGGTGCCGCGCCGCCGGAAGTGGGGGCCGTGTCGCTCATCGAAGTCAACAGCCTACCGCGCTGGGATGTCTACTAACATCCGAACATGCTGGCCCTGCAGATCGGCGATGACGCCTCGATCGGACTGATCGATGCCGCCGAGCCGCGCCTCACCGAACCGACCGACGTCATCGTCCGCGTCACCACGACGACGATCTGCGGCGGCGACGTCCACCTCCGCCACGGCGTGATCCCCGCCGAGCCCAACTTCGTCAGCGGCCACGAGTACGTCGGCGTGGTCGAGGAGATCGGCGAGGCGGTGCGCACCCTCGTCCCCGGCGACCGCGTCGTCGGCGCCGCGATCGTCTCCTGCGGCGTCTGCGACCGTTGCCGCGTCGGCGCGCCGCAGGGCTGCCGCAGCGGCGGCATCCTCGGCGCCGGCCCGAGCTGGGGCGGCTTCGGCGGCAGCCACGCCGAGCGCCTCCGCGTCCCCTTCGCCGACCGCACGGCCGCCGTGGTCCCCGACTCGCTGGAGGACGAGCAGGTGCTCCTCGTCGGCGACGTCCTCGCCACCGGCTTCCACGGCGCGCGTTCGGCTGCTGTCGCGCCCGGCGATGTCGTCGCGGTCCTCGGCGCTGGGGCCGGTCGGCCTCTGCGCCGTCCACTGCCTCGGCCTCTTCGGCGCCTCCCGCGTCGTCGCGATCGAGCCGGAGGAGGCGCGCCGCGAGATGGCGCTGACGCTCGGCGCCGACGCCGCGCTCGCCCCCGGCGACGACCCCGCCGCCGCCGTCCTCGCCGCCACCGACGGCCGCGAGCCCGATGTCGTGATCGAGTGCGCCGGACACCCGGCGACGCTGCGCGCGGCGGTCGAGCTCGTCCGTCCAGGCGGTCGCATCGCGGTGATCGGCAACCCGGGCTCCCACGAAGCGCTGCCTTTGATCGACCTCTTCAACAAGGCCGTGACCTACACCGGCGGCCTCGCCCGCCTCGACTGCCTGCCCGAGCTGGTCGCGCTGATCGACGCCGGCCGTCTCGACCTCCGCCCGATGATCACCCACCGCTTCGCCCTCGCCGACATCGTCGACGGCTTCGAGCTCTTCGAGGCCCGCGGCGACGGCGTGATCAAGGTCGCGGTCAGCGTGGGAGGGACGGCCGCGTGAGCGACTTCGACCCCTTCGCCGGCCGCACCGAACCGAGCGACGGCACCGTCGTCGACACCGAGCGCGTCGCGCTCTGGCACCACGACACCGGCGGCGACGGCGAGCCGCTCGTACTGCTCGGCGGCTTCACCGCCGGCCACTTCGGCTTCGACTTCGTCCGTCCCTATATGGAGAGCGAGAGCGGGCGCCGGCTGATCACCTGGGAGCCGCGCGGCCTCGGCCTCTCCGCCACCCCCGACCCGGCGACCAGCGAGTACTCGGTCCCCGTCTGGGCCGACGACCTCGCCGCGCTCCTCGACGCGCTCGACCTCGACCGCGTGCAGATCTGGGCGATGGGCTTCGGCAGCTACATCGCCCACCGCTTCGCCGCGACCCACCCCGACCGCCTCGGCGCCCTCGCCACCTACACCGACGTCTACGCCCAGGACCCGGCCAAGGGCTACCCGCTGATCTGGGACGTCTACGGCGCGATCGTCCGCAACTTCGGCACCGTCGACTTCGGCGCCCGCGTCCTCGCCAACGTCTTCGACGTCTCCGACATCCCCTGGTTCGGCCCCTGGGAGGCGCGCAACATCGAACAAGTGCTGCACCCGGAGACGGTCGAGGCGACGGTCGGCCACTGCCTGCTCGAGGCCGACGTGCGCGAGGACCTGGCGAGGATCGCCGCGCCGACGATGGTCGTGCAGGGCGCCCGCACCTGGGACGGCCACGAGCTCGACCCCGCCGACGACCCCTCGCTCAGCCTGATGGCCGAGCGCATCCCCAACTTCGAGGTCGCGAGCATCCCCGATACCCACCCGGCCTACGTCTTCGTCCAGGAGCCCGAGCAGGTCGCCGCCGCCGCGACCGCCTTCTTCGACCGCCACCCCCTCGGGTGAGTTCGCAGTAACCCGCGGATAGCGCGGGAAAGTGCGAACGCGCTCGGAGCCGGCAGCGTTCGCCGGGGCCCCGCGCTCGTCGGCCGGGGGCGTCGCTAGTCGTCGAGGCCGTAGAGGTCGCGGGCGGCGTCGGTGCTGATCACGCCGTTGCGGAGGTCGCGGCGCACCGTGTCGCGGTCGCGCTCCGTCGGGTCGCCGTAGCCGCCACCGCCGCCCGCGACCTGGCGGTAGACGGTCCCCCGCGGCACGCCGCTCACCAGGTCCTTGAGGTGCGGACGGTGCACGTGGCCGTCGGGGTAGGTGAAGTCAATCTCGTTGACCGAGCCGGGGCCGCCGCCGAAGAGGCCGAAGGCCGCGGTGCTCGGCAGGTCGCCGTCGCCGAAGATGCTCGCCTCGGCGCCGTCGTCGAGGAACTCGAGTTCGGTCACGACGCCGAGCCCGCCGCGCCACTTCCCCGCACCGGCCGAGTCGGGCATGTACTCGTAGCGGTGCAGCAGGTGCGGGTTGACGAGCTCGAACATCTCCGGGTCCTGCGCCGCGATCGCGCCGCCGGAGCCGATCAGCCCGATGTGGTCGAAGCCGTCGGCCCCCTCGGTCCCGCCGCCACCGCCCTTGCAGGCGTTCAGCAGGATGTCGACGTAGGGGCGGCCGGACCGCGGATCGGTGCCGTTGACGGTCGAGGCGAGCAGCGCGTTCCAGCCCGCCGTCACCCGTCCCGGCAGCGCGGGCGCCAGCGCCAGCATGATCACCGCCGCCAGCTGGTCGGCGACGTGGTTGCCGAAGCAGGTCGGCGCCGGGAACTCGGGGTTGACCAGGGTGCCGCTCGGGGTCAGCACCTCGATCCGCCGCAGCACCCCGTCGTTATGCGGGATCTCGCCCTCGGCGATCATGAAGAAGGCGATCATCACCGAGGAGATCGTCACCGCCCGCGGCGTGTTGATGTAGCCGGTCGCCTGCGCGTCGGTGCCGGCGAAGTCGAAGGCGATCCGCTCGCCGGTCACCCGCACCTCGAGCCGGATCGTCCACTCGCCGTCGTGGTCGATGCCGTCGTCGTGGACGGTCAGCTCGGCGCGGTAGGTGCCGTCCTCGATCCGCCGGATCGCCTCCGCCGCGCTTCGCTCGGCCGCGTCGAGCAGCGCCGCCACCGCGCTCCGGTAGGCCTCGGTCCCATATGAGGCGAGCAGCGCTTTCATTTCGCGCTCGCCCACGGTGCAGGCGCCGATCATCGCGTCGACGTCGTCGGCGACGATGTCGAGCCGCACGTTGCCGAAGATCAGCTCCCAGACGTCGGCCCGCCGCTCGCCCCGCTCCATGATCTTCACCGGCGGGATCCGCAGCCCCTCCTGCCACATGTCGGTCGCGTTCGGGTTGTAGGTGCCGGGGACGGCGCCGCCGATGTCGGCCTGGTGGGCGACGATCACGACCCAGGCGACGTGCTCGCCCTCGTGGAAGACCGGCTTCGTCACCTTCCAGTCGCTGAGCTGATTGCCGCCGCTGTAGGGGTCGTTGTGGAGGATCGCGTCGCCGGGCTCGACCTTGCCGACGAAGCGCTCGGCGATCGCCCGCATCCCCGGCGTCGTCGCGTAGCCGAGCACCGGGATGTACTCGGTCTGCTCCACCAGGGTCCCGTCGACGTCGTAGATGCCGACCGAGAAGTCGCGCCCCTCGACCAGGAGCGGGGACCGGGCGGAGCGTTCGACGACGACCCCCATCCGCTCGCCGATCGAGCGCAGCCGGTTGGCGATGATCGAGGTCAGGATCGGCCCGTCGGCGCGTCCCCCGCCGGCCGCCGAGTTTGGCGCGTCCGCGCCGTGCGCGCGGACGCCATGACCTGGGTCACTCATGCGGTCTCCTCCAGTCCCTTGGTGTAGAGCACGAAGCTTCCCGAGTTGTCGACCAGGAGGTCGAAGCGCTCCGGCACGATCACGGTCGCGTTGACGCCCTCGATCAGCGCCGGGCCCTCGAAGCGGTGGCCGGGGAGCATCGCGTCGGCGTCGAGCACCGGCACCTCGGCCGACTCGCCGCGTTCGGGGAGCCAGGCGCGCCGCGACCCACGCCGCGGTGGCTCCGCGCTCGTCGCGCTCGGCCGCGAGAGCCGCAGCTCCGGCCGCCGTCCCCGCACCGAGACCCGCAGCGCGATCGCCTCCACCGGGCGATCCGGGGAGCTGAAGCCGTAGAGGCGCTCGTGCAGGCGGTGGAAGTCCGTGGCGATCGCGTCCGTGCGCCCAGGCGCCAGGTCGGCCGGGTCGAACGGCACCGACACCTCGTGGTGCTGGCCGCGGTAGCGCATCTCGGCGCTCGCGACGAGCGAGCGGTCGCCCGCCGGCGTCCCCTCCGAAGCCAGCGCCTCCATCCCCTCGGCCTCCATCGCGGTGACCAGCGCCGCCGCCTCGGTCGGGTCGAGGTCGGCCCACTCGCGGTGGAAGCTGCGCACGTAGTCGTGGCGGAGGTCGGCGAGCAGCATGCCGAAGGCGCAGAGGACCGAGGAGACGCGCGGCAGGAGGATGCGGTCGATGTCGAGCTCGGCGCCGATCGGGCCGGCGTGCAGGCCGCCCGCGCCGCCGCCGCCGATCAGCAGCAGCTCGCGCGGGTCGAAGCCGCGCCGCAGCGCCAGGTCCTTGGTCCCGGCGGCCATCATCAGCGTGATCACCTCGTGCATCGCCGCGGCCGCCGCCTCGACCTCGAGCCCGAGCGGGTCGGCGATCTTCGTCCGGATCCCCTCGCGCGCCGCCTCGACGTCGAGCTTCATCCGGCCGCCGAGGAAGAAGTCGGGGTCGAGGTAGCCGAGGACGAGGTTGGCGTCGGTGCAGGTCGGCTCGGTGCCGCCGAGGCCGTAGGCGATCGGGCCGGGGTCGGCGCCCGCGCTCTGCGGTCCCATCCGCAGCAGGCCGCCGTCGTCGAGCCAGGCGATCGAGCCGCCGCCCGCGCCGATCGTCATCACGTCGGTCATCGGCAACGCGATCGGGTTGCGGTCGATCTCGCCCTCGCGGGTGATCGTCACCTCACCGCCGGCGACCACCGAGGCGTCGTAGCTGGTGCCGCCCATGTCGACGACCATGCAGTCGGCGACGCCGCGCTCGCGGGCGTGGGCGAGGCCCGCGACCGGGCCGCCCGCCGGGCCCGAGAGCACCGTGCTGGCGGGCAGCTTGGCGATCATCTCCGGCGTCGCGACGCCGCCGTTGGACTGCATTACCAGCAACGTGCCGGCGAAGCCGAGGTCGCCGAGGCCGGCGACGAGCGCCTCGACGTAGCGGCGCAGGACCGGGCCGACGTAGGAGTTCATCACCGTCGTCGAGACCCGGTCGGTGAGGCGGACCTGCTGGAGGACCTCGGAGGAGACGCTGAGGAAGAGGTCCGGGGCGAGCCGTTCGACGACCGCGCGCGCCGCCCGCTCATGCTCGTCGTTGCGGTAGGCGTGCATGAAGCAGACCGCGAGCGCCTCGACCCCGTCGTCGACCAGCGCCCGCACCGCGGCTTCGAGGCCGGCCTCCTCGAGCGGCGTCCGCACCTCGCCCGCGGCGTCGATCCGCTCGCTCACCGGCAGGCGGCGGGAGCGCGGCACCAGCGGTGGCGGGGCCGTGTACTTGTTGTCGTAGAGGTGTTGGCGGCTGCGCACCCCGCGCCGCATCTCGAGCACGTCGCGGAACCCCTCGGTCGTCAACAGCCCGGTCGCGGCGCCCCGCCCGGTCAGCACCGCGTTGGTGGTGACGGTCGTGCCGTGGACGATCAGGTCGAGCCGGGCGAGGAACTCGGCCTCCTCCAGATCCAGCAGCGTCGCGATCTCGCGCAGCCCGTTGAGCAGCCCCCGTGAGGGGTCCTCGGGCGTGCTCGGCGACTTGTGCGCCCAGTAGGTGAGGTCGTCTTGATCGACGACGACGAAGTCGGTGAAGGTGCCGCCGACGTCGATTCCGACCGCGTAGCTCACGGCCGCCGCCTACGATTCGCCGGGTGACCGGGACCAACCGCCTGCGGGCGACGCAGGTGCTGACGCTGCCCGAGCAGATCGTCGCGCAGGTCCGCGAGTCGATCCTCGACGGCTCGCTCGGCCCCGGCGACCGGCTGCCCAGCGAGCAGGCGATGGCGGAGATGTACGGCTGCAGCCGGCCGACCGTGCGGGAGGCGATGCGCAGCCTGCGCGCCGACCGCATCCTCACCTCGGCCCGCGGCCGCGGCG
>DAIQOT010000213.1:0-7003 GCA_036787695.1 Solirubrobacterales bacterium | reverse complement strand
ACAATGGCGTGTCCACCACGCTGACGATCGCGCACGACGGCACGGTGAGCGGCGTGCGGTTGACCGACGGCGAGGAGCTCCACGCGCCGATCGTCCTCTCCAACGCCGACCCGAAGCGCACCTTCCTCGAGCTGCTCGGCGAGGAGTCCGTCGGCGCCGACATCCAGGCGCGGATCCGCGGCTACCGCTCCGACGGCAGCTGCCTGAAGATCAGCCTCGGCGTCAACGCCCTCCCCCGCGTCGCGACCGTCGGCGACAAACCGGGAGCCGTCGGCGACCACCACCGCGGGATCATGGAGATCACCGGCTCACTCGCCGAACTCGACCGCGCCCAGGAGGAAGCCCGCGCCGGCAAGTCCGGCCGCGACCCCCACATCGAGCTCTGCATCCCGACCGTGCACGACCCCTCGCTGGCGCCCCCCGGCCATCACGTGGTGACGATCGACGTCTGCTCGCAGCCCTTCCAGCTAACCGAGGGCTGGGACAAAGCGAAGGAGCGGATCGCCGACGAAACGATCGAGCGGATCTCCCAACACCTCCCCGACCTGAAAGGGACCATCGTCGCCCGCGAGGTCCTCAGCCCCCTCGACTTCGAGCGCCGCTTCAACATGACCGGCGGCCATCCCCTGCACGGCGAGATGGGCTTCGACCAGCTCTTCAACCTCCGCCCCACCCGCGGCTACGCCGACTACCGCACCCCCGTCGAGAACCTCTACCTCTGCGGCGCCGGCACCCACCCCGGCGGCGGCGTCACCGGAGCCAACGGCCGCAACGCCGCCCAACAGGTCCTCCGCGACCACCCCACCACCAGCCGCCTGGCCGCCCTCCGCGCCCGCGTCACCTCCCGCTGAACATTCGGTCCCCGACCGTTCCTCGTAAGGAACTTCATCGGCTCAACACTTAGGCTCCGCCGATGCAAATCGCTCGCGGAATGGTGATCGCCGGTTTCCGACTAGAAGAAATGATCGGCGAAGGCGGTATGGGTGTCGTCTGGAAGACGCGCCAGCTCGAGTTGGACCGCGTCGTGGCAGTGAAGCTGATCCAGCCGGACAAGAGCGGCGATGCTGATTTCCTCAACCGCTTCCAGCGTGAGTCTCGGCTGGCCGCCTCGATTGACCATCCGAACGTGGTCCCGGTCTTCGGCGCCGGCGAGGAGGACGGGGTCTGGTACATCGCCATGCGCTACGTCGACGGCACCGACCTGGGTGAGTACCTGCGGAGCCGCAACTCGCCACTACCGCCGACCGACGCGGCAAAGCTGATCTCAAAAGTCGCCGACGGTCTCGACGCGGCCCACGCTGCCGGCCTCGTCCATAGGGATGTGAAGCCGGCGAACATCCTCCTCGACGCGCATCTCCACCCTTACCTGACCGACTTCGGCCTGACCAAGCAGATCGCCTCGCAGAGCAATGCGACGAGGACCGGGGTCTGGGTCGGCTCGGTTAACTACGCGGCGCCCGAGCAGATCGAGAGCGGGCCGATCGACGCTCGCACCGATGTCTACTCCCTCGGCTGCGTCCTCTTCGAGACGCTCACCAAGCGCCTCCCCTACGCCCGCGACAGCGAGATGGCGGTGATGTACGCCAAAGTCCACGAGCCTCCCCTCCTCCCCGGCCAAATCGACCCGACCCTTCCCCGGGAGTTCGACGAGGTGATCCGCCGGGCACTGGCTCGAGATCCCGAGGACCGCTACCCCTCGGCAGGAGACTTTGGTCGAGCGGCGATCGCAGCCGCGCACGGCGAACGCGCCACCGGGCCCGAACGCACGGTCGCCCGTGGCGCCGCGGCGGGGGCCGGCGGTTACGAACCCACCCAGGCCACTCCGGTCCCGAAGCACCCGACGCAGGTCATGCGAACGCACCGCTCCCGCAATCGGGCGGCCGTGGTGGCAGCGATCCTCACCGGGCTGGGGATCGTCGCCGTCGCGGCCATCCTCATCAGTAGCTCGGGCTCATCGGACTCGGGCCCCTCGAAAGCGGAAGCGAGCGTGGGGAAGAAGCAGCGGACGACCAAGGAACCCGAAGCGAAGGCCAGCGCCTCCGAAGTACCGGCGCGCGAAGAAGAAGTCCGACCGGGGACCTCGAGCAGGGCCGCCAAGGTCGCTTCCCTCGAACCGTTCCAAGGGAACCTCTACTCCGCCGACGTCCCTGTCGGGTGGACGGCCGAAGAGGTCGAGACCCGTCCCTCCGCCTATTACGAGAGTCACTGGCGAAACCCGGACGACGAAAACACCTCGGTCCTCATCGACTCACAGGTCCACGACGAAGCCACGGACGCGGTCGAAGACGCCGAAGGGGTGCGCGAAGAAACGGCGCAGAGCGTCGGCTACCGAGAGCTCGCCTTCGAAGAAACGACGCTGCAGGGCCAGCAAGCCGTGCGTTGGGTCTTCGAAGTCGAAGAAGATCGCCGCGTCGACTATTTCGTGATCAGCTGCGGGATCGGCTTCGGCGTCCTCGGCTCGACGTCACCGTCGACCTTCGGCCATTGGGCACCCACCTTCTACGCTGTCGCCAACTCGGTCACCGGCCACTGTGCGTAGTCCCGCCCGATCACGGAGGCCGGGTCCTCGCCTTCTCGTACTCTGCGCCTGCTTGGCGCTCCTCCCGCTAGCGGTAGGGGTCCAAGGAGCGAGCGCCCACAACACTCTGAATTTGAAGACGCGCCGACAAGTCGTCCGGAACGCCGACCTTCCCTCGCCGAACCGCAAGACCATTCGGTTGATGCGTGCCGGGCCGAGGATCACGCCCCGGGGCGTCGGCTCGCTCCGATTGGGCGCGACGATCAGGTCTCTCCGCCGGCGACACCTGATCGGTGGGCTGCGGAAAGGCTGCGAACTGTATTCGGGGCAGCGTGTGGCGCCGCTCCTTTCCCCGCTCTCTGGGTGGGCGACCTTCGAAGGCGGAGGGCAGAAGCTCGCCTCGATCTCGATCGAAGGCGGCGCCGAGACCGTCAAGGGGATCGGTGCGGGGTCGACCGCTGCCGAAGCGCGGACCGCCTATCCCGCGGGCCAATGGCTCTCGCCGCGGCGGATGTATCCGCTCCCGGTCGGATTGCTGTGGGTCAACCACCCCTCCCACCCGAAGTTCGGCATCCTCGTCGACCCGGAAACTCATCGCGTCGCGAGCATCTCGATCCCGTCACCAAACTTCTGCGAGTGAAAATGCGACAGATCACGAAGACCCTTTGCCTGACCCTGCTTCTTCTCACGTCCGTTCTCCCAGCCACGGGCGCTGGCGCCGCCAGCGAACTGCCGAAGGTCCCGGTTGCTGACTTCAGCACGCCGAGCGAATACTTGATCAAGCCGGCGACGATCTCACTCGGCGCCTCCGCCTGTGCCCCCTACTTCAAGGACCTCCGCTGGACGAGCTACGGCAGGAGCGGAGCCCGAGCGGAAGGCACGGGCCTCTTCCCGGTGAAAGGCGCCCAAGACTGCATTGAAGCCGCCGACCTTGCTCGGTTCCAGCCGGTGCGCATCACCCTCTCCTCCCCGCACTACTGCGAAGGCCGGCTCATCTTCTTGCGGATCGGCTGGCGTGCGCGAGGCATACACGCCCATACCGTCACCTACGCCTGCAGGTGTAGAAATCATGCCGGGTGGCCCTTGGTGCCATTGGCCTTACTGCCCGTCTGCGCAGCAGCGGTCTTCTCCTCATCCGGGCGGGCTGCCGCAGAGCAGACGCAGCGACAACACGACCGTATCTGCAGTTTCATCACCGTGCCCCAGGTGAACGAGGGCTATGGGATGGAGCTGGTGGTGAGTGGTCTCGGCCACCTGCCGACCTGCCGGCGAAGTAGACGGATCGTGCGCCAGGTTCCGGGACGGTTGCCGGTCCGTACCAGGGGCAAGGTGGCAGGCTGGAGGTGTGAATGGTTACGCAACGGCGGCGTCTACTGCAACCGCCGTGAGGCCGAGATCGAGGCTTACCCTGGTGGCGACTAACGCCGCCGGCTTCTTCAGACGTCACGGCTTTTGCGTGCGAGAAGAAGAGCCGCGCCGAGGAGAGCGGCGGCCGCGAATCCAAGTAGGACGAGTGCCGCGACTCCCGGCTGCAGCGAGAAGAAGTCGGTCCCGTAGCCGCTCAACCTCGCTGCCTTGGGTTCTTCGGCCAGACGGCCGTTCATCGAGATCGCACTTCCGATGCCCGCGAATGCCCAGCGGCTGACGGTGAGGTCAGAGAGAACCTTGATCACCGTGCTCATGTGGTCGAGCGCAACGAGAGCACCGCCGAAAAGTAGCTGTGGGATGAGGAGCAGCGGGATCACGCTGGTTGCCTGGTCGACGCTGCGAGCGACGGTCGAGACCAATAGTCCGACGGCGACCATGGCCCAACTGGTGAGTACGAGGAGCCCCAGAACCTCGCAGGCATTCCCAACCGAGGCGTGAAAGGGACGTAGCGCCATCACCACGGCGAGCAGGAGCACACACTGGACTGCGGCTATGGCGAAGAGGATCACCGACTTGGCGATGATCTGGGCGTCGAGGCGAACTCCAACCGCGAGCTCGCGCAGGATGATCGCCCGTTCCTTGACGATCTCCCGACACGAATCGATCAAGCCCAGCCAGAGCGCGGCGGTGACGAGCAGGAACATGAACTGCGCGCTGCGCGTCGGCGAGGCGTCCGGCAGCGCGAGGACGTCGTGCGGGTAGAGCAGCGCCAGGAGCAGGCCGATCAGCGGCGCCTGTCCCAGCAGCGCCAAGACGGTCCGCCGGTCGCGGCCGAGCGTCCGCGCGTAACGCCCGATCAACGTCGCGCTCTGGCGGAACAAGGAGCTTCCGACCAAGTGCGAGAGGTTCGAGCTGCCTCGCCTGCGCGGAGTCGGCGAGACCGGCGGCGGCGCCGATGGCTCCGTGAGCTCGGCCGCGCCGTAGATTTCGTCGTAGTTGCCGACGTTGAAGTGCTCGAGGCATTCCCGCGGCGAGCCGCTGAACAGGAGATGTCCTCCCTCGCCCATCACCGCGACCGTGTCGCAGAGCGCCAGACTCGAAGTCGCGTGCGTGACGACGACGATCCCTCGTCCGCCGTCAGAGAGCTGGCGGAGCGTCGACATCAATCGCCGCTCCAATGGCGGGTCGAGGCCGCTGGTCGGCTCGTCGAGGAGCACCGTGGACGGTTTGCCGATTAGCTCGACGCCACAGCTGAGCCGCTTGCGCTGCCCACCTGAGAGCCGGTCGACGAGGGTCCCGGCGTGCGCGGTGAGCCGGAGCTCCTCGAGGACCTCATCCACGGCGACCGCGCACTCCTCGCGGCTGGTGTCGCTGGGCAGCCGCAGACGCCCGGTGTACATCAGGGTCTCCCGGACCGAAAGGCGATCGTGCAGGACGTCGGTCTGTGGCACGTAGCCGACTTCGGTGAGCCGCAGGTCGACCGGATCGCTGCCGACCAGGACCTGCCCCGAGCTCGGGTCTTTCACGCCGGCCAGACATTTGAGGAGCGTCGTCTTCCCGGATCCGCTCGCGCCGATCAAGGCGACGAACTCACCCGGCGCCACGCTCAGGTAGGTCGGCTGCAAGATCCTCCGCTCTCCGACATCGACGGAGACCCCGGAGGCCATCAGGCGCGCACCGTGCTCGTCGCTGATCACCAGCTCGCCGCGGTCGATGTGGAGGGCGAAGGAGCCGATGCCGGCGACCGCATCCTGGCGGAGGGGCTCCTGACCCCGGATCTGTTGCCCGTCGAGGCGCACCCCGTTGCGCGACCCTAGGTCGACGATCGACGGCGGGTTCCCCGGCCGAAGCTCGGCATGGTGCCACGACACGTTCGGCTCCTCTAGAACGACGTCGTTGTCAGGCGCACGGCCAATCCGAAGAGACCGGTCCCGGAGCTGGACGCGACGAAATCGCCCCCTGAGTTCCGCGGTCGACGAACTCGCTCGGCGCAGGCGAGCCCGCGTCGAGCCGATCTGGATCAAGGCATCACTTGAGACGTAAACCGGGCCAGGGTCCATCCGCGCCCCGTTCAGGAAGGTGCCGTTCCTCGATTCCAGGTCGATGAGCTCAAGGCTTCCGTTCTTTGGCTCGACCCGCAGATGACGCCACGACGCTCGCTCATCGTCAAGCGGGACAGCGCAGGACGGATCACGTCCGACCTCGAGCGTGGTCCGCAGCGGGAGACGCAGGCCACCCACTTCCATCTCCCATCCGTCCGACATGGGCGGCTCCGCTGCGATCACGCGAGCATATTCGCACGGTGAAAGGACCGTAGATCGTTTTGCGTTGTTGTCCCCAGTTGATGTATTTCCAATAATCTTCTGCGATCTCGTCGCAGGGTCGAGTGGGGTTCCAGTCATGGCAGATGATTTAAGAGTGGGAGATCGGCTGGGCGATTTTGAGATCGTCGAAGTCGCCGGTGCCGGAGGGATGGGCGTCGTCTACAAGGCGCGTCAACAGTCACTGGAACGGGACGTCGCCCTGAAGGTGATCCGTGACGAGATCGCCAGCGAGCCCGAATACCGCGAACGCTTCCTGCGCGAGGCCAGACTCGCCGCCTCCGTCGACCATCCGAACGTCGTGACGGTCTACGACGTCCGCGACGAGGACGGCCGTCTCTACCTGGTCATGCAGTGGATCGACGGCATCGATCTACGCCAGCTGCTCGACGGCTCAGGGCGGCTGACCCCCAAGCGCGCGACGGCGATCGGCCAGCAACTCGCGGGGGCCCTCGACGCCGTGCACGGCGCTTCGGGTCTCGTCCATCGTGACGTCAAGCCCGCGAACATCCTTCTGCGTGAAGTGGCCGGTGAGGACCACGCTTACCTGACCGACTTCGGCATCGCCAAACCGCCAGACCTGCTCGAGAACCTGACCCGGACCGGATCGACGGTCGGCACCACGGGCTACCTCTCTCCGGAGCAGATCAAAGGAGAAAACGCCGATCCTCGCAGTGATCTTTACTCGCTCGGCTGCGTGACCTTCGAGATGCTGACCGGGAAGAAACCGTTCACCGGAGAGAACGAGCTCGCGGTTCGCTGGGCCCACGCCCAGGACCCGAGGCCGCTCGTCAGT
>DAIQOT010000212.1:0-7062 GCA_036787695.1 Solirubrobacterales bacterium | reverse complement strand
CCCTCCGGCCACCGCCGCTACAGCGCCGCCGACGTCGAGCGCATCCGCGCGGTCGTGCGCGAGCGCGCCCGCGGCCTGGCGCTGGCGGTGGCGATCGACCGGGTCACCGCCGAGGCCACCGGCCCGCCCTCGCTGTTCGCGCCGCTGAGGGAGCGCCGTCCCGACCTGCTGCCGGTCTCGCTGCGCAAGCCGCAGATGCTGGGCCTCTCGCGCGCGGTCGAGGAGGAGAGCGCCGCGCGGGCCGAGCGGGCGCTGATGATCGGCGCCTTCCAGCAGCCGCGCTTCTACCGGCGCAGCGAGAAGCGCTGGCGGCGGCTCTCCCGCGGCGCCGGGCTGACCTTCGTCCTCGCCTGCTTCGACGAGGCGGCGACTCCCGAGGGCGGCGCGGTCGAGGTGCCGATCGGCAGCGGCCAGCCGGTCGCCGACGAGTGGGCCGTGATCTGCCTCGCGCCGGGCTACTCGGCCTGCCTGATCGGCTGGGAAACGGTCGACGCGACCGGCGTCCCCGACGCGGAGCGCACCTTCGACGCGCTGCTCTCGGTCGAGCCGTCGGTGGTGCGCGAAGTGGCGAGCGCCGCGGTCGCGATCGCCGCCGAAACCGAACCGCGAATCGCCGACCGCGCCCACGGTTACCTGGATCGCATCCCGGACTCGAGCCAGCGCTCGCAGCTGCGCCTCGCCGGCGCGATCACCGCCCGCGCCTTCGCCGAGATGCCCTAGCGCGCTAGCGCTGTTCGTTCATCACTGCCGACTCGAGCACGCCGAGCAGCTGGGTGACGCGGCAGACCAGCAGGCGCTCCTCGTCGACCTCGACCCAGACCCCGGCACTGGCCGGGAAGACGACGTGGTCACCGACCTCGATCGGCATCTCGACCCCGGCGCTGGCCCACCAGTCGAGCCCCGGCCCGACCGCGAGCACGATGCCCTGTTCCGGCGGCGGCTCATGCGTTCCCGGCGGCACCACGAGCCCCGACCGCCGCACCCGATCCTGATCCAACTCCTTGATCACGATCTGGTCGAACAGCGGCCGCAGCTGATGGCGGACCGACTCGATCGGATCTGGGACACGCGAAGAAGCCATGCCCCAAGTTTCGCACGCAGCGGACTCCTCCCTCCTCGCCGCCGAGTAAGGGGGGAGAGGTTCGGCTGGCTGGACACTTTTTGTCCCATGGCAACGAAAAGTGTCCAGCCGTGGGCAGCAGCCGCCTGGCAGCTGACGCGACGGCAGCACGGGGTGGTCACGCGGAGCCAACTGCTTGCGTTGGGGATGCCGCCGGAGACGATTCGGGCGCGGCTGGAGGCCGGGCGAATGCATCGGCTCTGGGCGGGCGTCTATGCCGTGGGACGGCCGGACGTCGACCGGCTCGGTCGTCTGAAGGCGGCGACGTTGGCCTGCGGACCGGATGCGCGCCTCAGTCACCGGAGCGGCGCCGAGCTCTGGCGCATCGGTAGGGAGGTCCCGGGCGTGATCGACGTGTCGGTGCCGGTCGGATCCCGCCCTCGTCGCTCCGGCATCCGTCTACACCGACGGGAGGAGTTCGGGACGACGCGGATGGTCCGTGGCATCCCCGTCGCCGATCCCGTGTCGGTCCTCATCGACCTCGCCTCCGAGCTGGCGACGGAGGAGATCGAAGACGCGGTCAACGAGGCCGACCGGTTGGATCTCATCCGCACGCATCGACTGCGGCCTGCGCTCGACCGAGAGCCGGGCCGCCCCGGCGTCGGGCGACTGAAGGCGATCCTCGACGCGCAGACGTTCAGCCGCGCCGCGAACGCGCTCGAGCGGCGCTTCCTCGCGATCGTCCGCGACGCCGGCCTGCCCGCGCCCGAGACCCAGCGCCGTCTGGGCCCCAATCGGGTCGACTTCTTCTGGCCCGCTCTGGGCTTCGTCGTCGAGACCGACAGCCTCCGCCATCACCGCACCGCCGCCGAGCAGGCGGTCGACCTCGGCCGCGACCAGGCTCACGCGCGGGCGGGCCTACGTAGCCTGCGCTTCAGCCACTCCCAGGTCTTCCACCGTCCCGACCACGTCCGCGAAGTGCTCGCCGCCACGTTCCACCACCTCTCCGAATCGGGGACCTAAGTCCCTTGCCGGGCGATCCGCGGCAGGCTGGAATCAAAGGCGATGGTTCGTCGTCTCTTCCTCCTCCTCGCGGTTGCCATGCTCGCCCTGCCGGCGAGCGCGATGGCCGACCGCTACGCGGCGCCGACCGCGACGGGCGAACCGAACTTCTGCCTCGAAAAGGCCAATCCCTGCAGCCTGGAAAAGGCGCTCCCGCTCGCCAACAAGGGCGAGACCGTCTGGCTGGCCGAAGGCACCTACGAACCGGTGGGCGAACTGAGGGTGCCGGAAGAATTCGTCACCGTCTCCGGCGAATCGAGCCAGAAACCACCGTTGATCATGGCGAAGGGATCCACCGGGTTGAACGTCGAACGGACCTCGGCGACCGTCCGCGACCTTCGCATCCACTCGACCGCGGCGACGGCGGTCGGGCTCCGGCTCAGCCTCGGCAGCACCGCCGAACGGGTCGAATCGAGCGGCACCCCGCAGATGGCCTGCCTGCTCGGCACGTCGACCCTCCGCAGCACCCTTTGTGAGACCAGCGGAGGGCGCGGGATCTTCACCTCCTATTCGGTCCCGGCCGGGTCGCCGAGCCTCCTGATCAAGCTCTTCAACGTGACCGCGGTCGGCACCGTAGCCGGGATCGAAATGACCGCGGGGCAACAGGCAGCGGTGAACGTCTACGCGAAAAACACGATCGCGCTCGGCCACACCTCGGTCATCACCAAGTCGACGAACCCTGGCGGTGCCGGGGTCAACATCAACTTCTCGCACTCGAACTTCGCCACCGTCGAAGCGACCGGGGAAACGTTCATCACCCCGAACACCGCCGAAGGCAATCAGTCGGCGCCGCCGGTCTTCGTCGATGAAGCCGCGGGCGATTACCGCGAGCTGCCGACCTCGCCGACCCGTTGGGCGGGGACGCTGCAGGAACTGAGCGGCACGACCGACCTCGCCGGGCAGCCGCGCACGGTCAGCTGCGAAGGGCAGACCTTGGTCGACATCGGCGCCTACCAGTTGCAGGAATGCCCGCCGCCGAAAGAACCGGAAACGCCTGAAGAAGGCGAAACGCCGAAAGAACCCGGAACCCCTGGCGGCGGCTCCGGCGGATCGGGTTCGGGAGGTTCCGGCAATTCAGGCTCGGGCGGCTCGAACAGCTCCGCCCCTACCGGCTCGACCCAGAGCGTCACCGCGCCGCCCGCTCCGGTCACGCCGCGCCTCTCCGCCCTCACCCTGAAGCCACGCCGCTTCGCCAAGCGGACGACGATCGCGTTCACCCTCTCCGCTCCCGCCAGCGTCAAGCTCGAAGTCCTCGCGAGGAGGAGGGCGAAGGGCAAGAAGCCGCGCCTGGTCACGCTGGGCCGGCTCACCAAGGCGGGTGTCGCCGGTCCCAACAAGCTCGCCTTCAACGGTCGGTTGAAGGGCAAGCCGCTCGCTCCCGGCACCTACACGCTGCGGGCCACCGCCGCCGGGTCATCTGTCTCCACCACCTTCACGATCACCGCCCGCTGAGCAGCCCCCGCTAGGTTTCGCCTGATGGCGACCACCCTTCGCTCGCGCGATGCCCGCCGCCAGCTTGGCATGGCCGCGCTTGCCCTGGGCGCGCTCGGCGTCGTCTTCGGCGACATCGGCACCAGCCCGCTGTACGCGCTGCAGACCGTCTTCTCCGCCGACCACGGCGCGGTCAAGCCGACCGAACAGGACGTCTACGGCGTCATCTCGCTCGTCTTCTGGTCGATCACGCTGATCGTCTCGGTCGAGTTCGTCCTCTTCATCATGCGCGCCGACAACGACGGCGAGGGCGGCATCCTGGCGCTGATCGCGAAGGTCGAAATGACCAAGCTGTCGAGCAAGCAGGCGAAGATGGCGCTGATCGCGATCGGCATGTTCGGCGTCGCGCTCTTCTACGGCGACGGGATGATCACCCCGGCGATCTCGGTCCTCTCGGCGGTCGAAGGGGTGAAGGTGGTCGAGCCGAGCATCCACGAGATGGTGGTGCCGGTGACGATCGCGATCATCGTCGTGGTCTTCTCGATCCAGCGCTTCGGCACCCACAAGATCGGCCGCGTCTTCGGCCCGGTGATGCTGTTCTGGTTCGGCGTCATCGCCGTCGCCGGCCTCGGCCGAGTCGTCGCGCACCCGGACATCATCAAGGCGCTGCTGCCGAGCTACGGCATCGAGTTCTTCGGCCGGCACTTCGGCGTCGCCTTCATCAGCCTCGGGGCGATCGTGCTGACGATCACCGGCGCCGAGGCCCTCTACGCCGACATGGGCCACTTCGGCCGGCCGCCGATCAGCCGCGCCTGGTTCTTCATCGTCTTCCCGGCGCTGACCCTCAACTACATGGGCCAGGGATCGCTGATCGTCGGCGACCCGAGCACGATCTCCAACCCCTTCTTCCTGCTGATCCCGCACTGGGGCCGGGTGCCGATGGTGGTGCTGGCGACGGTGGCGACGGTGATCGCCTCGCAGGCGGTGATCTCGGGCGCCTTCTCGGTGACCAAGCAGGCGATCCAGCTCGGCTTCCTGCCGCGGTTGCAGATCCGCCACACCTCGGCCAAAGAGATCGGCCAGGTCTACCTGCCGGCGGTCAACTGGTTCCTGCTGATCGCGGTCGTCGCGCTGGTGATCGGCTTCGGCTCCTCGACCGCGCTCGGCTCGGCCTACGGCATCGCGGTCACCGGCACGATCACCGCCGACACCCTGCTCTTCCTCGTGATCGCCAAGGCGCTCTGGGAAAAACCGGGCTGGCTGGTGGGGATCGGCGCGGCGGTCTTCTTCACCATCGACTTCGCCTTCCTCGGCGCGAACCTGACCAAGACCGCGCACGGCGGCTGGTTCCCGCTCTCGATCGGTTTCATTACCTTCGCCGTGCTCAGCACCTGGCGGCGGGGGACGCGGGAGATCCAGGAGAAGCGCGCCGACGCCGAGGGCTCGCTGCAGTCGTTCGTCGACGAACTGCAGGCCGCCGACCCGCCGCCGCCGCGCGTCCCGGGCACGGCCGTCTACCTCAACGCCCGTCGCGAAACGACCCCGCTGGCCCTTCGCGCCAGCTTCCAGCACGCGCACGCGCTGCACGAGTCGATCGTGATCATCTCGATCGAAACGACCCGCTCGCCGCACGTCTCCGACGCCGACCACCTGGTCGTCGACCACCTCGGCTACGAGGACGACGGGATCTCCCACCTGACCGCCAAAGTCGGCTTCCAGGAAGCGATCAACGTGCCGAAGCTCTTCGCCCTCGCCTGCACCCGCGGCCTCGAGGGCGACGCCCGGGAGGAGAACGCCGTCTACTTCCTCTCCCAGGTGACCCTCCGCCCGACCCGCGGCGAGGGCATGGCGATGTGGCGCAAACACCTCTACGTCACCCTCGCCCGCAACGCGATCAGCGCCGCCGACTACTTCCACCTGCCGGCCGACCGCACGGTGACGATCGGCTCCTCGATCGACCTCTGAGTCATCTTCCCGTCCGCGGCGGGTTTAGAAACAAAGGATATTGAGCAATACTCATCCCAGGGAATCACGGGGGGCAGGGAACCACCGTGCAATGGGAAGGAGCAGTTCATGGACGTATCCACCAGGACCAGGCCGGCGCGGAGGCGCGCCATCGCCCTGGTCGCGGTCGTCATCGCGGTCTTCGGCGTCATCGGCGCCGCCGCCGCGAACGCGGCCACCTACACCGCGCTCGGCGATTCGTACGCCGCCGGGCCGCTGATCCCGAACCAGTCGCTGAGTCCGCTCGGCTGTCTGCGCTCGGATCACAACTACGCGCACCTCACCGCCGCGGCGAAATCGCTGACGCTCACCGACGTCAGCTGCAGCGGCGCCGTCACCAACGACATGACCGAATCGCAGGGCGTCACGCCGGGGCCGAACCCGCCCCAGTTCAACGGGCTCAACGCGGGGACCGGCGTCGTCTCGGTGACGATCGGCGGCAACGACATCGGGTTCACCGAAATCATCGAGAACTGCATCACCTACAACCCGTTCTCGAGCCCCTGCAAGAACCAGTACGACCCGGGCGGCCACGACCAGCTCGCCGAACGGATCGAAGCCGCGGCGCCGAAGGTGGCGGCGGTGCTCCAGGGCATCCACGCCCATTCGCCGAACGCCCGCGTCTTCGTCGTCAACTACCCGGACATCCTGCCGACCGGCAGCGGCTGCTGGCCGACGGTGCCGCTGTCCTTCTCCGACGTGCCGTACCTGCGCGCGACGGAGGAACGGCTCAACTCGATGCTGGCGACCGAGGCGTCGCTGAACGGCGCCACGATCGTCAACTGGTACGGCGCGAGCGTCGGGCACGACGCCTGCAAGTCGAGCTCGGTCCGCTGGGTCGAACCGCTCATCCCGAGCGAACTGACGGCCCCGGTCCATCCCAACAAAGCGGGGATGGCGGGAGCCGCCGCGGTGCTCGAGGCCGCGATCGGCTGACCGCCGGCCTCAGTCCCCGGAGTGCGTTCGCAGTTTCCCGCGATATGTACGGGAAACTGCGAACGCGCCGGGGCGGGGGTGAGGGCTACTCGCCGTGCGCCTCCTTGGCGAGCCAGTCCCACTCTTCCCAGTTCGCGATCCGGCTTTCGTAGTCGGGCCGCACCATGTCGAAGGCGGTGGCGCCGAAGAAGCAGCGCAGCGGCGGCTTCTCCGCGTCGACCAGCTTCAGGATCGCCGGGCCGCTCGCGTCGGGGTCGCCGACCTTGCGGTTGCCGAGCTGTTTTTTGCGCGCCTCGCGCATCCCCTCGTAGGCGCCCATCTGGTCGGCGCGGATGCTCGACGGTCCGCTCCAGTCGGTCGAGTAGCCCTGCGGCTCGACCAGCGTCACGTGGATGCCGAAGTCGGCGACCTCGAGCGAGAGCGACTGGCTGAACGCCTCGAGGCCCCACTTGGAGGCGTGGTAAAGGCCCACTTCGGGGAACGCGGTGACGCCGCCGATCGAGGACACCTGGATGATGTGGCCGCTGCCCTGCTCGCGCATGTACGGCAGCGCCGCCTGGGTCACCCAG
>DAIQOT010000044.1:0-20538 GCA_036787695.1 Solirubrobacterales bacterium | reverse complement strand
CGTGATCCGCCGCATCCAGATTCGGGCCGCGCCGCTCGCGTCAGGCTCCTGCCAGGCGACGACGGCGCGCCCACTCGCTCCGATCCCCACCTGCGGTCCGTTGACTTCGTCGGGTGGCCGCATCGACGCCGCGGGATTGCGGTTGATCGGTCCGAGCCGCGACCAACGGTCGCCTTCCAACCGCGCCACCCGGACGTCGGCGACGACGTCGCCGGGGCGAAGCTGAACAGCGTTGGTGCTTTCGCCCTGGACGCCGAAGACGTGGGTGACGACCCGATAGGCGATGATCGCCTTACCGGGGACGGTGCCCGCCACGGATGGGTCGGTGCCGGTCCCGTTCTTCAGATTGGGATCGACGAGCAGGGCCTGGCCGAACCCTTCCGAACCGGACCCCATCGTCGCCGAGTAGAGGCCGCGTCGCAGTTCGCCGTTCGGCAGCGTCGCCACTGGCGTCACCCAGACGACCAGCAGCCGACCGCCATCACTGGCGGCGATTCGCGGTTCGCTCGCTTCGAAGGGCATTTCCCTGTCGACCCTGACCGGCGCGCCCCAATTGGACCCGTCGTAGCGCGACGCGAAGACATGGCTCTTCCCTTCGACGGTCTTCGTGTAGACGAGACCGCCGGTGCCATCCGGCGCCATCGCGACGTTGCCAAGGACGACAGCTTCGGAGCTCGGCTGTTCGATCACGGTCGGCTGGGCGATGACCGCATCCGCGGTGGACGTACGGGTGAGGAAGGGAACAACGAGGAACATGCAACCGAGCAGCGCACGAGTCGCCACGCGGTTGCGTCCATCAGCAAACGCCCGCACTCAGATCGCTACGCGAGATGTTGACTGTTGCCGACCACGGCGCGGATTCTCACGATTGGACGGAGCCGAATGTGAACATAATGAAAACTCGTTGTTGCGCCTGCGTTCATAAACGACGCCGGGGGTCATCGTCGGCGATCCGACGATGACCCCCCGTTGACCCGACTGGCGTCTATCGCTACCGGGCGTCCCAGTTGAACCCGATGGCGAGCTCACGCGCCATCTTTTTCTTCACCTTCGGCTTACCGATCTGACGGGCCTTCCGCAGGCACTTGGCTTCAGCTTTGCCGTTCAACTTCTTGCACTTGGCAATGGCCTTCTGCCGCTTTTCCTTCAGGAGCTGCGCGGGGGTCTTCTTCGTTCCACCGCCTCCTGGAGGGGGCGGCGGCGGGGGCGTGGTGGCGCCGCCTCCTGGAGGCGGCGACGTGTTTCCACCGCCCGGGTTGTTGTTGTTGGACGGCGTCGCTTCGAACTTTGCCGTGATCGCCACGTCGTCATGTCCGATCGAGACTCTGCACGCCGCGGTGCCGGAGCATCCGCCGCCGGCCCATCCGGCGAAGGTAGAGCCGGCGCCCGGGACTGCGGTGAGCGTCACTTCGGACCCTTCCGCGTATTCGGCAGCGCAGGCGCCGCCATCACAGAGGACGGTCCCCGAACCGCTGAGCGTGATCGCCAGCTTGTGCTTGACGACGGGCAGTGGCGCTTCCCATTCGAATTCGCCGGTCGAGGCCACCGATCCACCACCCGTGGTAACCGTTACCTTGGCCTTGGTTCCGGCGGTGCCCGCGGGTGCGACAGCGGTGACTTCGGTGTCTGAGACGACCGTGACCGAGGTCGCGGTAGCCGTGCCGAGTTTCACTTCGGTCGTACCGGTCAGGTGTTCACCGATGATCTTGACCGTGGTGCCACCGACGGCCGGTCCCTTGGTCGGTTCGACCTTGGTGATGACCGGGGCAGGGATGACGATCCATTCGAATTCTGCGGTGGAACTCACTGACCCGCCGACGGTCGTGACCATCACCGCTGCCTTCGTGCCGGCGGTGCCCGCGGGAGCGACAGCGGTCATTTCGGTTCCGGTGTCGCCAACTTCGGCGAAGCTGGTCGCGGGGGTGCTGCCGAACTTGACCCCGGTGACGCCGGCGAGGTGTCCACCGACGATCGTGACCGTGGTGCCGCCGCTCGCAGACCCCATGGTCGGGCTGATCGAGGCGATGGTCGGGGGCGGAGCCGGATCGACGGTCAATTCTTTGGACGTCGAGGAGACGAAAGAGCCCACCAGGCCGAGAGGTGCTTTAAAAGCGACGCGGATGTTGTAGTCGCCCGGTTCGGCGAACGCGTGCGACGTTTCGAGCGCCGGACTCGGCCCCATGACTTCGATCTTTTCAACCTGGCCGTCCGGTTTTTCGATCGACCAGACGACTTCTTCGATCGGGGCCGACCCGATTTCCGAGCCGGTCGCGTCCAGCTTCACCGGCTCGCCGGCCGTGACTGCCGTGACTTCGGTCGCGCCGACCTTCAGTTTCGCGACTGGCACCGAAGCCGGGCAGACAGTCCCCCCCGGCCCGAACCGGTAAATGTGCGGGCCCCATTCAGGCAGCGAGGACGTGTCTTCGACGAACTGGCCCTGTTCCAGAACGGCGAGCCCGCCTTCTTTCGTCGGCGCCAACGCCGCCGTCGATGATTGGATCTCACATTCGGCCACGGTGTCGGCGCCTCCGTAGGCCACCGTGGTCGCTTCCTGCTGGAGCGAGAACCCGTGAATCCAGACTTCTTCCCTGCTTGCGGTGGACTGGTTTTCGCTCGCCTTCCAGAAAAGCGTTTCTTCCCCGTCAGAGGCTTTGACCACCGCGATCTGCGGGCCCGTCCCATGTCCTGAACCGGAGGGCGCCCCGTCGACCGCCAGAGCGAATCCGATATTCCGCCACTCCTCCGTTTCTCCGGCGGATTGGAAGCCAGGGATCGGAGAGAGGGTCGAGGCGGAGCCGAATCCCGCCGGCAGGGTGAAGCCTTCGACCGGCCCCCTGTCGGACGAGCCGCCACTCGGCGGCGCCTGAACGAGAATGTAGGTCACGCCGTCCGGGGCTACCGTGTAACCGTAGTCACCTTTTTCGCTCAGACCTTCGAATTTCGCCGCGGTGTCCGTGAACCGACCCTCTTCCGAGCCGGTCGAACTGATGCGTTGGAAGATGACGTTGCCGTCCGGATTTTTCCCGGAGATGACGAGTTCCCCATTGCTCGGATCGATCGCGAGTTCCTGCGGCGACAGGATGACGTTCGGCGAGTCGGCCGCGGGCAATGGGAACGTTGCTACGGGCTGCCCCAGATTCCCGGGGCTCGAGAGTTCGGTCGAGAAGGCGAGCACCTTGGTCGCGACGCGTTCGCCAGCCAGGCCGGCTTCGTCCTGGACCATGTAGAAGCGATGGGCGGTCGGGTTGACGGCAATACCGATGAAGCCCTTTTTGCCGGTCGCCCCGGGTTCTTCCGCCGTGCGACTGATGGTCGCCGTGCCTTCGAAACTGCCGGTCGAAGAGAACTTCTCGATGCGAGAGCTCCCGTTGCCCGGAGCTCCGTCGACGATGTAGACGCTGCCGTCTTCGGGATCGACGCCGAACTGTTTCGGATTGAAGAATTCTCCCGGTTCCGTGCCCCATCCCTTCGCCGCCCAGACTTCCTGCTGGCCGGCCAGCGCGGCGGCGGGAGTGGCAACGATGGCCACGGCAAGCGCCGCCGCGGCCAGGGTGAGAGCCGAGAGCCTGCGTACGTAGACCTTTGAGGTCCAGCCCTGCTTCAACGTGATCTTCTCCTCGATCGTGGTCAAGATGGGCGGCATCGTTCCGGGTTCAGCCGGACCTCTTGTGAACATAATGAGAACTCCAAGAACCAAGTAAGGGGGTCGGGGCATATGCCCCGACCCCCTTTGGCCCTTCAGCGCGAGTCCCTGATCGGAACTCGAGCCGGCCGTTCAGCGAACTGTTAGCTGATCAGCGCCAGAGCCGTTTTCGCCGCACCGAGGACGTTTTTCGGTGCACCCGTTTTCGCGGTTTCAGGCTGCGGGAGAGCCTGGTACCAATGGCCGACCGACTGGCCGGTGGTCAGGACGTATTCGAGGTACGCCTTGACGTTCTTGGCGATTTTCGGGCCGTTCGTGCCGTAGCCCGCTTCTTTGTAGTTGTTCCACGCGATGTCATAGGTCAGGGTGCAAACCGGGTAGAGGCTTCCACCAACCGTCGCGTTGCTGCCGAATACTTCGAACCAGCTTGCGTTGACGCCGCTTTCACCTTCGCGGACGCCGCTCGGCACCGTGTAGGAACGAGCACCGCAGTTCGAGACTTCGCCCGACGCGGCTTCCGGTTTGGCGAAGCGTGCTTCACCTTCTTCGCTGAAGTCCTGCAACGGGGCAGGCGTGGCACTCTTGCTCTTCACGTCCGGCAGGGCCGCGTAACCGATCGTGCCGTGGGTTTCGGCGACGAATTTTGCGACTTCACCGCCGCCCGGCTCGCGTTTGATGATGCCGCGGCATTCGGGCCACTCGATGTTCGGTTCCGGGGAGCCGCCAACGGCCTTCAGTTCCGACCAATTGGTGAACCCACACCCGGGTGCGGCGCCACCGTGACTGGCCTGGAGTTCGGCCAGGTAGTTCTTGAACTGCGTCGACGTACCCGAGGCTTCCGTGCGGACGACGCGGGTGATGTTGCCGGTGCAGGTACCAGTGATGGCCGACGAGAGGGCGGCGTCATTCCAGGTGGTGATCGTGCCGGCGAAGATGCCGTTCAGCTGCGCCCAGGTCAGACCCTGACCGCTTTTGAAGCTGCAGCCCGACGGCAGGTTGATCGGTACGCCGATCGCGGTCTCGGCGACCGGGATGATCAGCGGCTTCGCTTTTTTGCTGGTTGCCGATTCTGCGTTTTCGATCTGCGGGACGGTCGGACCATCGTCGCTGCCCACGAACGCGAAGCTCGTGAGGATCGAGCCGGTGCCAGTGAAGCGGAAAGCGGTCAAGCCGCTGCCGCTGCTGGTCGAGGTGTAGCTCACCGCGGCTTCATGGCAACCGCCATTTGCCACAGTTTTCGCGTAGCCCACCGGACCGGTGAGTTCGGTGTAGGGGGTCGTCCCTTCGGCGGTCGGGACAACCCGGCCGGTCCACTGTTCCTGGCCGACCCGCTGAAGCGACGAGCCCCGGCCCTGGATGCTCACGGCTTCGGCACCCGGACAGGTCAACGCCAACGCACTACTGGCGTCCGCGCCACCGACCGCCATGATGGCGGCAGTGGTAGCCGCGAGGACGCCGGCAGTCGCGCCGATCCTCGCAAGCTTCTGCTTGAAAGCAGACATGCTTCCTCCTTGATGGTTGTGTCCCGCAGCCTTCTCCGCGGGACCTCGGAAGCGATGGTTGCTTTGATCAGTCGGGGAAATGTGAACAAATCGGGAACACTTGGTAAACACCGTGTCATTCCCCGTAAATGGCTTGTTGCAGGGTTGCAGATGGGCGGTGGGCGGTAAACGGATGGGTGGGCGAAAGACTCAAGATCTTCACGAATTGCGCCAACCAATTCCTCGAAAACTGCCTACGCTGAGGTTCATGAAGCGGGAGTCGCGTCTTGGCAGGGCGCTCTGGTTGGCCCTCCTCGTCCTACTCGGCGGCTACGTCGTCGCCGACTTCGTGCGGTCTCCGTTCACCGCGCCGAAGGGCTCCGCCGCGGTGCGCGGCGCTGCGGTGACGATCTGGGTGCCGGCGGGCGAAGCCGGGGACGAAAGCGGTGCGGTGCTGACCGGGGCCGCCGCCGGACTCGACCTCGGCGACCACACGACGGTGGTCAAAAGCATCTCCGGCGGCTCCGCGCAGGCGCTGATCTCCTTCCTCTCCCGTCGCCACGGCGGACGCGGCCAGGTGCTGGCGCTCACCTCGACGACGCTCGCCGACCTCGCCCACGACCGCCACGAAACCCTGGTGCCGGGCGCGGCCGAAGAAGCGGCGCTCGCCCGCGCCCTGCTGCGCCGTGCCAAGCCGATCGGCATGCTGGCCAGCAATCCCGTCGAAGTCGCGGTCGAACGCGGCTCACCGATCAGGAACGACTCCGAGTTGGTCGCCTCGCTGCGCGCCGCGCCGGGCGAACAGCTCTTCGGCATCGACGACGACACCTTCTCGCGCGACCAGCTCGCCGCCCTCGTCGCCGGCGCCGACGTCAACGGCGAAGTCCACTTCACCGTCTACCAATCCGGAGGCGAAGCCGCCCACGGGACGGCGTCGGGCGACGACGGGATGGTCCTCGCCGGGCGCCCCGCCCTCCGCGGCGAGCAACTGCGTCGGCTCGGCTGGCCCCTCCCCACCCCGCAGCCGCGCGCCTGGGTCGCCCTCCTCGCCCGCGCCGAAGTCGGCGCCACCGAACTCGCCACCCTTCGCGCCTGGGTCCGCGGCCTCCAACACGAACCACAGTGGCGCGCCAACCTCCGCGCCGAAGGCCGGCGCGCGGCCGCCCCCGGGACCCGGGCCCTGGCGCGGCTGATCCGCCACACCGCCCCGGCCGACCACCTCGAGGAGGTCGCCCAGCGCGTCGAGCGCAACTGAGCGTTTACGCGTTAAGCGCTCGCGTGTTCTCAATCTGTTTACACGGCTGAGACACCGAAGTTGGATTGTCCCCTGCCTCTACTCCGGCCAGCTCAGGAGGCGCGCCCCTACCTATGTCCAATCCTCGCCTGACCAACAAGGACCGACCCTCGCTGGGACAGCGTGGGCTCGAACGCGTTCGCGGTACCTTCGCCCCGATCGGCAAATTCCTCGCCCGCGATCTGCTGTCCACCTTCTTGTTGGTCGCCTCGATCGTCCTACTCGTGCTCTTCTTCACCCTGATCGGCTCGCTCGGCTCGGAAGGGACCGGCCGCAACGTGCCGCTGTCGACGATCGAAAAACTCGCCGACGGATCCCGCGTCCGCGAAGCGGAACTGCTCGATTACGACCACCAGGTAGTCGTCACCACCGACACCGGGATCCAGCTCTACGCGAACTATCCGAGCGACGGCAGCGCCACGCAGAACCTCCTCCACACGCTCACCAAGAAGGGCGCGATCGTCGAATTCAACCCGCAGAGCGGCAAGTCGACCCGGGTGATCATCATCCAGTTCCTCATCCCGATCCTCCTGCTGGTCTGCCTGTTCAGCTTCTTCATGCGCCAGACCGGGGACGGCTCCAGCGGGATCGGCGCCTTCTCGGCCTTCGGTGGCAAAGGCAAACGCCGCAAGAAGGGACAGAAAGCGCCGGTCACCTTCGACTCTGTCGCCGGCGCGGGCGAAGCGCTGGCCGAGCTCAAAGAGATCCGTGACTTCCTCGAGGACCCGACCAAATACAACGCGATGGGCGCCGCCGCGCCGAAGGGCGTGCTGCTGGTCGGCCCTCCCGGAACCGGCAAGACGCTGCTCGCGAGGGCGACCGCGGGCGAGGCCGACGCCTCCTTCTACAGCGCCTCGGGCGCCGAGTTCGTCGAGAGCCTCGTCGGCGTCGGCGCCGCCCGCATCCGCGACCTCTTCGCCAAAGCGCGAAAGACCGCTCCGTCGATCATCTTCATCGACGAGCTCGACGCCGCCGGGCGCAAGCGCGGCGCGGGTGTCGGCCAGGGCAACGACGAGCGCGAGCAGACGCTGAACCAGCTGCTGGTCGAGATGGACGGCTTCGGCGGCGACGCCGGCGTCTGCGTGATGGGCGCCACCAACCGTCCCGACATCCTCGACCCGGCCCTGCTGCGGCCGGGCCGCTTCGACCGGCAGGTCGTCGTTGACGTCCCCGACGTCCACGGCCGCTTCGAGATCCTCGAGCTGCACGCCAAAGGCCGCCACTTCGCCGACGGCGTCGACCTCTACGAGATCGCCAAACTCTGCCCCGGCTTCTCCGGCGCCGAGCTCGCCAACCTCGTCAACGAGGCGGCGCTCCTCTCGGTCCGTGAAGGCTATTCGGAGATCGACCAGCCGACCCTCGAGGAGGCGATCGACCGCGTCGTCGCCGGCCCGGCGAAGAAAACCCACGTCCTCAGCCCCGACGAGCGCTGGCGGATCGCCGTCCACGAGTCCGGCCACGCGGTCGCTACCCGCTCGATCGGCCAGACGGTGAGCGCCCAGAAGCTCTCGATCGTCGCCCGCGGCCGGCAGCTCGGCACCTCCGCCGACATGCTCACCGACAAGGACGCGACGATCCACTCGCAGCCCGACCTCGAACGCCACCTGGTCGCGATCCTCGCCGGGACGGCGGCCGAGTGGGCCGAGTTCGGCCACGGGTCGACCGGCTCCTCCGACGACCTCCACGCGGCGACCAAGCTCGCCCGCCAGATGGTGACCAGCTTCGGCATGAGCGAGAAGCTCGGCCCGGTGACGATCGGCGAGGCGGGCGGCGAGGTGTTCCTCGGCGCGGCGCTGCAGGACATGGGCTCGGTCGGGCCGGAAACGCTCGACACGATCGACGACGAGACCGAGCGGCTGGTCGAAGAGGCCAAAGATCGCGCGCTGTTCGTCCTGCGCGGCAACTGGGACTCGGTGCAGGAGACCGCCAACGCGCTGCTCGAGCACGAGACCCTCTCCGGCCTCGCCCTCGACGCGGTCCTCTCGACGGTGACGCACTACGAGTTCGGCGAGATCGAGATCCCGGAGCGCGAGCCCGATCACGACCACGACGCGTGACCCGATCGGGGCGCGGCGGCGCGGCAGGCCGTCGGCGTCGATGACCCTGGAGCCGGCAGACCTGACGCGCCTCTACGAACGCTCGGCGCGTCCCCTGCTGGTCTTCTTCCAGCGGCGCGTCGACGACCCCGAGGTCGCGGTTGACCTGATGAGCGACTGCTTCACCATCGCCCTCGAGCGCCGCGCCCAGTTCCGTGGGGAGGGCGACGACGCCCTCTCCGGCTGGCTCTGGTCGATCGCCCAGAGCGTGCTGCGCGAATACGAGCGCCGCGACGAGTCGGCGCGCCGCTGGGCGCGGCGGCTGGGACGCGAGCGGCGGGCGCTGACAGACAAGGAGATCGAGCGGATCGAGGACCTGGCGGCCTCGCAGGGCATCCGCGAGGCGGTCGTCCGCAGCCTCGACCGACTCCCCGAGGACCAGCGCGAAGCGGTGCGGCTGCGGATCGTCGAGGGGCTGCCGTACGCGGAGGTCGCGGCGCGGCTCGGGCTGACCGCGTCGGGGACGCGGACGCGGGTGACGCGGGCGATGCGGACCTTGCGCGGGATGCTCGAAGGCCAAGGGCAGGAGCTGCCATGACCGGACGCAACCCCGACCTGCCGATCCTCGACGAGCTCGGCGCCGAGTTCGAGGCGATGGTGAGCGCGGCGTGGGCGGGCGACGTCGATGACCCGCGGGCGACGGTGACCCCGCTGCGCCCTGGAGTCGAGACCGCGCGCGGCTCGGTGCGCCCGGCGGCCGGAGCCGACCGCCACGCTCCTCGTCGTCGCCTCCCGGCGACCACGTCCCGCGCCGCCCGCGAGCGCGGCGCGCAGGCGCGGCGGGTCGGCCGGCGCGCGGCGATCGTCCTCGTCCTCGTCTGCCTCGTCGGCGGGGTCGCCTTCGCCGCGCTGAACGGTGGCGGCTCGGGCGACCACGCCCACACCGCGCCGACCCCGCTCGGCCACGCCGCCGACGGCGCCTGGAGTTTCTCCGCCTACCGCGACGAAGGCCGGCTCTGCACTGTGTTCGTCCCCCGCGGCGGTGAACTGAGTGGCAACTGCGGCGACGCGCCCGCCCACGGCCAGGTGCGCGCCGGGAGCGCGATCGCCGGCGGCCACCGCTACCTCTTCGGCGTCGTTGGCCAAGGGGTCGAGCGCGTCTCGGCGTCGCTGGGGGAAGACCACCTCGCGGGCACCGACCGGCGAACCGGCGTGACGCCCGTCCACGCCCCGGTCGATCGCGACGCCGCCGGCGACGCGGGGTTCCCGGCCGTCGACGGCTGGTTCGTGCTCGACCTCGGCCCGGTGCGTGGCGGGACCGGCCAT
The DNA here is from genome assembly GCA_036787695.1 of Solirubrobacterales bacterium. Classification (GTDB taxonomy): domain Bacteria; phylum Actinomycetota; class Thermoleophilia; order Solirubrobacterales; family 70-9; genus VAYN01. Next base: position 10,758 of record DAIQOT010000044.1, on the reverse strand, counting down.
CCTGGCGCGCCCGCGATCGTCGTCCCGCTCGACCGACACGGCGATCACGCCGGCCCGGCCTACGTCGACTGCAGCCTCGGCGTCATCGCCCCGGCTTGCAAGCGGCGCATCGAAGCCGCCGCCGCGGCTAGATAGACCCTCAGCAAACGCTCCGGTTCTTTTTACGTGAGAGTTTTTCGAGCGCATGATTGTGTTAATCCCGTGAACATTTGAAGCATTCTCGGCGCCGATCCCTCATAATCGCGCCGGACGATGAGTCCCGCGGTCGAGCAGATTCGGAAGACGGTCGAAGAGCGGATCCGCGAGCTGCGGCCGGTCATCGACGAGCTTGAGCAGCTCCAAGGGATCCTCTCCCTTCTCGAAGGCGAGGAAGTGACCCGAGGCGCCGACGGCACCCCTCCCGACGGGCTCGCCGCGCTGCTCGCCCAGGCCGGGATCGACGCCGACGCGAACTCGCGCCAGCCGATCCGCCGCTCCCGCCGTGGGACCAAGCCTGGCCGCGACGGCCGCGCCCCCCAGGGCGCCAACAAGCAGCGGATCATCGAAGCGGTCCTTCAGGACCCCGGTGTCACCGCCACCGAAATCTCCGAGCGCACCGGCGTCAAGCGAACCGTCGTCTCGGCGACGATCAACCGGCTGAAGCGCAACGGCGAGCTCGAACCGCTCGGCCAGGGCGTCCGCGTCCCCAGCGGCCGCCGCCTCGCCGCCCTCGCCCAGTAGCGATCGCGCTCTCCCATAACGCCTCAACATTGAGGCGTTAGCCCCCATATAGCCTATATTGCATCAATAATGATGCCTTATGCCAGAGCCATCTGAGGCCAGCGACAGGGCGCTGCAAGAGCAGCTGGGATTCCGCCTGCGCGCCCTGCGATTGAGCCGGAACGAAAGCCAGGAGGCCCTCGCGCGCCGGGCGGGTGTCGGCAAGGCAACGCTCCAACGGCTCGAGGAAGGACGGTCGGGGACGATCGTCACCCTCCTCCGGGTTCTGCGGGCGCTGGGCCTAGACGACCTCGACGGCCTGGTGCCGGAGGTCGCGAATAGCCCGCTCGCCGAGGCACGGGGCGAGCGCCAGGGCCGGGTCAGGGCCCGGGGCCCGAGCGCAGCGAAATCGCCCCCCGGCGAGTGGCGCTGGGGCGACGAAAAATGACCGTCGCGGCGGTCCAGCTCTGGGGAACCGAGATCGGCGCCGTCTCGCTGGCCGACGGCGAGAACGCCGCCTCCTTCGAGTACGAGCCGGACTTCGCCGCGGCCGGGATCGAGCTCTCGCCCCTGCGCATGCCGGTGACGCCGGGTCGCATCTATCGATTCCCCGGGCTCGCGAAAACCTCGTTCGACGGCCTTCCCGGTCTTCTCGCCGACTCCCTTCCCGACCGTTTCGGCAACGCGCTGATCGACGCCTGGCTCGCGGGACAGGGCCGTACGCCCGGCAGCTTCGACGCGGTCGAGCGCCTCTGTTACATCGGCATGCGCGGGATGGGCGCGCTCGAGTTCGTCCCCGCGCTGGGACCCGATCCGACGATCGACGACGAGCTCGACGTCGCCGCCTTGGTCGACCTGGCCGGCGAAGTCCTCGCCCACCGCGCCGACCTGTCCGAGTCGCTGGCCGCGCCCGGCAAGGAACGGGCGATGCAGGAGATCCTCCGGGTCGGGACCTCCGCCGGCGGCGCCCGGCCAAAGGCCCTGATCGCCTGGAACCCGGAGACCGAAGAAGTGCGCTCGGGCCAGATCGAGGTGCCGCCCGGTTTCGAGTACTGGATCCTCAAGTTCGACGGCGTCGATGACACCAGCCGGGACCTCGGGCGCTCCCGCGGCTACGGCGCGATCGAGTGGGCCTACTCGGAGATGGCGAAGGCCGCCGGGATCGAGATGACCGAGTGCCGACTACTCGAGGAGGGCGACCGGCGCCACTTCATGACCCGCCGCTTCGACCGCGCGGCCGACGGCGACAAGCTCCACATGCAATCGCTGGCGGCGCTCGACCACCTCGACTTCGAGCTCGGCGAAGCGCACTCCTACGAGCAGTCCTTCGGATTGATCCGCCGCCTTGGCCTCTCCGCCGAGGCAGCCGAAGAACAGTTCAGGCGCATGGTCTTCAACGTCGTCGCCCGCAACCAGGACGACCACGTCAAGAACATCTCCTTCCTGATGGACCGCCGCGGCAACTGGTCCCTCTCCCCCGCCTTCGACGTCGTCTACTCCTACAACCCGGACGGCCGCTGGACCCGAGTCCACCAGATGTCGATCAACGGCAAACGCGACAACTTCACCCTCGCCGACCTCGACCAGATCGCCTCCCTGGCGGGCCTCAAACGAGGCGCTGCCCGCCGAATCGCCGACGAGGTCACCAGCACCGTCGCCCGCTGGCCCGAGTTCGCCGCCACCGCCCGCGTCCCCGAAGAGACGATCGAAGCAATCCACAACTCCCTCCGCCTCCACCTGCCCCGCGATTGACGATCACAGAGTGATCCGCCCAGTGGGTGGGATCCGGTCAGCCGATGAGGAATCGGAAGGCCAGGCCAAGGAGCAAGGCGCCCCAGATAGAGCGATTCAGCTGGTCGAGTTTCGCGTCGACCAAATCGAGTAGTCGCCGCACGTTCCACTCACGACAGCCACTCAACTGAGGAACACTTTGATGATCACGGCGCCGACGACGGTGATGAGCCCGCCGGTCAGCCGACGGGTCATCTTGTCGATCTTCCCGCCGAGTTCCTTGGAATCGGCTTCCACCTTGTCGAACCGGCCGTCCACTTTCGCGAAGCCTTTCTTCACGTCTCCTTCGAAGCGATCAAACCGTAGGTCAACCTTGTCGAACTCTCGGTCCACTCTGTCGAACCGTTCTTTGACATCGCCTTCGAACCGGCCGACCCGGCCGACGAAATCGTTCATGCGCTTGTCAGTCCACTCGCTATCCATCACCACTCTCTCCTCCGTCACGCTCACCGACCGAGCGTAGGGAGGAAAAGCACGCGTGTGGTGCGCGGAATTGGAACTTTTGGGTTAAGCCTGCGAACGAGGAGGGCGGCTTAGCGCTGGCTGGAGAGCCAGCCGCGGTCGACCAGGATCTCGGCGACCTGGACGGCGTTGGTGGCGGCGCCCTTGCGGAGGTTGTCGCCGGAGGTCCAGAGGTTGAGGGTGCGGGGCTGGGACGGGTCGCGACGGATGCGGCCGACAAGGACGTCGTCCTGGCCCGCCGAGGCGATCGAGGTCGGGTAGGCCGCCGCGGCGGGGTCGTCGACGACCTTGACGCCAGTGGCCTCGGCGAGGAGGGCGCGGCAGTCGTCGGGGCTGAGGTCCTCTTTGGTCTGCAGGTTGATCGACTCGCCGTGGCCGACGAAGACCGGCACGCGGGCGCAGGTCGCGGAGATGCCGACCTCCTCGCCGACGCCGAGGATCTTGCGCGTCTCGGCCATCACCTTGCGCTCCTCGGTGGTGTAGTCGTCGCCGTCCTTGAAGGTCTCGACCTGGGGGATCACGTTGAAGGCGATCTGGTGCGGGTAGACCGCCGGCGCCGGCGGCTCCTCACCGGCGAGGATCGCCCGCGCCTGCGCGCGCAGCTCTTCGATCGCCTTCTGCCCGGTCCCCGAGACCGCCTGGTAGCTGGAGACGACGAAGCGCTCCAGCCCGACCGCCCGATGGATCGGCGCCAGCGCCATCATCATCACCATCGTCGTGCAGTTCGGGTTGGCGACGATGCCCTTGTGATTCTCGGCCGCCTCGTCGTTGACCCCCGCGACGACCAGCGGCACGTCCTCGTGCATCCGCCAGAAGCTGGTGTTGTCGACCACCGTCGCCCCCGCCTCGGCGAAGCGCGGCGACCACTCGGAGCTGACCGCCCCGCCCGGCGAGGAGAGGATCACGTCGAAGCCCTGGATCGACTCGTCGCTCAGCCCCTGCACGGTCAGCGTGCCGCCGCCCCACTCGAGCTCCTTGCCCGCCGAGCGCTCCGACGCGAACGCAACCACCTCGCTCGCCGGGAAGCCCCGCTCGTGGAGCGCCGCCAGGATCGTCGTCCCGACCGCACCGGTCGCGCCCATCACCCCGACTCTGTAGCCGTCACCCGCCATCTTCTCGGCGGCCTCAGCCGGCGACCGTCGGCCGGTGCTCGGCGCCGGTCGGATCTTCGGGACGAACCGCATCGGTGCCCAGCTCGAAGGCCCGGTGCAGGGACTTGACCGCGTCGGGGACGCGATCGGCGGCGATGACGCAGGAGATCTTGATCGGCGAGGTCGAGATCATCTCGATGTTGATCCGCTCCTCGCCGAGGACCTCGAAGACTTTGGCGGCGACGCCCGGGTGCGAGCGCATCCCGGCGCCGACGATCGAGACCTTGCCGATCGCCTCGTCGGTCCGCATCTCCAGCGAGACGCCGTCGAGCCCCTCGATCACATCGCGCGCCGTCGCCAGGTCGGCGCGGTCGACGGTGAAGGAGAGGTCGGCCAGCTGATCGTCGCCGACCGGCTCGTTCTGGATGATCACGTCGACGTTGACGTTGGCCCCGGCCAGGGCGGTGAAGATCCGGCCCGCGACCCCGGGCTCGTCGCGGACGCCGCGCAGCGTCACGCGCGCCTCGGCGTTCGAGTGGGTGACGGCAGTGACGAAAGGTTGCTCCATGGTCTCTTCCTCCGAGATGACGAGGGTACCGGGACCGTCCTCGATGCTGCTGCGGCAGTGGATCTGGACCCCGTGGTTGCGGGCGTACTCGACCGAGCGCAGCTGCAGCACGCCGGCGCCCGAGGCCGACATCTCGAGCATCTCCTCGAAGGAGACGCGGGGCAGCTTGCGGGCCTCGGGGACGAGGCGCGGGTCAGCGGTGAAGACCCCGGCGACGTCGGTATAGATTTCGCAGACGCTCGCCTGGAGCGCCGCCGCCAACGCCACCGCGGTGGTGTCGGAGCCGCCGCGCCCGAGCGTGGTGACGTCGCGGCTGTCGGTCGACACGCCCTGGAAGCCGGCGACGAGCACGATCCGGTCCTGGTCGAGCGCCTGGCGGATGCGGTCGGCGCGCACGTCGATGATCCGCGCCTTGGTGTGGACCGAGTCGGTAACGATCCCCGCCTGCGAGCCGGTCAGCGAGATCGCCTCGTGGCCCATGTCGTGGATCGCCATCGCGCAGAGCGCGCAGGAGATCCGCTCGCCGGTCGAGAGCAGCATGTCCATCTCGCGGGCGACCGGGCGGTCGGAGATTTCGTGCGCCTGGGCGACCAGCTCGTCGGTCGTCTTGCCCCGCGCCGAGAGCACCGCGACCACGCGTTTGCCCTTTTCGCGCGCGGCGACGATACGCCTGGCGGCGCGTTTGATCTGGTCCGGTCCGGCCACCGAGGTGCCGCCGAACTTCATCACGACTATTTCCGGTCCCTGCTCGGGCACAATTACTGAGGATAGAGAGCAGTCAAGGGTTGCCGTCCCTTCGCCGATAAACCGGGGTGTAGTGGAGCCGAAGACGAGCCAGATGCCGATAGTAGGAGCCGAATCCGGGATGGCCCCCCAGGGCGGCCGCCTGCTGGTCGCGAGCCGCCTCGCGACCTCGCTCTCGCGCGCCGCCTCGGTCGAAACCGTCGCCCGCGAGGCGGTCCGCACGCTTCACGAGTCCTTCGACTACTACCTCGCCGTGGTCCAGCGGCTCGACCCCGACGGCGTCCTGCGCGTGGTCGCCGCGGCGGGCCCGCTGGCCGAGGAACTGAGCGACTTCTTGGCGCTCGAGCAGGCGGTCGAGCACGGCGTCAACGGCCGCGTCGCCCGCACCGGCCGGCCGGCGATGGTCAACGACACCCACCGCGACCCCGACTACCTCGGCCGCGGCGACGACACCGACCCCGGCTCCGAGCTCTCGCTGCCGATCGTCGTCTCCGAGTCCAACTGGGGCGTGCTCAACCTCGAGCAGCGCGACCACGGGGCCTTCGACGAGGAAGACCTGTTGCTCGCGCACGTGGTCGCCGGCCAGATCGGCGCCGCGATCCACCGCTGCCAGCTGGTCGGCGAACTCGAGGACGCCTTCCTCACCACGATCGGCGTGATCTCCGACGCGGTCGAGCTGCAGGACTCCTACACCGCCAGCCACGCCAACGAGGTCGCCGAGCTCGCCGTCCGGGTCGGCGAACGGCTCGGGGTCGAAGGCGCCGAGCTCGACCGGCTCCGCTACGGCGCGCTCCTTCACGACGTCGGCAAGATCGGCATCCCGGCCGAGATCCTGCGCAAGCCCGGCCCGCTAACCGACGAGGAGCGCGGGCGGATGGACGAGCACACGGCGATCGGCGCCCGGATGCTCGAGCGGATCCCCTTCCTCGCCCCGGTCGCGCCGCTGGTCCGCTCGGCGCACGAGCGCCACGACGGCGGCGGCTATCCCGACGGCCTGGCGGGCGACGACATCCCCCGCGGGGCGATGGTGATCGCCACCTGCGACGCCTTCCACGCGATGACCTCGGACCGCAGCTACCGCAAGGCGATGAGCGTCACCGCCGCCGAAGCGGAGCTGCGCGACCACGCCGGCACCCAGTTCGAGCCGAGCGTCGTCGAGGCGCTGCTCGACGAGCTCGCCGGGCGCTAGCTGCCGCCGAGGTTCCCCAGCATCGCCTGTTCGGCCATGCGGATCAGGCCGAGGCCGCTATGGGGGCGCATGTCACTGGAGCGCACGCGGACGTGGGAGCCGTGCGGCCCGATCACCTCGACGATCGTGCAGACGTCGCCGATTTCGCATTCGTCGCCGTAGTCGGCCTCGATCGCCTCCATCTGCTCCGCCACGACTTTGCCGATCTTGCTCTGGTCGAGCATGCACCCCTCCTGTCCGGTCTTCCGATTCCGGCTCTGACGATAGGTGATCGCGGCGCCGACGCCCCGTCGCCAGGGCGATTCCCAAGCATCTCGATCGACTTCGGTCCTTTCTTGACCTGAAATCCGACAATTCACGACCCCGTTACAGGGGACCGCCGGCGGTCGCATTAGATGGGTCGCCTTGCACTACGTACTGCTCGCCCTGCTCGGCCTCGTCGTCGGCACCTTCGGAACCCTGGTCGGGGCGGGCGGCGGCTTCATCCTCACCCCGGTCCTGCTGGTCGTCTACCCGGAACTGACGCCGGCGCAGATCACCTCGATCAGCCTCCTCGTCGTCTTCTTCAACGCGCTCTCGGGCTCGATCGCCTACGCCCGCATGCGGCGGATCGACTACCGCTCGGGCCTGCGCTTCGCCGCCGCCGGGATCCCCGGCTCGATCCTCGGCGCGCTCGCCGTCCACCTCGTCCCGACCCGCGTCTTCGACGTGATCATGGCCGTCGTCCTGGCGATCCTCTCGCTCGTCGTGATCCGCCTGCGCCCCCACGCCGAGCGCTCGGTGCCGCGCGGCGTCACCACCGCCCGCGAACTGGTCGACGCCAACGGCGAGCTCTACCGCTACCGGGTGCCGCTCGCCCGCGGCACCGTCTACAGCGCCGGGGTGGGCTTCCTCTCCAGCTTCCTCGGGATCGGCGGCGGCGTCATCCACGTGCCGCTGATGGCGGGCGCGCTCGGCTTCCCCACCCACATCGCCACCGCGACCTCGCACTTCGTCCTCGTCTGGATGTCGGGGACGGCGAGCGCGACGCACCTGATCGGCGGCACGCTCACGGTCGGCCACGGGCTACGCCGGGCGCTCGCGCTCTCGGTCGGGGTGCTGCCCGGTGCCCAGCTCGGCGCCCGCCTCTCGCGGCGCTTCACCGGGCCGACGATCAGGAAGTTCCTCGGCGTCGCGCTGCTGGTCCTGGCGATCCGCCTGGTGATCTCAGCAGCCGGCTGAAGGCCCGCTCGAGGTCGAAGGCGGCCCGCTTGCTCGTGCCCGTACCCTTCGACTTCTTCGCCGCGGCCTTTTCCTTTTCCGCCTTTTCGGCGGCTTCCGCTTCGACTTCTTTGGCGGTGCGGAAGAGGCTCGGACTGAGCGTCGGCATTTGTTCTTCCGTCGCGAAGCCGAGCGGTTCGACGCCGAACATCTTCTCCAGCGACTTCAGCAGCGTGAAGTGGTTGGCGTATTCGGTTTCTTCGACCTTCCCCGCTTCGACGTAGGGCGAGATCATCAGCAGCCCGACCTTGCCGCCGCCACCGCTGCCGAGCACCGATTCTTCGGTGTACTTGGTGGGTTCGGCTTCTTCTTCCAGTTCGGACGCGGCTTCGGTGGTCGAGGTCGGGGAGGTCGACGTTTCCGTGGTCGACGCTTCCGTGGTCGCGGTCGACGGCGGCGTCGCGGCCGGCTGGATGCCCGCGGCGACCAGGTTCGGATAGGAGGGCGCCAGGCAGCAGCCGCTCGGGTCGGCGTTGTCGCCCGCCTGCGGCGCCTGCGCCGAGGTGATCAGGATCATCCCGCCTTCTTCGTAGGCGGGCGAGGCCATGATCGCCGGCACCAGCGTCTTCAGCAGCTGGGTCGCCCCTTGGGCGCCTTTCGGCGCGCCCGGTTCGCATTCCGTTTCGCCGCCCGCGTGGCAGGCGTTCGGGAAGATCAGCGACAGCGCCGGGGTCTGCTTCGGATACTTGAGGTCCTTTTCGAGCTTTTCGAAGCCGACGTCGAGCTTCCCGCATTCTTCGCTTTCGGCGATCGCCGAGAAGTAGAGGACCGGGTTGCGCCAGGTCGCGTACTGGTCGCCGGGGACCGGGGTCGGGCTGGTGTCGGGACCGCCCAGGGTCGGCTTGCGGCAGGTCGTCGGGATGCCGAGTTCGGCGCCCGCTTCCATCGACTCGACATAGGCGCGCCAGGTCAGGCCCTTTTCTTCCAGCTGGGTCGGCAGCGATTCGACTTCTTTGCCGTAGACGCAGCCGGTGCCTTCGACCTGTTCGGCGGTTTCGGAGACCGTGCCCGGAGCGATCGCCGTGTAGTTGGGGCAGTTGACCAGGGTTTCGGCGGTCGGGCCCTGCCCGCTCAGCATCGCGATCTCGTTGGCGAGCACACCGCCGGTGACGCCGTAGTAGTTCGGGAGGAGCTCGCCCTTCCCCGGCAGCACCCGCGAGAGGTAAGGCGCTTCGGCGGTCGTCCCGTAGGTGCTTTCGTAGCTGTTTTCGCCGAGGACGATGAGGAAGGCGTGCTTGATTTCGGGAAGCGCTTCTTCGGCTTCTTCCTGTTCACGTTCTTCCTGTTCGCGTTCCGTCGCTTCGATCGATTCTTTAAGCGGGTTGGGTTCTTCCCCTTCCGACTGCGGTTCTTCGATCGCTTCTTCTGGCAGTGGACCGATGACTTCTTCCGGAGGCAGCGCTTCGAAGGTTTCTTCCGGCGCCGATTCTTCCGGCGCTTCGGGGAACGTTTCTTCTTCGGGGGCTTCTTCGACTTCTTCTTCCGGTTCTTCCGGCGCCGCCGCGTGATGCGGGTACTCGAGGATCAGGGTCGAGATCGGCGCCGAGGAGGCGACTTCGCTCATCGCCGAGCCGAGCCCGACGCCGAGGGCCAGCATCCCGATCACCGCGATCGCGATCGCCGGCGGCGAGGGCATCCACGACCAGCCGCCCTTCTCGCCGTCGCCACCGTCCGCGGCCCCGCCGCTCGCTTTCGAGCCCTTCGCCGCGGCCGCCGCGGCGATTCCCTTGCCCTTCGCGCCGATCGCGCCGAGCGTCGAGGCGACCGCGCCGGGCAGGCGGCCGCGCCGCGCGCCGCAATTCAGGCAGTAGCGCTGGTCCGGCGCCAAGGGGTTGCCGCACTCGGTGCAGGTCGCCCGCCCCGCCGGGTCGGGGACTTGGTCATCTTTGCGGTCAGCCACGTTTGAAGCGAATTATCAGAGCCCCCGAGAGCCCGGATGTAAAGATTTTGCATCGACGAGCTTCCGCCTGCGAAGCGGAATTCCGGCCCTTATTCACAACTCTTAAACACCGGCAGAGGGCGGGCATCTGAAGATTGCCTGGTGAGTGCCGGTTCCGAGCAGACCGAGCCGGCGACGCCGACTCCCCCCACGCCCCCGTCCGATGCCGCCGCCCCGTCGGCGATGCCGTCGATGGCGGCCTTCGGCAGCAACGAGACGTGCCCGAACTGCAGCGCGCGGATGGCGGCCGACCAGCGCTACTGCCTGAACTGCGGCCACCGCCGCGGTGACCCGCGCCTCCCCTTCATGGACGCCGTCGTCTTCATGGAGTCGATGAACTCGGCTCCCGGCGGCGCGGGCGGCTCGGCCCCTCCCCCGCCTCCGGCCCAGTCGGGCGGCTCGAACAACAAATGGAACGCCAACGCGGCCCTGATCGCGGGCGTCGCGACGCTGGTCCTCGCGATCGGCGTCGGCTTCTTGATCGGCCGCACCGGCCACAACGACAACAGCAGCGCCGGTAACGGCGGCGGCGTCAAAATCGTCCAGCTCGGCGGCGCCGGGGCCGGCGACGAAACCGCCGCGGTCACCCCCGAAGCCGAATCGCCCACCGCGGGAGGCGGCAGCGAAACGTCGACCGGGTCCAAGGGCGAAGGCGGCAAGGCTAAAGGCAAGCCGGCCGCGAAGAAATCGACCGCCGAAAAGACCAAGATCAAGGAAGGGTCTGAAGAAGAAACGAAGGCCATCGAAGAAGCGCAAAACGAAGTCCTTCACGCCACGAGCCCGCAAGCCAAAGTCGGGGCGCAGGTCGGCGAAAGCTGCGAAAAGGGCACTCCCGGCTGCGAAGGCGAAGAATTCACGGGTAACTTCTTCGGCGAATGAGACTTCCAGGCTCGAAAAAAACTCCTGCCGGCGCGTCGACCAAATCGCCGCCGCCGCCTGACGCGCCGCCGCCCGGCGGGCGTCCCACCTCCTTCACCGCCGCCGCCGGCACCGTCCGCGCGGGCGGCCCGCCGCC
>DAIQOT010000211.1:0-7087 GCA_036787695.1 Solirubrobacterales bacterium | reverse complement strand
CGCGGCTGATCGCCGGCACCGGCGGCTTCCGCTCGCTCGAGCAGATGGAGGCGGCGCTCGCCGCCGCGGGGACCGAGATCGTCACCGTCGCCCTGCGCCGCATCGACCCGACCCAGCAGGGCTCGGTCCTCGACGTGATCGACAAGCTCGGCCTCTTCGCCCTCCCGAACACGGCCGGCTGTTACACCGCCCGCGACGCGGTCCGCACCGCGAAGCTCGCCCGCGAGGCCTTCGGCACCGACTGGATCAAGCTCGAGGTGATCGGCGACGACCGCACGCTCTTCCCCGACGCGGTCGAGCTCGTCCAGGCCGCCGAGCAGCTCGTCGGCGACGGCTTCACCGTCCTCCCGTACACCAACGACGACCCGATCCTCGCCCGCCGCCTCGAGGGCGTCGGCTGCGCCGCGGTGATGCCGCTCGGCTCGCCGATCGGCTCCGGCGCCGGCATCCGCAACCCCTACAACATCGCGATCATCACCGAGCGGGCCGGCGTCCCGGTGATCCTCGACGCCGGCATCGGCACCGCCTCCGACGCCGCCCTGGCGATGGAGCTCGGCTGCTCCGCCGTCCTCGCCGCGAGCGCGATCTTCGGCGCCGCCGAGCCGACCACGATGGCCCGCGCCCTCCGCGCCGCCGTCGAATCCGGCCACCTCGCCCGCGCCGCCGGCCGCATCACCAAGCGCACCTACGCCGAGCCCTCGACCGCCTACGAGGGCATCCCCGACCTCAGCTGACTGAGCGCCTCCTAGCGGTAGGTGACACGCATCGTCCGAACGAATTGTTTACCTAACCCAGAGAAGTGAAATTTTTCTGTCCTGAGTCACGATTCATGATTAAGTATCCGAGCCAATGGGCCCCCCACGGTTGGTATCGGGAACTCTCCAGTCACTGCAGCGAGCAGGGCGCTCCCGCCTGCCCAGATGGCGGGAAGAACCAGGAACCCATGACCAGTCCACCTTCGGTGGGACCGTGCCCGCGACGGTTGAGTCATCCGCCGCAGGCAAATCGTCGACCCAGAGCCGGATCGTCAGTCAAGCACTTGCGCAGGAACAGGCTGCCTTCGAACGAAAGATGTCGCAGGGAGATGCGCTTTTTAGATTGCAGTTGGCGATGGGCTGGATGACCTTTTTGATCGTTCCCGCCTCCGTCTTCGCGGTGATCGCCCACCCTGCTGCCTTGCTTGGCGCGATACCCATCAACGGGGCAGCGGCCTGGAACTGGCGACGTATGTTGCAGCGGCGAGCGGGCGAGATCGAGCCTGTCACCAAGCTGCCGGACCTCGACGAATGAGCGCGGCTCCGTCCAACCGAGACCTCGAGGTCGAATTTTCCCCAGGCCCAAAGCACCTTTCACACGAGGTTCTGATCGCCGTGCGCGCTCACTCGAAGCAGATGTTCGGGAACCAGGACCGACTCGAGGTTGCCTATGCGATCACCCGCGTCGAATTGGGCAGGGTGAATGCGACCGACCTCCACCGCGATATCGATCTCGCCGTCAACCGGATCCGCTCGCAGTTGCTTTTGTTGGTGTCGATGCATCTCCTTGCCGAGACCGGCGGGGGAGAGGGCGGAAAGCGGATGTTCGAAGTCCAAGATCGTGAGGACGTGTTCTGGAAGTTCGTCGTCCACGAGTTCGAGCAAATCGTCAGATCGGCCGATAGATCGTCGCGAGCTCCAGTGCCGGATCGGCCCAAGCCGGAACCCCAGCGGCATCGATGACGCTATTAGAGAACGTTCCTCAAGGTCACGGTCGGAGGGTCTCATTCCCCCTCAAGAGGGTCTTCGCCGCGTCGATCTGTACCGCCGAAAATCGAGAGTCCGAGGGGGAGCGGCCTGCTGTCGATAGGCGCTGGCTGTGACGGCGCTGGCGACCAAAGCGGGAGTTCCTTTGACGTCCACCCCGGTTGAGATCGCCGCAGGATCCGGTCTCCCCTGTCCCACCCGGTAGGCGCCACCCGCCGCGTTGACAAGCGCACCTACGCCGAGCCCTCGACCGTCTACGAGGGCATCCCCGACCTCAGCTGACCAAGGCCCCCGCGGGGATGGCGTTGTCGATGAGGACGGCCGCGGTCGCGGCGGCGGTCGCGAAGGATCCGTTGTCGAGGACCCGGTTGCGGGCCGAGGCGCCGTCGAGGAGCAGCGCCAGTTGCTCGCCGAGCTGCTCGGGATCCGTGGCGCCGGCTTCGCGGGCGGTCTCGGCGAACCGCGCGGCGATCGCCTTTTTGTAGTCGCTCGCGATGTCGCGCGCCTGGTGGTCGGGGTCCTGGATTTCGACCGCCGCCGCGATGAACGGACACAGGGGCGAGTTGATGTCGAAGGCAGCGAGGAGTCGCTCGCGGGGCGAGAGGTCGGGGCGGTCGAACACCTCGGCCATGACGTCGGGATCGAAGCGGCGGAGGTACTCGGCGATCAGCTCGTCCTTGCCGTCGAAGTGCTGGTACATCGTCCGCTTGGAGACCTTCGCCTCCGCGCAGAGCTGGTCCATGCCGGTGCCGTTGATGCCCCGCTCGCGGAACAGCTGTCGCGACGCGCTGAGGATGCGCTCCCTCGCGCCCCTGCCACGGCGCAGCCCTCGCGGCCCTTTCTCCAGCTCCGCTTTCTCCGACTCCGCCATGCCTCCAGCGTAGCTCAGTTCGGTACCGATCGGTGTGCATAGCCGCACGCCGCGAGGCGATCCGCTACCTTAAGCACTCAGATCGGTGTACTTAGTCACCAGAAGCGGCAACTGAACGGAGCGATCGACATGAGCGACGTAAGCATCATCGGCTCGGGGAACATGGCCGGCGCCATCGGCGCCCTGGCCCTCAAGGGCGGCAACACCGTCGAGATCGTCGGCCGCGACGCGGCCAGGTCCGCGTCCAGGGCCGAGGCGCTCGGCGACGGCGCCAGGACCGGAACCTGGGGCGCCGCCCCGGCCGGCGACATCGTCATCCTCGCCGTCCTGTTCGAAAGCGCCGTGCCGGTCGTCGGCCAGTTCGGGGACGCGCTCGACGGCAAGGTCATCGTCGACATCACCAACCCTTTCAACGCCGACGCCACCGGGCTGGCGATCCCTGACGACACCTCCGTCGCGAAGATGGTCGCCGAGGCCGCCCCCGCGAGCGCCCGCGTCGTGAAGGCGTTCAACACCATCTTCCGTGCGGTCCTCGAGGCGGGCGCTCCGCTGGACGTCTTCATCGCCGGCGACGACGTGCGGGCCAAGTCAAGCGTGTCGGCGTTCATCGGGAGCCTCGGGCTGAGCCCGCGGGACGCCGGGGACCTGACGATGGCCCACTGGCTGGAGGGCGCGGGCCTGCTGTCGATGGGCCTGGCGCGCAACGGCGTCGGGAACTTCGACTTCTCCCTCGGCGTCAACCTCGGCTGAGCTCGTCGCCGCGTCTTTACCAACCAGAAGCAACAATCGAACGGAGTGATCGTGGGAAAACTTGATGGCAAGGTGGCGGTGATCACCGGCGCGACGAGCGGTATGGCGTTGGCCGGTGCGAAGTTGTTCGTCGAGGAAGGAGCGCATGTCTTCATCTCGGGCCGACGGCAGGACGCGTTGGACGAGGCGGTCGAGCGGATCGGCCGGAACGTGACCGGCGTGCGGGGCGACTCGGCCGACCTCGACGACCTCGACCGCCTGTTCGAGACGGTCAGACAGGAGAAGGGCGCGATCGACGTGCTGTGGGCCAGTGCCGGGGGAGGCGAGGAGGGCAAGCTCGGCGAGATCACCGAGGAGCAATTCGACGCCGCCTTCTCGGTCAACGCGCGGGGCACGCTGTTCACGGTCCAGAAGGCGCTGCCGCTCTTCAACGACGGCGGCTCGATCTTCATGACCGGGTCGAACGCCTCGCTCAGGGGCTACCCGCATTGGAGCGTGTACGCGGCGAGCAAGGCCGTGCTGCCCGCCTACGCGCGGGTGTGGGTGAACGAGCTCAGGGACAGGAACATCCGGGTGAACGTGCTGACCCCCGGCCAGGTCGCGACGCCGATGATGTTGGACGTGCTGTCGGAGGAGATGAAGGCGCAGTTCGAGTCGATCATCCCGCGGGGGAAGATGGGCAGCCCCGAGGAGATCGCCACCGTCGCGTTGTTCCTCGCCTCCGACGACTCGAGCTACGTCAACGGCATGGAGCTGGTGGCCGACGGCGGCTCCACGGTGATCTGAGCGCGCCGCCGCGCCCGACTCGCCACAAGCCCCTAGAATTGCCCCCGGCTGCGATTTCCCGCTTCGGCTCGGGGCGATCCAGCAGTCTGCCCCTGTAGCTCAGCTGGTTAGAGCGGCGGCCTTTTAAGCCGTCCGCCTATTTTTCGCACGTTGGGCCGGCGGACGGCGAGCAGAGCCGAATCTGAGACGGGAAGCGAGTTTGCGCCTGTCGCCGATTCGGTCACCCACATGTCAACGCGGGTCAGCGAAAGTCTCTTAAGGTCCTGATCTCGGACCTTTCATTCCCTAGGCATTCCCTAGGCGCAGCGGATCACGCGATCGGGAACGCTGGCGCGACAGCAACGATCCTCCTCCTGCCGTGGGGTGAATTCACCGGCGAGACCTTCCTGCATGGTGCGGCTTTATGGATCGAAAACTCAGTATTGCCGTACGTAATCCGGTGCATGATTCGGTGTGTGTCGCGTCAGTCGCCCAGCGGTGGCCCGGGGCGTCGGTCAACCGTTGGCTTCTATGGCACCGGTCATCTTTCGGTAGTGGGCCAGTTTGAAAATCCCCGCATAGCAGGCCCTTTCCCCCTCCAGCTTCGCCCCCGTACCGAACAGCGGGCGGCGCGCACGTCGCCCCGAACGGAAGGACGGGAGCAGATGCTTTATGCGGAAAGTCTCGACGGCCTGGTCTTGGAGACCATGTGCCGGGAGCCGGGCCCGTGGACCAAAGATGAGCTTGCGAGAAAGTGGGAGAGCGGGGCGCGACTGGAGTCGCTTTGGCGGCTCGTCTCGCGGGGACTCGTCGTCAGGCTTGAGGGGGATTTCTATGCCGCGACGGCAGCCGGTCGGTATGCGGTCGCGATGAGCGAGGAGACGCCGTGGCGGCCGCCCAGGTTGTCGGCGCGAACATCCGGCGCCTGCGTCGGGCCGACGAGGTCACCCAGGAAACGCTCGCCTTCAGGGCGGCGACCCACAGGACGCAGATCACGCTCATCGAGCGCGGTCGACGGACCCCGGGGATCGACACGTTCCTCAGGCTCGCGGGCGCCCTGGAGGCGAATCCTGAGGCACCATCGACGCCGCCGGGGATTCAGCCAGAGAGCGCTCGCCGAACGTTCCGGGAAGCACCATTCCGAGATCGGCCTGTTAGGGCGGGGGCAGCGATGCCCTCGCCTCGACACCGTCGTCATCGTGGCCGATGCGCTCGATCTCGGCCCTGCGGAGTTGGTGCTGGGACTGAGGCCGCCGCAAGATCAGCCCGAGCGAGCGGTACGCTGATGGCGATGGCGAAGCAGTCGAAGAAGCCCGCCGACCTCAACCGCCTTGCGGCGGCCATCGTCGGTGACGCCACCGACCAGACGCCGGCGGAGCCGGAGAGTCCGCAGGTTCGGGCTGGAAGGGCAGGCGGCGAAAAAGGGGGACGGGTGCGCGCCGAACGACTGACGGAGTCGCAGCGATCGGACGCGGCGCGCGACGCCGCGAAGGCCCGCTGGGAAGCGGACAAGAACTAGTCGTCGACGCCCGAGACCTGGGAGCAGTTCTCGAAAGCCAGGAACGCGGTGTCCTCCGAGTCCTCCAACTCGGCCCTGATCGTGCTCCACCGCTCTTCGGAGACTTCACGAGAGCGGGTGACGACATCCTCCTGGGTGGTAGCTGCTTGCTGATCCATCACGCCATCTCCTGGAATCGGCCGAATGCTTCGACCTTGTCGTTATCCCACATAAATTGCTCGATCTTCCTTAACGTCCGCTCAGTTTCATCGGAGTGGTCTGAGATATTAAGTATCTCTTTTGCTTCTTTCCTGTCAATAACGAATCCGTGTTCGGGATATTTCTTCACCAATTGCTCTGCGATTTTGCGCGCACGTTCTTTCGGTACGCGTGGCATCATCAGCCGGATCGCATAGTCCTCGGCGACGCGAAGTAAGCGCGACTGCTTGGCGTAGTGGATCGTGTCGATCTTGTCGAGCAGCGGCGTCATCATGTCGCTGGTCAATTTGCTCGCGTGCGGCATCACCACGTCGTAGCGCCGACGGGTGATCATCCGCATCATGATCAGGTTCTGGTTGAGCTGTTGAAGCGCCACCTGATGAAGCTGCTCTAGCGCCTGGATCTCGTCGAGCGCCGACCCTCTCTCCTCGCGTTCCTGGTCGTAGACCTGAACGTCCAAGGGTCCGATCTCGGCATCGCGCCCGAACACGACATCGTCCGCGCCGAGCGTCAACAGGGTCGCCGCGCTCTTGGCCCAACGGGGGATGACGGCGGTGAAGCCGTCGGCATGCCGGCACAGGGTCCGCGCGATGCGGAAGGCAAAGTCGGCATATCCGCCCGGCGAATCGATGACGAGTGCGACGCGTTGGTTTCCGAGCAGATCTCGCGAGTCGAGAAAGGCACGAAGGACGCGGTAGTCGAGAAGCGCCCGCTCGTCGTTGTGTAGCAACAGCCAGACCGGCATATCTAGCTGGTCCTGAAGTTCCGCCAAGGGCTCGGCGAGCGCCGGTGGCATCTCGAGATCCGGCCGGTGGGAGGTCGTCCAGACTTTCGGCGTCGGCTCCGCTTTCGCGGGCTGCCCTTTGCCTACCGGATCGCCACCATTCGTTTTTGCGCTGCGTTTCCGCGCCCCAGTCGCCGCCATCGCGTGGGCAGAGTATAGGAACGAGGATGGATTGGACGGGGAATATTCGTAGCTTTTCCGTCCGGTCGCTTACGCATAATGGTCAGTATGAACAGGTTGAGCACCGAGCAACGCTCCCGCATCATCGGTGCCCTGGTTGAGGGAAACAGCATTCGCGCCACCTGCCGGATGACCGGCGCGGCGAAGAACACGGTCACGAAACTGCTGGTCGACATCGGCGAGGCCGCCGCCGATTATCAGGACCGGGTCCTGCGAAACCTCCCCTGCAAGGTCGTGGAGGCCGACGAGATCTGGTCCTATTGCTATGCCAAGAACAA
>DAIQOT010000210.1:0-7178 GCA_036787695.1 Solirubrobacterales bacterium | reverse complement strand
CGGCGTGGGCCTCGGAGCCCTTGCCGCCGTAGGCGCCGTCCTCGATCAGCTTCTTCGCGTTGTCCCAGGCGCCGCCGCCGGCGGTCATCGAGATCGCGACGAAGAGGCCGACGACGATCACGCCGATCAGGAGGCCGCCGAGGGCGTCGACGCTGAGCAGGCCGACGATCACCGGCACGACGATCGGGATCAGGGCGGGCAGGATCATCTCTTTCTGCGCCGCCGCGGTGACGATCGCCACGGTCCGCCCGTACTCTGGTTTTTCGGTCCCCTCGAGGATCCCCGGGTGCTCGCGGAACTGTTTTCGCACCTCCTCGACCACCTGGCCGCCGGTCCGCCCGACCGCCTCGATCGCGAAGGCGACGAAGAGGTAGACCATCATCCCGCCGATGATCAGCCCGATCAGCACGTCCGGGCTCGTCAGGTGGAACAACGAGTTGAGGTCGTAGCCCGCCGGGGCTTCGGCTCTGAGTTCCTCGCGGAACGCCGCGAAGAGGACGAGCGCGGCGAGCGCGGCCGACCCGATCGCGTAGCCCTTGGTCACCGCCTTGGTGGTGTTGCCGACCGCGTCGAGCGGGTCGGTGACGTTGCGCACCTCCTCCGGCATCTCGGCCATCTCGGCGATCCCGCCCGCGTTGTCGGTGATCGGCCCGAAGGCGTCGAGCGCGACGATCAGGCCGCAGAGCGAGAGCTGGCCGACGACCGCGATCCCGATCCCGTAGATGCCCGCCAGGTCGTTGGCGGCGAGGATCGCGAGGGCGATCACCAGCGCCGGCGCCGCCGTCGACTGGAAGCCCTGGGCGAGGCCGGCGATGATGTTCGTCGCGTGCCCGGTCTCCGACGCGGCGGCGATGCTCTTCACCGGGCGGAAGCGGGTCGCCGTATAAAATTCGGTGATCCCGAAGAGCAGCGCGGTGACGGCGACGCCGATCACGGCGCAGAGCCAGAGTTCGGCCACGCTCACGGAACTGGCACCGGCGTTGGCGAAGCCGACCCGTAGCGGTTCGCTCATCATCCAGTGGGAGATCGGGTAGAACGCGGCGATCGAGAGCACCGCCGAGACGAGCAGCCCGCGGTACAGCGCGCCCTCGACCCTGTCCGATGTGGTGCGCACGGCGAACGCTCCGATGATCGAGGCGATGATCGCCACCCCGCCGAGCACGATCGGGTAGATCGCCACCTCGCGGGCGAATTCCTGGTTGAAGGTGAGGACGCCGAGCAGCATCACCGCGACCGTCGTCACCGCGTAGGTCTCGAACAGGTCGGCCGCCATCCCCGCACAGTCGCCGACGTTGTCGCCCACGTTGTCGGCGATCACCGCCGGGTTGCGCGGATCGTCCTCGGGAATCCCCGCCTCGACCTTGCCGACCAGGTCGGCGCCGACGTCGGCGGCCTTGGTGAAGATGCCGCCGCCGAGCCGGGCGAAGACCGAGATCAGCGAGCCGCCGAACCCGAGCCCGATCAGCGCGTCGACCGCGTCCTTGTCGCTCGAGCCGGTGATCACGAGGATCCCGTAGTAGCCGGCGACGCCGAGCAGCGCCAGGCCGACGACGAGCAGGCCGGTGACCGAGCCGCCTTTGAAGGCGACGTCGAGCGCCGGCGGCACGCCGCCGCGAGCGGCCTCGGCGACGCGCGCGTTGGCGCGGACCGAGACGTTCATGCCGATGAATCCGGTCGCGCCGGAGAGCGAGGCGCCGATCAGGAACCCGATCGCCGTCTTGTAGTTCTGCAGCAGCAACAGCAGCACCGCGATCGGCACCGCGACCGCGGCGATGATCGTGTACTGCCGGGTCAGGTAGGCCTGCGCCCCTTCCTGCACCGCCCCCGAGATTTCCCGCATGCGGTCGTTGCCGGGCGATTTGGCAAGCAACCGCTGGGTGATCAACAGTCCATACGCAACTGCGGCCCCAGCACAAACGAGTGCGACGACCACGCCATATTCCCTAAGAAAGCTGGTCAAGTCACTTCTCCTCCGGTGGTGTGTAACCCGCCGGCCAGCCTACCCCGAAATCAGGAAGTTTGAGCGCTTTGTGACTTTTGTCGGGGTTTTCCTACGATGTAGGGACGCGGGGCGATCTACGAAGGCCGGCGACCGTAGGTGCGGGCCGTCTCGGCGACCGCCTCGCGGTAAGCGCCCTCCAACGAGCCGGCCTCCTCGACCGCGGCGCGGAAGCGTTCGCTCCCGCCTTCGGCCGGAACCTCGACCTCGATGCCGAGCGCGGCGCGGGCCGGCGCGGTCCAACCGAGCAGCCCCTCGAGGTAGGCGCGCGTCTCGACCTCCTCCCCGCTCCGGAAGTCGATCAGCTTGCCGGCGAGGCCGTAACGGATCGCCCGCCAGAGGTTCTCCTCGATCTCGCGGTCGCCGAGCGGCGCGGCGGCGGTGCCCTCGTCGAGGTCGAGCGCCGTCTGGGCGACGCAGGCGACGATCAGGCCGGCGAGCGCGCTCGCGTCCTCGCCGCGGGTCTGCGCGTCGCAGATCCGCACCTCGACCGTGCCGAAGCTGTGATGCGGGCGCACGCTCCACCAGAGCTGGGTCGACTCGACCACCGAGTTGGTGCGCTGCAGCAGGTCGACGAAGCCCGCGTATGTGTCCCAGTCGACGAACGGCGAGGGCACGCCGCAGCGGGGGAAGGTGCGGGTGAAGATCTCCGAGCGCACGCTCGCCAGGCCGGAGTCGCGGCGGTCGAGGTAGGGCGAGTTGGCGGAAAGCGCCAGCAGCGGCGGCAGCAGCTCGCGCATCCGGTCGCAGACGGCGATCGCCCGGTCGGCCCCGCGCACGCCGACGTGGACGTGGAGGCTCCAGGTGTTATTGCGCTGGGCGACGTAGCCGAGTTCCTCGCGCAGGCGGGTGTAGTGGGGCGTGTCGATGATCGTCTGGTCGAGGTAGCTCCCCCAGGGGTGCGTGCCCATCGCGCCGAGCGCCAGGCCCATCGAGTCGACCAGGGCGAAGAGGCGGGCGCGGCGCTCCGCCTGCAGGGCGACGGCCTCGGCGAAGGTCTCGGCGCGGCCGGAGCGGATCTCGACCTCGGAGGCGATCAGCTCCCCCGCCGCCGACTCGGCCAGCACCTCATCCTCGTCGCAGGCCGCCTTCACGTCCTCGTAGCGGTGCGCCAGCTCGAGCGTCTCCGGGTCGAGGATCGCGAACTCCTCCTCCAGCCCGATGGTGAAGTCGGTCGACTCCTCGAACCGCCCACGCGCGTCGTCCAGGTCCAACTTCAAGAGATCAACTCGGGGCCCTCAGGCCAGGTAGAAGTACAGCGCGTACAGCAGGTCGACCGCCGGGCTGGAGGTGTGGACGGTCACCTCCGGCGGCACCTGCAGCAGCTGCTCGGAGTAGTTGAAGATGATTTTGACGCCGGCTCCCACCAGCTTGTCGGCGACCCCCTGGGCGGCCGCGGCGGGAACCGCCAACACCCCGACGACGACCTCTTCGGCGGCGATGATCTGCGCCAGGTCGTCGTCCAGAGGACGCACCGTGACGTCGCCGATCTCTGTGCCGACCTTCTCCTCGTCGACGTCGAAGACGGCGACGACCTGGAAGCCGTGGTCGGCGAAGATCGCCGAGGAGGCGATCGCCTGGCCGAGGTGGCCGGCGCCGAAGAGCGCGATGTTGTGCTGGCCCGCGGTGCGGAGGATCTTGCGGATCTCCGAGACCAGCGAGTCGACGTTGTAGCCGACGCCCCGCTTGCCGAACTTGCCGAAGCCGGAGAGGTCACGGCGGATCTGGGTCGGGTTGATGTGGGTGTACTCGGAGAGCTCCTGCGAGGAGATCGTCTCCCGTCCCATCTTCCGCGCCTGGGTGAGCACCTGCAGGTAGCGCGAGAGGCGCGCCGCCACTCCCAGTGAAAGGCGCTCGCCTTCGACCGGAAGCCCGGCTGCCTGGATCTCGTCGATCAAGTCGGCCATGCCCCCACAGTATCGAGCCTGGCACGCACGGCCGCGTCGTCGTATACAAGCTCGGAGGCGACGATTCCGTCGATCTCGATCACCGGGATGCGCTCGAGGTGGCGGCGCAGCAGCAGTTCGTTGCTCTCGATGTCGACCTCGTGCAGCTCGAAGCGGTAGCCCTCGTCGTGCAGGCCGACGAGCCTCTCGATCGCCTTCTCGCAGAGATGGCATTCGGGACGCGAGTAGACGAGGACCTTCGCGAGGTTGTCAGCGTTCGTCATGAGCCCCGCGTCGATGGGCCGAAAACTCAAGCCCATCTGGAGTTTTCGGCCCGTCAACCATGGGAGGCGGCCATCTTTTCGCCGGTGGCGAAGGCGTCGAAGCCGAGGTAGTCGGGATAGGCGACCGGGGTCGCCCAGCGAGCGGCGGAGCCGATCATCGCCGCGTTGTCGGTGCAGAGGGTGATCGGGACGAGCTTCAGCTCGATCCCCTGGGACGCGCAGAGGCGGGCGACGGCGTCGCGCAGCGGGCCGTTGGCGGCGACCCCGCCGCCGAGCGCGACCGCCTTCCAGTGGCCCTTCTTCAGCGCTCGCTTCAGCTTCGCGACGAGCTGGTCGACGACCGCTTTCTGGAAGGAGGCGGCGAGGTCGGCGCGGCGCTCGGCGACGCCCTCGGGACCGAGCTCCCGGCAGCGGTAGACGAGCGACGTCTTCAGGCCGGAGAAGGAGAAGTCGAGGCCGGGGTCGCGCTGCATCGCGACCGGCATCTCGAACGCCTCCGGGTCGCCCGCCTCGGCCTCCCGCTGGATCGCCGGGCCGCCCGGGTAGCCGAGGCCGAGCAGGCGCGCCGACTTGTCGAAGGCCTCGCCGGCGGCGTCGTCGAGGGTCTGGCCGAGCAGCTCGTAGCGCTCGTGGTCGCGGACCGCGGCGAGCAGGGTGTGGCCGCCGGAGGCGACGAGGCAGAGGAAGGGCGGCTCGAGCGGCTCGGGCTCGAGGAAGTTGGCGGCGACGTGGCCCTGCAGGTGGTCGACCGGGATCAGCGGCAGCCGGCGCGCGGCGGCGATCGCCTTCGCGGTCGAGATCCCGACCAGCAGCGCGCCGATCAGCCCCGGCCCGGCGGTCGCGGCGACCGCGTCGATGTCGTCCAGGGTCACACCCGCCTCGCCCAAGGCGGCCTCGACCACCGGCGCGGCCAGCTCGAGGTGGTGGCGGGCGGCGATCTCGGGGACGACGCCGCCGAAGCCGGCGTGCGCGGCGGCCTGCGAGGAGATCACGTTCGACAGGATCCGCCCGCCGTCGAGCACGGCGGCGCAGGTGTCATCGCAGGACGTCTCGACGGCAAGGATCACGGCGCGTTCCGATCTATCAGTCCAGCCACATGATCAGCGCGTCCTCGCCGTTGTCGTGGTAGTAGCGAGGACGGACGCCGGCGGAGCGGAAGCCGAAGTATTCGTACATGCCGATCGCGCGCGAGTTGGAGACGCGCACCTCGAGCGTGAAGGGGAGCTTGCCGCGGCCCTCCTCGAAGAGGCGGCGCATCAGCGCGCCGGCGACGCCTTTGGCGCGGTGGTCGGGCGAGACGGCGACGTTCATCAGGTGCCAGACCTGGTCGTAGCGCGAGCAGACGACGTAGCCCGCGAGCTCGTCGTCGACCGTGGCGGCTAGGCAGATGCCGCTCGGCTTGGACAGCTCGAGCACGAACATCGCCAGCGACCACGGGGTCGGGAAGGAGCGGCGCTCGACCGAGATCACGCTCGGCAGGTCGCTGTAGGCGAGCCGGCGCACCTGGGTCTCGCCCGGGGCCGGGCGACCCGTCTGGGCGGGGCCGTCAGTCTGCTCTCTGGAAAGAATCTCGCTCACGCCAACGTTCCGCGTCCGGAGGTCTGAGATAGGTCGGTTCGAGCGATTCGGAGCCCTCCCCCGCGGCCGCCAGGGCGCAGATGTACCGCGCCTCGACCCGGTGGACGGGATCGGCGTCGTCCGGGATCCGGATGCCGCCTGCTCCTTCCAACTCGTCACGAAATCGTAGCGCCCCTGAGCCGCCGACCGACGGGGGCTCCGGCAGCTGGGCGAGGCGCTCCGCGAGCGCCTCCGGACGCATCACCTCGGACTCCCAGAGGCGGGCGCCGCCGGCGTCGTAGAGGGCGACGAAGACCTCGCCGCGGTATCCGTCGAGGACGGCGAGGCGCTCGCCGGTCGCTCCCCCGGCGGCGATCCCGGCGCCGAGCGCGTCGAGGGTCGAGACGCCGCGCGCCTGCTTGCCGAGGCTCGTCGCCAGCCCTTTGGCCGTCGCGATCCCGACCCGCAGGCCGGTGAACGAGCCGGGCCCGAGCCCGACCGCGATCAGGTCGACGGCGTCCCAGCCGCCCGCCGCCGCGGCGCAGCGCTCGACCTCGGCCAGCAAACCGGTCGCGTGGCGCGGCCGTCCCCGCTCGGAGAGTCCGAGGTGGGCCTCGGCCAGGACCTCGCCGTCGCGCCAGGCGCAGGCGGCGGTGTCGGTGGTCGCGGTGTCGAAGCCGACGACGAGCATCAGGCTCGCTCCCTCAGGCGCCGTCCGGCATGCGGAGCCGGCCGGGCACCTACTTCACGCGAAAGACGGTCGTGCCGACTTTCTTGCCTTTGACGTACCAGGTCACCTCGTGTTTGCCGACGCTGGTCGAGGTGATCTTGTTGACGTAGAGCGTGCCTTCTTCGGCGACCTGCGGTTTTTCGGTGCAGAGGTGTTCTTTTTTCGGGAATTTGACGCAGACCGTGTATTTCACTTCGCCCTGGGTGCTTTTGAAGAACGCGCCCTTCTTGCTCTTCACCGGGCAGACGTTGGCGGGCGATGCCTTCCGCGAGAGCCCACAGGCGACGTAATGTTCGAACGCGGGCGTGCCCGCCGAGGACGAGGAGACGGCGGCCACCATCAGGCCCGTTGCGACGGCGACAAGCGCCAGCGCCGACATCAATCCCTTCTTCATCCTCGTACTCCTCCTGTCTCGACTTTGCATGTGCAGACCTTCAGCATCGATCCCGTAACCCCTGCCGGAGGTCGCCGGAGCGGTGTCGGTGCAGGCTATCTACCCGATGATCGGCTTCGTGGACTGGCCGACGATCTCGATCGTGCGGCGGTCCTCGCCGGCGTGTTCGAGGCGCACCTCGAGGGCCGGGCGGCCGAGTCGCTCGACGCCGACGGCGGGCCACTCGACGAAGGCGACGCCGTCGCCGCCGAGGTAGTCGTCGATCAGCGCCGGGTCCTCCACCTCCATGTCCTCGAGCCGGTAGAGGTCGAGGTGGGAGACCGGCAGG
>DAIQOT010000209.1:0-7190 GCA_036787695.1 Solirubrobacterales bacterium | reverse complement strand
GGCTTCACCGACTGCATGCTGCAGCGCGGCGCCACCCGAGTCGCCGCCGTTGACGTCGCCTACGGCCAGATCGACGCCCGCCTGCGAAAAGACCGCCGCGTGATCGTGGTCGAGCGCCAGAACGGCCGCTCCCTGGCGCCCGCCGACCTCCCGTTCCTCCCATCGCTGGCGACGATCGACGTCTCCTTCATCTCGCTGACCAAGATCCTGCCCGCGGTCGCCACCTGCCTGGCGCCGGGCGGCGAAGTCCTGGCGATGGTCAAGCCGCAGTTCGAGCTGGAGAAGGGACGCGTCGGCCGCGGCGTCGTCCGCGACCCCGCCGACCGCCAGGAGGCGATCCTCAAAGTGGCACTGGCGGCGGGCGAGATCGGCCTGACCGTCCGCGGCTTCGCCTCGTCGCGGCTGCCCGGGCCGAAGGGCAACCACGAGACCTTCGTCTGGTGCGGGGGCGACGGGCCCGCGGTCGACGACATGGAGGGCGCGATCGCCGCCGCCGACGAAGCGGGCGACCTGGCCGAGGCGAGCGAAGAGTGAAGACCGCGGCGCTGATCACCCACTCCCATCCGCCCGCGGCGACCGAGGCGGTGCCGATCGCCGTCGCCGCGGCGAAGGACGCCGGCTGGCGGCTGGTCGCCGACCAGGGCGAGCTCGACAAGCACGGCGAGTCGGCGCTCGGCGTGGAGCTCGAGCGCCGCGACGAAACTCCCGACCTCTGCCTCGTCCTCGGCGGCGACGGCACGATTCTTCATGCCCTTCGTCGGTTCGCCAACACGGAAGTGCCGGTGTTCGGCGTCAATTTCGGGACTGTCGGCTTCCTTGCCGCGGTCGAGCGCGCCAACGCGCAGGAGGGGATCGCCCGCGCCTTCGCCGGCGAGGCCGAGATCATCGAGCTCCCCGCGCTCCGCGTCGAGGTCAACGACAAAGGCGGCATCGGCTTCAACGACGTGACGCTTTCGCGACGCCCGCACGACCGGGTCGCCGAGCTCAGCTACCGAATCGCCGACGAAGAGGTCGGCCACGTCCGCTGCGACGGCCTCGTCGCCGCGACCCCGGTCGGCTCGACCGGCTACAACCTCGCCAACCAGGGCCCGATCCTCGCCTGGGGCGTGAAGGGCTACGCGGTCAGCTACATCGCGCCGCACTCGCTCACCGCGCGCGCCCTCGTCGTCGCCCCGGCCGACGTCCTCACCGTCTTCAACGCGCCGCAGCGCGAGCCGGTCGAAATCGCCCTCGACGGCCAGGAGTTCGGCTTCCTCGAAACCGGCGACGACCTCAAGGTCCACTTCGTCGAGTCGGCCGGACGGCTGGCGCAACTCCCCGGCACGAGCTTCTACGGACGCATCCGTGACAAGTTCGGCCACCTTGCGGTTTAGGCTGCGCTGAATGGAGCGCAAGTGGTGGACTCTCGTCCTCGTCTCCGTCGCGACTTTCATGCTCCTTCTGGACGTGACGATCGTCAACGTCGCGCTGCCCGACATCCAGCGCTCGCTCCACGCCAGCCTCTCGAGCCTGCAATGGGTAGTCGACGCCTACTCGCTGATGCTCGCCTCGTTCCTGCTCACCGCGGGCAGCCTCGGCGACCGGCTCGGCCGCCGGCGCGTGTTCACGATCGGCTTCGGAATCTTCACTTTCGCCTCGTTCCTGTGCGGGATCAGTGACTCCCCGACGCTCCTGAACCTCTGCCGCGGCCTTCAGGGGATCGGCGGCGCCGGGATGTTCGCGACCTCGCTGGCGCTGATCGGCCAGGAGTTCCAGGGCAAAGACCGGGCGACGGCCTTCGGCGTCTGGGGCGCGACGATCGGCGGCGCGGTGGCGATCGGGCCGCTCGTCGGCGGGGTCCTCACGGAGAACTTCGGCTGGGAGTGGATCTTCTTCGTCAACGTCCCGATCGGGATCGTCGCGATGGTGTTGACGGAGCGCAAAGTTCGCAACGTCTTCGCGGAGGAACCGGAACCGATCGACGTCCCGGGGCTGGTCACCTTCTCCGGCTCGCTCTTCCTCTTCATCTTCGCCCTGATCCGCGGCAACCCGGAAGGGTGGGGGAGCGGCGTGATCCTCGCCTGCCTGATCGGCGCCGCCCTGCTGATGGCGATCTTCATCACGATCGAGACCCGGACCCGCTATCCGATGCTCGACCTGACGCTGTTCCGAAACCCGGCGTTCAACGGGGTCTCGGCGGTCGCCTTCTGCCTGTCCGGGGGGATGTTCGCCCTCTTCCTCTACCTGACGATCTATATGCAGGGCGTGCTCGACTACTCGCCACTCGAGGCCGGTTTGCGCTTCCTGCCGCTGACCGTGCTCGGTTTCGTCGCGTCGCCGGTGGCCGGCGCGCTCTCCAACCGGATCGAAATCCGGGTGCTGCTCGGGATCGGCCTCGGGCTGGTCGGGGTGGGGCTGCTCTTCATGCACGGCATCTCCCCCAGCTCGGAGTGGACGACGCTCCTGGTCGGCTTCCTGATCGCCGGGATCGGGATCGGCATCACCAACCCTGGCATCGGCCAGGCGGCGATCGCCGTCGTCCCGGTGCAGAAATCGGGGATGGGGTCGGGGATCAACTCGACCTTCCGTCAGGTCGGCATCGCGACCGGGGTCGCCGGGCTCGGCGCGATCTTCCAGTCCGACGTCAACTCGAAGCTCTCCGAACTGCTGCCGCACGCGCCGAAGGGACTGGGGGAAATCGTCGCCTCGAGCGGCTCCCGCGGGGTGGAAGCGCTGAACCTGCCGCCCGCGATCCAGGCGAAAACGGAGCATGCGGCCGACATCGCCTTCGTCGGCGGCTTCAACTCGATCATCCTGATCGCCGCGATCCTCTCCTTCGCCGGCGCCGCCGCGGGCTTCCTCCTCACGCGCTCCAAGTACTTCGTGCAGCAGACCAACGGCTGAGCGCGCAGCGCGGGCGCCGAATGGCCTCGTCCGCCGCAAATAGCGAACGTATGTGCGATTGATCCGCCGGGGGCAGTGCTAAACCGGGTCCTGTGCTGCGTGAGTTGCGGATCGAGAATTTGCTGCTGATCGAACGGGCCGAACTGCGGCTCGGCGAGGGGCTGAACGCGATCACCGGGGAGACCGGGGCGGGGAAGACGGTGCTCGCGCACTCGCTCGACCTGCTGATGGGGGGCAAGGCGAAATCGGGGATCGTGCGGCCGGGCGCCGCCGAGGCCTGGGTCGAGGGCGTCTTCGACCTGCCCGCCGGGCTGCTCGACGACCCCGAGCTGGCGGAGCTCGCCGAACGCTTCCCCGAGGGCGCCGACGAGGTGGTGCTGGGACGGCGGGTCTCGGCGGGCGGGCGGACGAGCGCCTTCGTCGCCGGGCGCGCCGCCACCGCGGCCGACCTGAAAGCGCTCGGCGGCCGGCTGCTCGCCTTCTTCGGCCAGCACGAGCACCGCAAGCTGACGATCTCCTCGACCCAGATGGAGGTGCTCGACGGCTTCGCCGGCGCCGACCACCTGGCGCTGCGCGACGAATACCGCGAGGTGCACCGGGAGGTCGGCCGGCTCTCCGCCGAGCTCGCCGAGCTGCGGGAGCGGGAGGGATCGCGGGAGCGGGACCTCGACCTCTACCGCTACGAGCTCTCCGAGATCGAGGAAGTCGAACCCGACCCCGACGAGCGCGCCACGCTGGCCGGGGACCGCGAGCGGCTGCGCCACGCCGAGGGCCTCGCCGAAGCGGCGGGCGGCGCCCACGCCGGGCTCGCCGGTGAGGATCTCGAAGGCGGCGGCGCGGCGGCGGCACTGGCCGACGCCGAATCGCGACTCGCCGCGGCGGGCGGGCTCGACCCGGCGCTCGACCAGATCGCCGTACGGGTCGCCGCCCTGGGCGTCGAGGTCGGCGACGTCGCCGCCGAGCTGCGCGACTACGCCGAGGGCATCGCAGCCGACCCGGGCTCCCTGCTCGGAATCGAGGAACGGCTCGAGGCGATCGACCGGCTCGAACGCAAGCACGGCGGCTCGGTCGAGTCGGTGCTCGCCCACGCCGAACGCTGCCGCGAGGAGATCGCGCGGCTGGAGGGCGCCGGCGAGCGGAGCGCGGAGGCGACCGCGGCGCTCGCCGAGGCCGAAGGCCGGCGCGCCAAGCTGGGCAAGAAGCTGAGCAGCGGGCGCGAGAAGGCGGCGCGGCCGCTGGAGAAACGCGTCGCGAAAGAGCTGTCGAGCCTGGCGATGGACGGTGCCCGGCTCGAGGTCGTCCTCGACCCACACCCCGACGAGTACGGCGGCTCGGGCCGCGAGACGGTCGAGCTGCGCGTCGCCCCGAACCCCGGCATCGAGCCCGCGCCGCTGCGCGACGCCGCGTCCGGCGGTGAGCTCTCCCGGGTGATGCTGGCGCTCAGCGGCCTCGGGCCGGCGGCCGGCGCCGGGACGCTCGTCTTCGACGAGATCGACGCCGGGATCGGCGGCAACACGGCGCGGGTCGTCGGTGAGCGACTGAAGGCGCTCGGGACCGAGCACCAGGTCCTCTGCATCACCCACCTGCCGCAGGTCGCCTCGCTCGCCGACGTCCACTTCCGGCTCGAAAAAACCGTCGAGGGCGGGCAGGCGCGGGCCGGCGTCGAGCGACTCGAAGGGGAGGGCGTGGTCGAGGAGATCAGCCGCATGCTCGGCGGCGAGACCGCCGACGAGGCCGCCACCCGACACGCCAGAGAGTTGCTGGCCGCCGCCTGAAGCATTTTGGCCCCGTGAGGGCCAGGATCCTTCAGCCAACGCTTTTGGTTCGGCCGGTCGTTCGTCCGGGTACCCAGGGCGAAATTTGGCTTCCTTAAACCGCGTCACATAACCTGAGCCCGTGGCAACCACCAGTCGCCGTCGCCTCCCCGCCTTGCTCGGGCGTCGTGGCGGAACGCGAAGCACCCCGGTCCCGATAGTCGGTACCGCCCGGCTGGGCGGGCGCACGAAGCACCTGGTGAAACGCCTGCAACCGGGGGACGTCGCGGTGATCAACCACGTGAACGTCGACCGGATCGCCGCCGAGGAGCTGATCAACTGCGGCGTCTCCGCGGTGATTAACGCCTCGCCCTCGAGCGACGGCAAGTACCCGAACGCCGGCCCGCTGATGTTGGCCCGCGCCGGCATCCGCCTCGTCGACGCCCCGGACGCGCCCGTCTTCGACTTGCTCCGCGACGGCCAGCAGCTGGCGATCACCAGCGACGGCGCCGTCCTCGTCGGCGAAGACGAGGTCCTGCGCGGCCGACTCCTCAGCATCCCCGAGCTGGAAAGCGACCTCGCCGCCCAGCGCGAGCGGATCGACGAAGTGCTCGGCGAGTTCGCGATGAACACGGTCGAACACGTCCGCCAGGAGACCGACATCCTCACCGGGTCGATCGACTTCCCGCCTACCCGCGTCTCCTTCCGCGACCGCCACGTCCTGATCGTCGTCCGCGGCGAACGCCACCGGCGCGACCTCAAAGCCCTTCGCACCTACATCCGCAACGTGCGGCCGCTGATCGTCGCCGTCGACGGCGGCGCCGACGGGGTTCTGGAGGCGGGCCTGAAGCCGGACATCATCCTCGGCGACATGGACTCGGCGTCGGACTCGGCGCTCCGCTGCGGCGCCGAACTGATCGTCCACGCCTATCCCGACGGCCGCGCCCCCGGCGAGGAGCGCCTGCTGGAAATGGAGCTGCCGCACACCGTCGTCCCCGCCGCCGGCACCAGCGAGGACGTCGCGATGCTGATGGCGCACGAGAAGGGGGCGGATCTGATCGTTAGCGTCGGCGCCCACTTCAACCTGATCGAGTTCCTCGACCGCAAGCGCGGCGGCATGTCCTCGACCTTCCTCACCCGCCTGCGGATCGGCGAGAAACTGGTCGACGCCAAGGGCGTCTCGCGGCTCTACCGGCCGAGCTCGACGCTGATGCCGATCGTCTTCTTCGTCGTCGCCTTCCTGATCCTGGTGACGATCCTGATCATCACCTCGCCGGCCCTGAACGACGTCTTCGAGCTGTTCTGGCTCAAGGTGCGAATCTGGTTGGGCATCTGAGCGCGCCGCGCTCCTGGCCGCGACACCGCGGCTTTGCAGGCAAAATGGCTGGTAACTGATGGGTTACAGCGCTCGCTACCACGCAACTTCGCTGATCGCGGTGTTCCTCGCCCTCGCGGTCGGCATCCTGATCGGCGCCGAGTTCGGCGGCGACGCACTGACGCAGACGCGCAAGAACCTCGAGAACAGCCTCGTCGGCAACCTCCAGGACGCGCGGTCCCACGTCGAAGACCTGAACGGCGAACTCGGCAACGCCAACGAATTCGACGAAAAGGTGTACCCGGTGCTGACCCGCGACCGGCTGCAGGGCCAGCGGATCGCGCTGATCGCCTTCGGCAACCTGCCGAGCGAAATCACCTCGGCGGTCGAGGACGCGCTCGGCCCGACCGGGGCGAAACTCGTGGGCGTCGGGGTCGTGAGAGAGCCGGTCGACACCAGCAGCCTCTCCGACGAACTCTCGGCGACGCGCTTCTCGGAAGTCGCGACCGACCCGGAAGAGATGAACGAACTCGGGACCGGGGTCGGCCGCCAGATCGTGATCGGCGGGACGCTGCCGGAAGTCGTGCGCGGCGGGCTCTTCTCCCACGCCAGCGGCGAATTCGGCCCGGTCGACTCGGTGATCGTCGTCCGCGACCAGCCCGAAGGCATGGGCCCGGTGCAGCGCTCGACCGCCAACGCGCTGGAAACCTCGATGCTGCGGGGGATGACGGGGACGGGACTGCCGATCGTCGGGGTGGAGACGACGACCACCGAACCCTCCTCGATGTCCTTCTTCCAGGCCAACGAACTCTCGACCGTCGATGACGTCGACACCACCGCGGGCCAGGTCGCGCTGGTCTACGCGGCGGGCGGGGTCGAAGGCAACTTCGGCGTCAAGAGCTCGGCCGACCGGCTGCTCCCCGACCTGCTGACGCCGGGGGGCTGAGCCCTGTACTGGGTCGGGTTCCCGCTCGCGATCGTGCTGGCGGTGCCGATGCTCGTCCATTTCGCGCTGTGGCCGTGGGGGCCCGGTCAACTCGAGCACCTCGCCGACGGCAGCGCCGTGCTGATCGGTTTTCAACCGTGGCAGCTGTTCACGAGCGCTTTCCTGCACGCCGATGTCGCGCACATCGCGTTCAACATGCTCGGACTGTGGACCGTCGGCGCGCCGATCGAGCGCGGCGCTCGCGGCCGCCATCGGCGTGAGGGTGGCGACCAGGGTGAGTGAGATCAGCAGT
>DAIQOT010000208.1:0-7198 GCA_036787695.1 Solirubrobacterales bacterium | reverse complement strand
AATCCCCGAGCGAGTTGCACTGTCGAATTTCTTGGTGCCCGCGAGCTCGTCGATCTCGCGGCGGAGGAAAAGCCCTACACGCTCGAGCTCTCTTACCAAGAGATGGCGACCGCCGATGACAGTCACGTACTTCTTGTTGAACTGGACAAGTACCTTGAGTTCATTGCTCAAGACGGCGTCCTCCGCAAACACATATTTGACTGGAATGTCCGAGATTACGAGGGAGGCGTCGAGGTAAATCGGGAGATCACTCAGTCGCTCCAGGACAAAGATTCTCCAGAGTTCTGGTGGCTGAACAATGGGGTCACGGTGATCTGCTCGCAAGCGTCCTCTCGCAGCAAGATCCTTTCCCTTGACGATGTGCAGATCGTCAACGGCCTGCAGTCATCTGTATCAATCTTCAATCATCTTTCCGACGCGCCGCGCGACGATCCGTCGCGGTCCCGGAGCATCCTCGTGCGTGTCATCGTTACCGAGGATGCCGATACGAGAGATCGCGTGATTCGGGCGACGAACCGTCAGACGGCGGTGCAGCCAGCCTCCCTTCGCGCGACGGACAGCGTCCAGCGAGACCTTGAGAGCTTCTTCATCGCGAACGACTGGTTTTACGAGCGACGCAAGAACTACTACCGAAACCAGGGAAAACCATCGTCCCGCACGGTTTCGATCCCATATTTGGCCCAAGCGATCTCTGCGATGGGTTTCAGCGATCCGAGCAACTCGCGAGCTCGTCCGTCTTCCTTGCTGAAGAAAGATTCGGACTACAGCCGGATCTTCGATCCGTCGATCGACTACGACATTTATCTCTGGTTCGCCAAAATGCAAAAGACCGTCGATCAGATCATGCGCTCGGCTCGCTTCGGCGCTGATAATCAGACCAACTTTCGGTTCCACTCATCGATGGTGGCTGTCGCCGAAATGCACGAAGCTAGGGTCTACAACCCGAAGCAGCTCGCTGGCTTGACGGATCAGATGATTTACGTCAAAGGCTTGGCGAACGCCCTGAAAAAAGTTATTGGCTCTCTTGAGAAATACCAGGAAGCATTTCAACCTCCACCCAAGGTGGACCAGGCTGTCAAGAGTCGGGATTTCACCGATTTTCTTCTGGACGAACTTTTCCCGGAAGGCAGCTAACTCGTGGCGACAGATATCGCCCTCGACCGCTGGCAAGGCGGGTAGTTAGGTGCCGGCCACCACCCTCGCGTTCGAGGATCGCATCCGCCGCTTGGAGGACGAGTTCCTCGCCGAGCACGCGACCCGCTCCTACCCGGCCGAGCGCGTCGCGCCCGAGCCCGACAGTCCGCTACGCACGCCCTTCCAGCGCGACCGCGACCGGATCGTCCACTCCAAGTCCTTCCGCCGGCTGAAGCACAAGACCCAGGTCTTCGTCGCCCCTGAGGGAGACCACTACCGGACCCGCCTCAGCCACACGCTCGAGGCATGTGGGATCGCCCGCACCGTCGCCCGGGCCCTGGGGCTGAACGAGGACCTGACCGAGGCGATCGGCCTGGGCCACGACCTCGGCCACCCGCCCTTCGGCCACGCCGGCGAGGAGACCCTCGACCGCTGCCTCAAGGAGCGCGCCGGGCGCGGCTTCAAGCACAACGAGCACTCGCTGCGGGTGGTCGAGGTGCTCGAGCGCGACGGCGCCGGCCTCAACCTCACCGCCCCGGTCCGCGACGGCATCCTCAACCACACCGGCTCGGTCAAGCCGGCGACGCTCGAGGGGCGGATCGTCCGCCTCGTCGACCGCGTCGCCTACATCAACCACGACATCGACGACGCGCTGCGCGCCGGGATCCTCCGCCCGGGCGACCTGCCCGCCGCCGAGATCGCGCTGCTCGGCCCGACCGGCTCGATCCGCATCGACACGCTGGTCGCCGACATCGTCGAGAACTCGCGCGGGGTCGCCGACATCCGCCAGAGCGAGGAGGTCGGGATGGCGATGCTGCGGCTGCGCAAGTTCATGTTCGAGCGCGTCTACCTCGGGGCGACGGCGCGCAGCGAGCACGCCCGGGTCGAGCGGACGATGACCGGCCTCTTCGAGCACTACCTCGCCAACCCGGAGATCATCCCGGCGCTCGACCCGGGCGCCGACGATGTCCAGCGGGTCACCGACTACATCGCCGGGATGACCGACCGCTACTGCATCGCCCGCTTCACCGACCTGGCGATCCCCGAGGCGGCACGCTTCTAGTGGCGCGGATCTCCTCCGACAGCGTCAACGCGGTCCGCGACGCGAGCAACATGGCCGAGGTCGTCGGCCAGTACACCGACCTCAAACAGGCGGGCGCGCAGATGATGGGCCTCTGCCCGTTCCACGACGAGCGCTCGCCGTCGTTCTCGGTAGACCCTCACGACAAGCTCTACCACTGCTTCGGCTGCGGGGTGGCGGGGGACGTCTTCGGCTTCGTGATGGAGAAAGAGGGGCTCGGGTTCACCGAGGCGGTGGAGGCGCTCGCCGACCGCTACGGGGTCGAGCTGCAGCGCGAGCAGGAGGACCCGCGGGCGGAGGCCGCGCGGCAGCGGCGCCAGCGCCTGCAGCAGCTGCTCGAACGCGCCGCGGCCTACTACTCGAACTACCTCTGGGAGTCGAAAGAGGCCGGCAAAGCGCGCGAGTACCTCGCCGCGCGCGGGCTCTCCGAGGAGACGCTGAAGAACTTCGGCGTCGGCTTCGCGCCGAGCGCCTGGGACAAGATCCTCGTCGCAGGCCAGCGGGCGGGGTTCACGGTGCCGGAGATGCACTCGGTCGGCCTGGTCCAGAAGAGCGAACGCGGCGGCGAGTACGACCGCTTCCGGGCCCGGATCATGTTCCCGATCCGCGACGCGCGCGGGCGCACGGTCGGCTTCGGCGGCCGGGCGACGCGCGACGACCAGAAACCGAAGTACGTCAACACCTCGGAGACCGACTTCTTCCACAAGTCGGAGATCCTCTACGGGCTCGACCGGGCGCGGGCGGCGATGGCGAAGGCCAACCGCGCGGTCGTGGTCGAGGGCTACACCGACGTCCTCGCCCTGCACCAGGCGGGGATGGAGGGCGCGGTCGGGGTGATGGGGACGGCGATCACGCCCGAGCAGGTGGCGACGCTCTCCGGCACCGTCGACGAGGTCGTCCTCGCGATGGACGCCGACGAAGCGGGGGAGGAGGCGATGCTACGCGCGCAGCGAGTCGCCGCCGGGCGGCGGATGCGCCTGCGGGTCGCCTCGATGCCGAGCGGCGTCGACCCGGCCGAGCTGATGGCGGAGGCCGACGGGCCGGAGCGCTTCCGCGGCTTCCTCCAGGGCGCGGCCGAGCTGACGGACTTCCAGGTGACCCGGGTGCTGAACCGCACCGACACCGCCTCGCCGGTCGAGCGCGACAAGGCGCTCGCCGAGGTCGCCCCGATCCTCGCCGGGATGGAGGAAGGCGCCGCCCAGTCCGAGCTGATCCGCAAGGTCGCCGATCGACTCGACCTGGAGCCGGCGATGGTGACCGGACGGGTCGTCGCGTCGACTCCGGCTACTGGCGGGCCGGGAGCGAGCGCCGCGGATCCCGGACGCGCCCCTCGTCGCAACGCGCCTCCCGGCCGCGGCGCCCCCACCAACGGCTACCCCCAAGGCGGGCCCGGCGGCGAAAGCCCGCAGCAGCAGGCCCGTCCGGTCGAGCTGACCTCGCGCGAACGCCAGGAGCGGGCGCTGCTGGCGATGTGCATCGCGCTCCCCGAGCCGGGCGCCGAGTTCCTCGAGCAACTGGGGGAGAGCCATCTCTCGCAAAGCGGCCAGGCCGCCGCCGACTTCATCCGCTTCCACCCCAAGGACCCGGCCGAGCACATCCCGCGAGACAACGCCCTCCTCTCGGTCCTGATCACCGAACTGGTGATGATGGCCCGCGAACAGCCCGCCTCGAAGGAGTCGATGGAGCTGAACTTCCTGCTCCTCGACCAGCGCCGATTGGAAGAGGAGATCGCCGCCGCGGGCAACCGAGGGGACTACGAGAGGCGCGCCCAGCTCTCCCGCGAGCGGGCCGCCCTGGTGGAGCGAATCGCCCACGCGCAACGGGTCGCGGGCTGACCCGGTAAATTGCGCGGTCCGGCCCTCAGGGCCACGCCGTTCCGGGGTAGCTCAATCGGCAGAGCATTCGACTGTTAATCGAAGGGTTGTGGGTTCGAGTCCCACCCCCGGAGCTTGTTGGTGGACGCGCGGCGGCCCGAAGACCGCCGCGCTCGCGGCTCAGCCGGCCGCCCGGAAGGTGAGGCCGTTCAGCAGCGCCTCTTTGGCCTGGAAGCGCTCGACCCGCCCGTCGGGGTCGACCCGCACCGTCCCGGCTTCGTTGTCGTCCACACCGTGGACGATGAAGATCTGGTTCCCGGCGGGCCGGAAACCCGCCGGCAGGACGAAGGTTTCTCCGAAGACCGCGGTGCAGGCCTCGACGCCACCCTGCAGGTGGACGATGCCGAACGGGTCTTTGTAGAAGCCGGTCGGTTCGAATTCGGCACTGAGGTTCACGCAGCCCCCTTCGAGCACGGGCTGTCCGGCGGCACCGACGATGTGCGGCGCTTCGAGCTGACTGCTCGCGTACCCCGAGGGCGGGACGCCGCCGAGGGCATTGGCATTCGCCGCGACGGTAGCCGTGGTGGCCGAGTCGGCTTTCGTCGCGGCGCTCGCCGTGGTGGCTTTGTCGGCGGTGCCGGCGTGCGCGGCGTCGGGGACGGTGCCGAGCGAACTCGAGTTGATGCTCGTCCCGGTGATCGAGCCGGGTGCGATCTTGGCGCCGGTCACCGCACCGTTCTTGATCTTCGGGCCGGTGACGGCGTTGTTCTTGATCTGTTTGCTGCCCACCGAGTTCTTCGGCAGCATGGTTTTGGCGGCGAAGGCGCTGCCGCCGGCGAGGACTAGGAACAGGGCGAGCGTCGCGACGACGTTCGCGTAAGTGAGCTTTCCGCTCAGGCGTTTCATGGCGAGGGTCCTTCCGAAGAGCTTGGACAAATGACGACGAGGGGGACCCTTGCCGCCAAGCTCGCCAACCGCAACGTGGTCGGACCGCAGGTATTTGCGAACCCCGGCGTTTACGCCGGGGTTCCTTCGCGCTCGCCTAGAGAGGCAATTCGACTCTGCCGTGAATGCTGTGGCGAACCCAGATCGTCACCGTGAGCTTGGTCGCGCCCTCCGCGACGCCCGGATGGACGTGAATCCGCCATTCGTTGACGTTGAGGTTGGTATTTCCGGAGCCGTGACCGCCGCTGGGGCCGTCGTATGAGTTCCCCAGGTCGTCGGTGATCTGGAACATCGTGGCCTGATCGCCCTCCTGATGGACGCTGGCGATTTCCTCGGCGTCAGATTCGACCACCGCGTGGAGCATGATCTTGTCGGGCCATAGAACGACCCCGAGCACCGCGATGCGACCGTCCTGCCGAGGGGCAGGGATGACGCGGACCTTTTTCACGGTGTTCCGGGTCGTTCGACCGTGCTACCCGCCCGCTACCTGCCGGGCAGGTAGCGGGCGATGGCGAAGCCGCCGCCGCTCTGGAGTTCGGGCGTGACGACGGCGCCGCCGACCAGGATCCGGCCTTTGGCATCGAGGGTGACCTGGGTCGCGACGGCGCTCGAGGGGCCGCCGAAGCCGGTGTTCACTTTGCCCCGCTTACCGAAGGTGTGGTCGTAGGTGCCCTTCGGGTCGAGCCTGCCGAGGACGAAGGTCCGCCGCAGGGTCTGGTTGTGAGGGGCACCGGAGACGCGTTTGCCGGTGCTACCGACGAGGTAGGTCCGTTCTCCGGCGTCCCCGGTCAGATCGGTGAAGGAACCCCGCTGCGGGTCGCGATATTGAGCCGATCCGGTGCGGTTGAAGCCGGGATCGAAGGCACCGCTGGGAAGCAGCCGCTCGACATCCTGGTAGAGGATCGTCTTTCTGACGCTCTTGGCGACCTTTTTGCCTTCGACGATTTTGGCGACCTTGTGGGAGTAGCTCTTGCTCTGCTGTTCCCCGAGCAGCAGGATCTTTCCGGTGGGAGTGACCGTCATCGCGATCGGCGCCAATCGTTTCAGGGTGCGGAAGCTGAACGAGGCGAAGCTCGAATTCAGATTGCCTTCGTCGGTGAAGGCGGTCAGGAGCTCCGCCGGCCCTTCGGCGCCCGAGCAGAACGGGCCACCGGTCCCGGCGGTCAGGTAGCCGGTGGTGAACGGGGCGATCTGGCCGAGGCTGGCGATCGTGCCGAGAGAGCGGATGCCGCCTTCGCCGAAGCTCGGATCGAGTGCCCCGTTCTGGGTGAGGCGGGCGACGAAGCCCTTCGAGTTGACGCTGCGAGAGCAGCCGGCGAGTTCGGTCACGTACCCACCGCTGACGACGATGCGGTTGTGCGAGTCGGTGGTCACGCTCCGCAGGCCGATCGAGGCGCCGCCGTAGGTCCCTTCCTTGGTCTTCGGCGCGCCGAGCCCGAATTCGGTGATCAGCACTCCCCTGGTGCCGAAGGTCGGGTCCGGCTTGCCGGCGGAGGTGTAGCGCATAACGGTGGCGTCGCTGATCACCGGGTCCGGGGTCGAGTTGGTCGGCAGCGGCCGGGTCAGCCCGACGACGACGACGCGGCCGTCCGAATCGACGGTGACGCCGGAGAGGACGAAGACGCCTCCCGCGGGGCGCGGAACCTTGACGACGCCGCCCTTACCGAAGGTCGGATCGAGCTTGCCGTCTTCGAGGTAGCGGACGATTTTGGAAGCGCCGGCGACGACGAGCTTGCCGCCCGGCGCCACGGCCATCCTCGGGTTGCCGGGGAGGATTTCGAAGGGCAGCTCGAATTCCGCCGCGCTCGATCCGGCGCTTTCGGACGGGAAGCCGACAGTCACCTTGCCTTCTTTGCCGAAGCTCGCGTCGCGTTCGCCGGCTTTACCCGCCGGTGCCGCGGCCGGGGATGCCGCGATCGCGGTCCCTACCATCGCCGCCGCACACACACAGATCACAACGACCACCGAGACGGCGGCCCTCCAAGCCCTGATCATCATCTACTCCTTGTCCGGTTGGTCGGCCGGTCCGGTTGGCCGCCGTTGACCGTTCAACCTCATACCCAGTCCATAGTTTCGGTATGCACTGTGGCCGGGACGCCGCGGACGAAAAACGGGGGAGGCGGAGCTACTCGTCGAGCGCCGCGGCGACCGCCGCGGTGAGGACCGCGGAGCCGCCGGCGACGGCGGCCGTCTTCGCGCACGGGTCGTCGCTCGGCTTGGCGCC
>DAIQOT010000043.1:0-21260 GCA_036787695.1 Solirubrobacterales bacterium | reverse complement strand
GTCTACGACATGGTCAAGGGGCTCGAGCGCGGCGTCGCGATCGAGGGCGTCGTCCTCGTCTCCAAGAGCGGCGGCCGCTCCGGTGAGTGGCGGCTCGACGAGCCCGTCGCCGAGTGATGCGCACCGCGCTCCTCACCGTCTCCACCTCGAAGGCGCGCGGTGAGGGCGAGGACGAGAGCGGCGCGGCGCTCGCCGAGTTCGCTCGCGGGCTCGGCCTCGAGGTCGCCGCCCAGAAGATCGTCGCCGACGACCGCGCCACGGTCGAAGCGCGCCTCGTGCACTTCTGCGACGAGCTCGGCGTCGAGTTGGTCCTGACCAGCGGCGGCACCGGCCTCTCGCCCGACGACGTCACCCCGGAGGCGACCCGGGCGGTGCTCGAGCGCGAGGCGCCGGGGATCGCCGAGGCGATGCGCGCCGCCTCGAGCCCGCACAGTGCACACTGGATGCTCTCCCGCGGCGTCGCCGGCACCCGCGGCCGCACTCTGATCGTCAACTTCCCCGGCAGCCCGCGCAGCATCGGCCAGTGCGGAGAGGCGATCGCCGCCGCCCTCCCCCACGCCCTCGCGCTGCTCGCCGACGAGCGTCCGCGGCACACCTGAGGGGGTACCGTCTACCGATGGCCCTCGAAGACGCGCACGGCAGGCTGATCGGCGATCTGCGCGTGTCGGTCACCGACCGCTGCAACTTCCGCTGTCGCTACTGCATGCCGGCCGAGGGGATGGACTGGATCCCGCGTGACGAAATCCTCTCCTTCGAGGAGATCGAGCGGCTCGTCCGCCTCTTCTCCCGCCTCGGCGTCGACTCGGTCCGCCTCACCGGCGGCGAGCCGCTGGTGCGGCGTGAATTCCCGGCGCTGGTC
This sequence comes from Solirubrobacterales bacterium, assembly GCA_036787695.1. Classification (GTDB taxonomy): domain Bacteria; phylum Actinomycetota; class Thermoleophilia; order Solirubrobacterales; family 70-9; genus VAYN01. The sequence continues at coordinate 20,401 of DAIQOT010000043.1, read as the reverse complement.
GAGCGCCTCGCGGCGATCGACGGCATCGACGACCTCTCGCTGACCACCAACGGCTACCTGCTCGCCGACCAGGCCGCCGACCTCGTCGCCGCCGGGATCGACCGGGTAAACGTCTCGATCGACAGCCTCGCCCGCGCCCGCTTCTTCGAGATCACCCGCCGCGATGCCCTCGACCGCGTGCTCGCCGGCCTCGACGCGATCGCCGTCTTCCCCGCGGTGAGCCCGGTCAAGGTGAACGCGGTGCCGATGCCCGGCCTCGGTCGCGACGACGTCCTGCGCTTCTGCGACCTCGCCCGCGAGCGCGGCTTCCAGGTCCGCTTCATCGAGTTCATGCCGCTCGACGGCGACCGAGCCTGGCAGCGCGAGGACGTGCTGACCGGCGCCGCGGTGCGGGAGCTGATCGAGGAGGTCCACCCCCTCGTCGAGCGCCCGCGGGAGCCCCACGCCACCGCCCGCGTCTACGCCTTCGCCGACGGGCGCGGGGAGATCGGCTTCATCAATCCGGTCTCCGAACCGTTCTGCGCCGACTGCGACCGCATCCGCCTGACCGCCGACGGCAAGCTCCGCACCTGCCTCTTCTCCCTGCACGAGACCGACCTGCGCGAGCCGCTGCGGGCCGGCGCCGACGACGCGGAGCTCGAGCGGATCGTCCGCGACGCGGTCTGGCGCAAGGAGCTGAAGCACCGGATCGACGAGCCCGGCTTCCGTGCGCCGGCGCGGACGATGAGCGCGATCGGCGGCTGAGCGGTGGCGGAGATGACCCGGGAGGAGTGGCTGCGAGCGTTCTGCAAGCGGATCGGCGTCGACCCGCCGACGGCCGAGGAGGAAGAGCAGCTGCTCGAACTCGCTGCCGTCGCCGCACACAGCTCCGAGCGCCCGGCCGCTCCGCTCGCCTGCTGGGCGGCGGGCAAGACGGGACGGTCCCCGGACGAGCTCCGGGACATCGCCCGCAGCGTCAACCCCTGACCCGCTCGGGGCCGGTGTAGACGTTGGTGCGGCCGCGGCGGGTGAAGCCGGCGAGGGTCATGTCGCGGTCGGCGGCGAGCTCGATCGCGAGCGTGCTCGGGGCGCCGACGCCGACCAGGATCGGGGCGCCCGCGACAGCCGCCTTTTGAACGAGCTCGAAGGAGAGCCGGCCGCTGACGCAGAGGATCTTGTCGGTGAGCGGGACGAGGCCATCGAGCAGCCCGCGCCCGATCACCTTGTCCATCGCGTTGTGACGGCCGACGTCCTCGCGAGCGAGGAGCAGCTGTCCCGACGTGTCGAAGAGCCCGGTCGCGTGGACGCCGCCGGTCAGCTCGAAGGTCGGTTGCTCGAGCCGTTCCGGCAGCCCGATCAACAACTCGCGGTCGACGACGGGGCCCGGCCCGACCGGCGCGCTCGCCACCGCGACCTCCTCCAACGCCCCCTTCCCACACACCCCGCACGAGGACGTCGTGTAGAAGCGCCGCTCGCCGGGGTCGCGGAGCAGCGGCCCCTCCACTTCGACGGTGTTGTTGGCGAAGTCCTCGGTCAGCCCCGCCGCCCGTGGCCCGTCGATCAGCCCCTCGCCGAAGAGGAACCCGAGCGCCAGCTCCTCGTCGTGCCCGGGCGTCCGCATCGTGACGCTGAGCGGGCGGCCGTCGACGCGGATCTCGAGCGGCTCCTCGATCGCGACCGCGTCGAGCTCCCCGTCGCGCTCGACCTCCTCGTAGCTACGCATGCGACGACGCTACTCGCCAGCCTGGGCCACCCGGGCGGTGCGCTCCGCGACGATCTCGCGCAGCCGCCCGGTGATCCCGCGGACCGCCGCCAGCGAGGCGACAGCTTCATCGTGCCCCGCGTTCGCCCCCTCGTGGACGATCCGGTTGCGAAGGCGGTTGTGATCGAGGAATGCATGCAGCTCGTCCGGCATCACCTCGTTGAACCTGACGTCGAGCGAGTGCTCGAAGAAGCGCTGCGTGCGGCGGTTCAGGTTGAACGACCCGAGCAGCTCCAGCGTCGCCTCGCCGAACGAGCCGGTATCGAGGCCTCTGGCGAGCCCCCGAACCTCCCGCTCCACCAGCAGCTCGAGCATCGTCTGGCTCAGGATCACCGCGAGCGAGTACTGGCCTTCGACGATGAAGCGGTCGATCTCCGCCTCAATCATCCCCGCCCTCATCTCCCGCGAGTCGGCCATCGGCAGGATTGTGCCTCACCCGGCCCGAGATGGCGAGGGCGGGATTCGAACCCGCGACACCACGATTTTCAGTCGTGTGCTCTACCAACTGAGCTACCTCGCCGGACAGCCTCGGCTCTCGCCGCAGCGGGTCATCGTAGCGGCGCGAGGGTGCCCGGCGGCGCCCGGTGATTGCATCCTGGAGTGCGAATTGCCGCTGCCGCCCTCGTTTGCGCCGCCGTCTTGGCGGCTGGCGCCGTGCTCGTGTCAGGTGGCTCGGACAGCGGCCCGCGTACGCCGGCGGCCCTCCCAGGCCTCCCGCCGCCGTTCCTGGGGACGACCGTGACGGGGGACGGTGGGATGACCGCGGCGGTCGACGCGTACGGCGACGTGGTCGACCTCCGGGCACCGGGACCCGCGGGGGCGGCGCTGATCGACAACCCCTCGGCGCGGCAGGCGGCGGGGACGGTTCCAGCGGCCACGGGGATCGTGCCCAGGGTGCGGATCGGTGACGAAACGCTGCCGATGTGGCGCGCCGAAGCAGTGACGCAGAGCTACCTGCCGGGGACGAACGTGGTGCGGACCGTCGCGAGGTTCGGCGGAGTTCGGGTGGTGATGACGGTCGCGGCGTCGGGCCAGTCGCTCGCCCTGACCGTGGACGCGCCGGGAGGGACTCCCTCGGTCTCGATCAACGTCGAGAGCGGAGTTCGCTGCGCGAGCGAAAGACGAGCGGCACAACTCGACCTCAATTGCCAGTTAGGTCGAGTTGTGCCGCCCATCCATGCTGCCGCGGCGAGGGTTCTTCGGGCCGCCGTCAGGGATGGGCGCCGGTGGGTCGGGACGTCGAAGCCGCTTGGCGCGGGAGCGCCCCGCTGGGCGAAAGGAATGTACGAACGCTCCTTGCTAACGATCCACGCTCTGACCTCGAAGAAGACCGGTGCCGTCGCCGCCGGCGCCCGCGACGGCTGGGCGTACGTCTGGCCCCGCGACGCGGCTACCGCCGCACTGTCCCTTGAGGCCTCCGGCCACCCCGCCGAAGCTCGCGACGTGGCGAAGTTCCTCACTGCCCTCAACCTGAGCGCGGCCGCCCGCTTCACCGAATCCGCCTCCCCCGTCCCCGGCCGTGCCGCCCAAGGCGACGCCGCCGGCTGGGTCACCGCCGCCGCGGCAGCAACGAACCTCGAACCACCGCAAGGGAGGTTCCCCTGGCGCAACCGAGCCGACTACCAAGAGTCCTCCCCCGGCACCTACCTAGGCAACGCCCTAGCCGCCGCAGGCACACTTCAGCGCGCCGCCCCTGTTGATGGGCCGAAAACCGGAGATATAGGGAGGTTTTCGGCCCATCAACGTCGAGGTCTCGCCAAAGCTCGGACGATCGCTCGCGAATTTGGAACGGAACTTGGGCTGGTGCGTGTCGCGGGGGACCCGGGATCGGGACTCGACTCCGCCGCCGCGTGGGCGGTGCGCCCGTTCGAACTCCGCCCGCTCTATCCCGCCGCCGAACGAACCCTCTTGCACCTCATCGAAGCCGCCACCCCCTACGGCATCACCCCCGGCGAAGGATGGAAGGGCGGCGAAGACCCCTGGATGGCGCCGACCGCCTGGTCCGCCTGGTCCCTCGCCGCCCTGGCGGAGGAACCCTCGCCAACCGCCGCTCGGACGGGCGCGAGGGGACCCCGAACGAACCTCCCCGCTGTTCGTGAGAGAGGGGTCCCCTCGCGTCTGTCCCCCCGTAACGCCGAGCGCAGGAATGCCAAGTCGCGCAACGCCGACCGCCGCGCCGCCCTCAAGCTGCTGGCCGACCTCCGCCGCGCCTCGACCCGCGCGGGTGACCTCCCCGAGCGGGTCGGCGCCCACACCGGCATCCCGACCTCGACCACCCCCTTGCTCTGGCCGAGCGCCTTCGCCGTCCTCACCCTCCGCGAACTCTGGCCCTGATCGCCCAGCGCTGACCAACCCTCTGCCTTTAGTCACCCACAGGGCGACAAAAGGCAGAGGGTTCAGCTCGGGACGCGCCAGCGGTGAAGGGAGTTGCGCAGGCTCAGGGTGCGCTCGCCCGACTCGCCGCGGACGATGAAGCTCGCCGCCGTGGGCGGGGCTTCGCCGAGCAGGCGGTCAATCAGATTGGCGTGGGCCGGGCCGCCGGAGCCACGGTTGATCCACTCCTCGAAGTCGATGACGAAGGGGACCTCGCGGGCGAGGCTCGGCTCGAGGCCGGCGCGAGCGCCTATCGCCGCCAGGCGCGACGGGGTCAGGCAGGCCCAGTGCGAGGGGTCGCGGAGGCGCTCGATCTGCTCGTGCCAGGCCGCCGCCTCGCCCTCGTCGTCGGTGACGTGGTCGGCCACGACGACGTAGCCGCCGGGCTTCACCACCCGTCGCATCTCCTCGAGGACGCGGATCGGGGCCGGGATGTGATGGAGGCTGAAGCGGGTGATCGCGCCGTCGAAGGAGTCGTCGGGGAGGTCGAGCGCGGTCGCGTCGCCGAGCTCGAAGCCGACGTTCTCCACGTCGGACGCCGCCGCCTCGGCGCGAGCCTTCTCGATCATCGCCGGGGTCAGGTCGAGGCCGAGCACCGAGCCGACCCGCGGCGCCATCGCTCGCGCGATCAGCCCCGGCCCGCAGGCGAACTCGGCCCAGCGCGCCGTGCCGTCCTCGGGGACCAGCTCGACCACCGCGTCGAGCGTCTCGGCGAGGCTCATCGTCGGGCTGCGAGCGAAGGAGTCCGCCTGGTGGGCGAACTCGTCGCGGATGGACGCGCTGTGGGTGTCGGTGGCCTCGCTCATCGATCAATCGTAGGAAACGGCCGCCGTTTGGCAGGCTTGAGGGATGCGCGTCAGACCCGTCACCGAGGCCGACTTCGAGGAGCTCGCCCGCGGCCTCAAGATCGTCGTCGACGAAAAACGCTGGGTCGCGATCCAGCCGCCGGTCTCAGTGACCGAGCTGGTCGAGCGAATGCGGGAGCGGCTCGCCGAGGGACGCCTCCTGTTCGCCCTCGAAGATCCCGACGCGGAGGGCGGGCCGGCGCTGATCGGCCACATCGACCTCCACCGGACCCGCATCGACGGCGTCTGGGCGCTCGGCATGTGGATCCTGCCCGGCGCGCGCGGCAAAGGCGGCGGCCGGATGCTCCTCGAAGCCGCGATCGACGCCCGGCCCGCGGACGTCCACAAGATCGAACTAGAGGTCTGGCCCCACAACGAGGCCGCGATCGCCCTCTACGAGCGCCTCGGGTTCGAGCGCGAGGGCCTGCGCCGCGACCACTACCGTCGCCGCGACGGCAAGCTGCACTCCTCCGTGATCATGGCCCGCCTCTTCCCCGACGCCGCCTAGGCCTGCCCACCGCCGTCGAGTTCGCAGAAACCCGCGGATAGCGCGGGAAAGTGCGAACGCACTGGGCTGGTGAGTTCGCAGTAGAGGCCGCATAGCGACCGAAAGTGCGAACTCACCCGGAGGGGGCGGGGTCAGAGTTCGGCGAGGGCGGCGGCGACGGCCTCTTCGGGCGTCTCGGCCTGAACGATCCCCGGAGCGCCCTCCATCCGGTCCCGCCCCACCAGGCTCCAGCTCCGCAACGCGACCACCGTGCGCCCGAGCGACCGCGCGTGCCCGATCTCCGAGAGCGTCCCCCACTCCCCACCGATCGCGATCACGACCTCGCCGGACCCGACCACCGCGAGGTTCCGCGCGTGCCCGATCCCGGTCGCCACCACATGAGTGCAGTCCGGATTCGATTCCCCGAGATCAGTCCCCGGAACGATCCAGATGACCTCGCCCCCGGCCGAAGCAGCCCCTCGAGAGACGGCCGCCATGACCCCTCCGCGTCCCCCGCAAACAACAGTGGCGCCAGCTTCCGCCAGCCCCTTGCCGACCTCCTCGGCCAGCCGCCAAGTCTCCGAATCTTCCGTCGCCCCACCCGCGCCGATGACCGCAACCTGACGCCGAGCCGAACGCATCACCGCACCGCCCCCGCGTCGCGCCGGATCCATCGACCTGGTCCGTAGGAGCGGTCCGAGGGGACCCCGAACGAACCTCCACGCTGTTCGTGGGAGAGGGGTCCCCTCGGACCGCTCCCCGCACCGCAGCGAAGTTCGCCCCTCACGCCGCTCGCCTCAAAGCCCCGGCGGTCCCCTGCATCTGCCCCATGAGCTCCAACGCCCCGGCCTTATGCAGCGGTTCGTTCAGATTCCCGCACTTCGGACTCTGCACGCATGAGGGACACCCACTCTCACAAGGACACTCCGCGATCAACCGCTCGGCGTCCCCCACCAACCGCTCGAACTCGTCGTACCCCCGCTTGGTGATCCCGACCCCGCCCGGATGCCCGTCGTAGATGAAGATCGTCGACCGCCCGGTCTGGAAGTGGACGTTCGTCGAGAGCCCGCCGATGTCCCAGCGATCGCACATCGCGATCAGCGGCAGCACCGCGATCTGCCCGTGCTCGGTCGCGTGCAGGGCCCCGAGCAGCACGTCGGGCGGCAGCGCGAAGTTCCCATCCGGCAGCACGTACCAGAGCGCCTGGGTGACGAAGCTCTGCTCGGGCAGCTCGAGCCCGACGATGTCGATCGGTTCGTTGTCTGACACCGACACCCGCTGGAAGGCGATCACCTGCTCGGTCACCGAGACCTCGCCGAAGTTCAGCTGCACGCCGGCGACCTCGCGCTGCTCGTGGATCCGCTCGATGTAGATGTCGGTCTCCTTTTTCGGCCGCGTGTACCAGTCGCCGTCGAAGCTGGAGACCAGGGCGCGCCGCTCCCGCACATCGAGCTGCTCCACCTCATAGGACCGCCCGAGGTGCAGGTAGATCGCCCCCGGGTGGATCGTCGTGAAGGCCCGCTCCGCCTCGACCAGGCCGAGCATCTCCCCCGCCCCGCGCTCGACCACCGCGACCGAGTCGGCCGAGGCCGAGCGCAGCGGGATCCGCGAGGCGACGTGCTCGTTGCGCCGCGGCGCCAGCCGCCCGCCGTTGCGCCGCAGCTCCCCCGCTTCCAGCAGCCGCTCCGCCCGCTCGCGCCAGCCCTCGCCGAAGAACTCGTCGTCGGCCTCGCTCAGCGGCAGCTCGTAGGCCGCCGCGATCAGGTGCCGCATCGCGATCTGGTCGTTGCCGTGGTCGAGGATCGCCCCCTCGACCGGCCGCCCGAGGAACTCGTCCGGGTGGCGGCAGAAGAACTGGTCGAGCGCGTCCTGCCCGGCGATGTACACCGCCAGCCCGCGCCGCCGCCGCCCCGCCCGTCCCCACATCTGCCGCAGCGACGCGACGGTCCCGGGGAAGGTGACGCAGATCGCCGCGTCGAGCTCGCCGACGTCGATCCCCAGCTCGAGCGCGTCGGTCGCGACAACCGCCAGCAGCTCCCCGCGGGAGAGCCGGTCCTCGATCTCGCGCCGCTGCTGCGGCGTGTACCCGCCCCGGTAGGGAGCGATCCGCGCCGCCAGCTCCGGCTTCCCGCGCCGCTCCAGGTTTTCGCTGGCGAAGCGCTGGATCAGCTCGATCCCCCGGCGCGATTTGAGGAAGCAGATCGTCCGCACCCCGTGGGTGACGAGCTCCGCCAACAGGTCCGCCGCCTCGGCCAGCGCCGAGCGCCGCGCCCCGCTCTTGGCGTCGAGAAGCGGCGGGTTCCACATCGCCACGTCGCGCCCCGCCCGCGGCGCCCCGTCGTCGTCGATCAGCTCGAACTCCGTACCAACCAGCCGCTCCGCCAGCTCTTCCGGATTGGCGATCGTCGCCGAGGCGAGCAGGAAGCGTGGATCGGACCCGTACAGCCGCGCGACCCGCCGCAGCCGCCGCAGCACGTTGGCGACGTGCGAGCCGAAGACGCCGCGGTAGGTGTGGGCCTCGTCGACGACGACCCATTCGAGGTTGGTGAAGAAGTCGCCCCACTGCCGGTGGTTGGGCAGCACGCCGACGTGGAGCATGTCGGGGTTGGTGAGGATGAGGTTCGATTTGCGGCGGATCGTCGGCCGCTCCTCGCGCGGCGTGTCGCCGTCGTAGATCGCCTCTCGCAGCCCCGGTGGCCGCAGCTGGGCGAGCTTGCGCGCCTGGTCCTGCGCCAGCGCCTTGGTCGGGTAGAGGTAGAGCGCGCGCCGTTTGTTCTGGCGGGCGATGCCGTCGAGCACCGGCAGGTTGAAGGCGAGGCTCTTGCCCGACGCGGTGCCGGAGGTGATGATCAGGTCCGACCGCGGCGCCGTCTCCCAGGCGCGCAGCTGGTGCGAGTAGAGCGCCTCGACCCCGGCCAGCCGCAGCCGCTCGACCAGGTTCGGGTCGAGGTCGGCGGGCAGCGGGACGGGCTGCGCCGAGCGGTCCGGCTCCGCCGCCTCGGCGACGATCCGTCCATCGCGCCTGGCCGGAGCTATAGCGACCCCCCACTGCGTATCGATGATCGAGCTGGGCGACATCAGCGCGCCTTTCCGCCGATGAGTTCGCACTTAGCCACAACAGTTGTCGACAACTGCGAACTCATCGTGGGTCGCCCGCCGGGGTGGCGGCGCGGACCTCGCCGGCGAGGCGCATCGCCTGCAGGGACGAGCGGTCGTGGATGCGGAGGATGTCGGCGCCCTCGCGGACGGCGAGCGCCACCGCCGCGACCGTGCCCCACTCCCGCTCGCCCGCCGGCAGGCGCTCCTCCCACGACCCGGCGAGCACCGCGCCGATGAAGTCCTTGCGCGACAGCGACACGTAGAGCGGCAGCCCGAGCGCGCGCAGCTCTCCGAGCCGGCGCATGATCTCCAGGTCCTGCTCGGGCGAGAGGTCGAAGTCGAGCCCCGGGTCGAGCGCGATCTGCTCCTCGGCCACGCCGAGCCCCCGCATCGCTTCCACCCTCTCCTCGAACCAGCGCACCATGTGTCCCACCACGTCGTCGTAATCGCCCCACGGCCGGTCGACCCGCGGCGGCCCCTCGATGTGCATCAAGACGTAGCCGCAACCGCTCGCGGCGACGAGCTCGAACATCTCCTCGCATCCTCCGGAGATGTCGTTGACGCAGACCGCCCCCGCCTCGAGCGCCCGCCGCGCGACCTCGACCGAGTAGGTGTCCGCGGAGACCGGGACCGCGGCCCCCGCCTCGCCGTCCTCACCGTCGTCGATGCCGATCTCCAGCCCCGCCATCCCGGCGATCGCCGGCAGCAGCGCCGCGCACTCGTCCTCGACACTCACCGGCGGCCCGCTGCGCGCTGCCACCGCACCGACGTCGAGCATGTCGAAACCCGCCTCCACCAAGCCGATCCCGTCGGCGATCGCCTGCTCAGGGGTCCCGCTGCGCGCCCCCTCGAACATCGAATCGACCGTCACGTTGACGATCCCGGCCGCGACCGGGAAGGTCAGGTCCAGCCTCGAATCGCCAAGCCGCCACTCCACCATCGCTACGGTAGCGAGCGGCCCATGTCGCTTGCCTGTGTCTACACCGACCTCGACGGGACCCTGCTGGGACTGGGGGGCTCCCTCTTCCTCGATCGCGAGGGCGCCTTCTCGATGGCGCAGGCGCGGGCGCTCGAGGCCTGCGCGCGGGCCAACGTGGAGGTGGTGATCATGTCCGGCCGCCGCGAGCCCCAGGTCCACGAGGCCGCCCGCCTGATGGGCCAGCACTCATACATCTACGAGGCCGGCTGCGCGATCGCCCTCGACGGCGAAACGATCCTCCTCACCGGCGAGATGCAGCCCGACGAATACGAGGGCACGGTCTACGAACAGATCGAGCGCCGCGGCGTTCCCGACATGCTCTTCGAGCACTTCGACGGCAAGCTCGAGTACCACTCGCCCTGGCACCACGGTCGCGTCCACTCGCACCTCTTCCGCGGCAAAGTCGACGTCGACGAGGCCAACGCCCTGCTCGGCGAGCACGGCGACGACGACCTCCGCTTCCTCGACAACGGCGCGATCGGCACGCCGATGAAGACGGTCGAGGGCCAGACCCACGCCTACCACCTGGTCCCCCGCACGGTCTCCAAGGCCGCCGCCGTCGCCGCCCACGCGCGCGCCCGCGGATTCGCCCCGGAGGACTGCATCGCGGTCGGCGACTCGGTCGAGGACCTCGAGGTCGCCGTCTCGGTCGGCCGCTTCTTCGTCGTCGCCAACGGGCCGCAGAAGGACCCGGGACTGCGCGCCTACCTACCGCAGTTCAACAACGTCACGGTCACCGAGGAGACCAACGGCGACGGCTTCTACGAAGCGGTCGTCTCGGCGTTGATGGATCGCTGAGGCCGCGGTTCGGGACCGATCCGCGGCGCGTCCGGGTCGAGCGCGGGACGCCGCGGCTCCTCCGCCTCGCCCGCGAGCGCCATGCGCCGCGGCCGCTTCACCCGCCAGTACTCGGCGCCGAAGTAGGACCCGAGCACGAGCGCCGCGGCGAGCGCCTGGGCGACCAGGCCCTCGACCGTCGGGAAGACCGCGAACCAGAGGCCGACCCAGCCGGGGATCGACAGCGCCACCGTCGTTTCCGGCAGCCACCCCGCCAGCTGCATCTCCTGGATCGACTCGCCGACCATCACGATCAGGACGACGCCGAGCATCACCCCGGTCAGCACCAACATCCGCTTGTAGGGCAGGTGGCGGTGGGCGAAGAAGGTGATGCCGCCGACCAGCGCGGTCAGCGCGAGCCCGAGCACGACGCCCTCGAGCACGACCCCGGCGCCGTAGGAGAGGCGCAGGTTCTGGAGGAAGAGGACGACCTCGAAGCCCTCGCGGTAGACCGAGGTGACGCCGAGCGCGACCAGCCCCCACATCGCCGCCCGCCGCCCGTCGACCGTGCCCGCCCCGGAGAGGATCTCCCGCTTGTGGCGGTTGCGGTTGGCGATCCAGCCGGTCCAATAGACCTTGTGGAAGAACCAGTTCATGACGACGAGCAGGACGATCACCGCGAGCAGCCCGGTCGCCGCCTGCACCGCGAGCCCGCCGCCGCCGAGCTGTCCCAGCACCCAGGCGGCGAGGAACCAGGTGGCGACGCTGGCGAGGAAGCCGGTGCCCGCGCCGATCGCGATCGGCCGGCGGTAGACCTCGGTCGCGCCGACCATCGAGGCGGTGACCGCGGCGAGGACGAGGATCGTCTCCAGCCCCTCGCGGAAGACGAGCAGGGCGCTGTCGAGCACCACGGCGCCGTGGCTGAGGTGGTCGCCCGCCGTCGGTTCCGGCGTCCCCCCGTGCGCGTCGAAGGCGCTCCAGGCAAGTAGCGCGACGAGGAGTGCGCCCAGGTAAAGTGGCCAGTGGCGACGCAGTGATCCGTTGATTGCCGTCATTAGGACGACCAAATTAGGGCACCCTGATTACAGGACCCTAAAGAAGGAGGAATGTTGGCAGCCGAGCAGGCCACCGTGGCGGAGCAGGAGTACCTCGAGACGATGTTCTGGATCGACGAGGCGGGCCTGCCGATGACCGGTGCCAACATCGCCCGCGCGATGCAGCTGTCCGCCCCGACCGTCCACGAAATGGTCGGCCGCCTGGTCAAGGACGGCTACGTCGAGCGCAACAAAGACAAATCGCTCGCCTTCACCGAGGACGGCCGCGAGCGCGCCTCCTACATCGTCCGCCGCCACCGGATGATCGAGCGCTTCCTCACCGACGTGCTGAACATCCCCTGGGACGAGGTGCACGAGGAGGCGGAGCGGATCGAGCACGCGATGTCACCGGTGCTCGAGGAGCGGATGCGCGAAGCGATCGGCGACGCGACGACCTGCCCGCACGGCCACCCGATCGTCGAGGGCATCCGCGAGCGCGGCTCGCTGCTCGCCGACTGCGAGATCGGCGCCGACGTCATCGTCCTGCGCTTCGAGAACGAGGCCGAGGAGCTGCTCCACTACCTCAAGGACGCGGGCTACAACCCGGGCCTCCACGGCAAGGTCTCCGAGTCCGACGACGACCACGTGACGATCCACGGCGACGACGGCGAGGACCACGTGGTCAGCCGCAGCGTCGCCGAGACCGTCTCGGTGCGCGCCGACCCGGCGCCGCCGCCGCGCGCCGCGATCCCTGAGCAGCTCGTCCTCTCCAGCGACCGCTACGGCCGCTAGCCAACTTGCGGGTCAGCTGACCCGCAAACGATAAGGGCCCTCGGGCAGCGTGAGCTCGCGCGGTTTGTTGCCGTAGGCGACGATCTCGGTCGGCAGCGGCCGGGCCGGCAGGCCGACGGGAATCCAACCCCGACCGACCGGGGCGACGATCACCACCGCGTGGTGGTCGCCGACGGCGGTGAGCTCGGAGCCGGGGCCACCGCCCCAGAGCACCTCCTCGGCGAAGAACTCGCGGACCGCCGCGCAGGTCGCCTGGTGGTCGGTGGCGGCGATCCCGACCTCGGCGATCTCGATCAGCGACCCCGGCCCGAAGCCCTCAGCGGCCGCCCCCTCGACGTAAGGGCTCGAGATCAGCTCGGCGACGTTGCCGGCCGCGTCGAGAAAGTAGGCGCAGCCCGAGCCGACGTCGGTCCGCACCACCGTCGCGCCCTCCTCCTCGTCCGGGTCGCCGTGGAAGGCGAGCAGCTCGTGGCGCTCGCTCACCCAGGCCACCGCCGCGTGGATCGTCCCCGGCGGGACGTTGATCGCGAAGTGGTAGCGGGGATCGAGGCCGGCGGCGCGGCGGAAGACGATCGTCGAGTCGCGCAGCCGCACCTCGACCTCGTCCTCATCGACCCAGCCCACCGGCAGGCCGAGGCGCTCTCCCCAGAACGCCGCCTGCGCCTCGGGGTCGACCGTCGCGAGCGTGAGCCGGCGGATGCGCATCCCGCGCCGATACTCGCGCATCGGCGGCGCCACGTCACCTAGGTTTCGAGCGGCACCTGGACGAACGGTTCTTTTTCGGTCGGGGTCTTGCTGCCACCCTCGGGCTCCCGGGTCACCATCACGATGCTGACGTCTTTCATGTTCTCGATCGTCGTCGAGGCATTGCCGGCCTTGTCGGGCGCGAACAGCGCGGGCACCGGTTCGACCTTGCCTTCGCGTTCGACCCAGGCCTCGAGCACCTTGCCCTTCGGCAGCTGCTTCAGCCCGGCCAGGTGGATCTCGCCCTTTTCGCCTTCGCGGACGACGGTCGCCGCGATCCCGGCGTTTTCTTCGGCCTTCAGTTCCCAGGTGTGGGTGTGGTCGTTCCCGCTCCCGCCGGTGCCGACCGCGTAGCCGATCCCGCCGGCGACGACGAGGATCACCAGCGCCAGTCCGGCGATCGGCTTCCAGGTCAGGCTGCCGACGCGCAGGCCACCGAGCCAGGCGGAGAAGCTGCCGCCAGTCGCGGCGCGCTCCTGGCGCTTCTCGGCCTTGACGCGGCGCTGCTCGGCCTCGGCGTCGGCGCGCACCTCGGCCATCAACCGCGCTTTCAGGGCGGGCGGCGGCGCCTGCGGCTCGACCGCCTCGGGCAGCGCCCGCACAGCGGGGGCCAGCCAGCGCAGCTCCTCCTGGCAGCGTTTGCAGGTCTTCAGGTGGTCCTTGAAGTCGTCGACCTGGTCGGGGTCGAGCGAGCCGAGCGCGAAGGCGACGGCTTCCTCGAGGCGCTGGTCATGGTCGTTGGCGCTCATGCCAGTCCCTCCGCCAGCTCGCCGCGGATCTTCTCCAGCCCGAGTCGCATCCGTCCCTTCACCGTGCCCAGCGGCAGGTTCAGCATGCGGGAGATCTCCGACTGGCTGAAGCCGCCGAAGTAGGCCAGCTCGATCACTTTCGACTGCTCGCCGGGCAGCTTCGTGAGCGCCCCGCGGACCTCGGTCGCCGTCTCGTGCATGATCGCTTCGTCCTCGGTGCGCTCTTCGGCCGGGCGCGCGGCGAGGATCTCGTCGTCGTCGAAGGTGAGCTTGGGCGCTTTGCCCGCCTTGCTGCGAAGGGCGTCGATCGCCCGGTTGCGGACGATCGAGAGCGTCCATGACCGCACGCTGCCCCGGGTCGGGTCGAACTTGCCGCCGCTGCGCCAGATCGAGATGAACGCCTCCTGGATGCAGTCTTCGGCGGCACTGCGTTCACCGAGGATCCTGTAGGCGAGCGAGAACGCCGCGCCACCGTGGCGGTCGTAGAAGACCTCGAACGCCTCCGGGTCTTTGCGCCCGATCCAGGGCATCAGCTCCTCGTCGGCAAGTCTCTCTGCTTTGTCGCGTCGCACGGGTGGCATCTGTGTACCCAGCCCTACGCACGATCGAGCAAGGTTGGATCAACAAAACCTGGATTGGTACCCGCGTCCAGACCAGATGACGCCGGTCGGCTCAGGCGGGGGTGCCGGCGCGCAGCTTCTCGAGCGCCCGCGCGATCCGCGCCACGCCCTCGGCCGCCTGCGCGGCGGGGACCGGCGCGAACGACAGCCGCAGGCTGTTCTCGCCGCCGCTCATCATGAAATCGGGGCCCGCGACGAAGGCGACGCCCTCGGCTTTCGAATCCGCCAGCAGCGCCTTGGTGTCGGTGCCCTGGGCGAGGTCGAGCCAGAGGAAGTAGCCGCCCTGCGGGACGACGAAGACCGCCTCGGGGATCTGCTCGCGGAGCGCCTCGACCAGCGCGTCGCAGCGGGCCTTCAGCTCACCTTTGACGAAGTCGATGTTCTCGTCGAGGACGCCCGAGGTGCAGAGCTCGAGCACGATCGACTCGGCCAGCATGTTCGGCGAGATATAGGTCTCGTTGGCTTTCTTCGCCAGCTTCGCGATCTCCCCGGCGGGGCCGGCGAGGTAGCCGACGCGGATGCCGGGGCTGACCGTCTTGGAGAAGGACGAGGCGTGGACGACGTGGCCCGCGCTGTCCATCGAGAGCATCGTCTCCAGCGGCTCGCCCTCGAAGGGCAGCTCGCGGTAGGGGTCGTCCTCGAAGATCCAGAAGTCGTGCTCGTCGGCGAGCTCGACCAGCCGCCGCCGCTTCTCCACCGAGAGCGTGCAACCGGCCGGGTTGTGGGCGTTGGGAATGACGTGGACGAACTCGATCGGCCCGTCGGCCAGCGCCGCCTCCAGCGCCCCGACATCGAGACCGTCGGCCTCGAGCGGGATCGGCACCAGCTCGGCGCCCAGCTGCTGCAGCAGGAGCAGCGTCCGGTCATAAGTCGGCTGCTCGATTGCCACCCGCGTCCCCGGCTTGACCAGGTGCTGGAAGAACATCGCCCCCGCCTCAAGCGACCCATTGGTGACCATCACCTGCGCCGGATCAAGTCCCCCGTGCCGCTCGGCGATCCACTTGCAGAGCCCGGGATGCCCGATCCCGACGCCATAAGAAAGCGCCGTCTCCCAATCATCCGAAAGCGCCCGCTGGGCGGCCTCCCGAACCTGATCGTGGGGCAGGATGTCGGCGCTCGGCGCGCCCCGAGCAAAGGAAATCGTGTCTGGCATCGTGCGGCCGAATCTAGCAACGCGGCGCGCCCGCCCGTCCCCCGCCCACACCGGCGCGGCGCTCGCGTCGGCCCGGTCGGGCGGTCGACCCCGCGCCTATACTCGCCCGCCTGTGAACCGATCCGGAAGATTCGCGATGGTCCTCGCGGTCCTGACCGTCGCGATCATGGCGCTCGCGGGCACCGCGGCGGCGGCCGAACCGGAATTCTTCGATATCGGCCCGACCACGCCTGCCGAAGAACTCGCCTCGCGGAGCCTCCTTCGCCTTCCCGACATGCCCGCGGGCTTCGTGCTCGAAGAAGAAGACTTCTGCGGCGAACCGCGCGACAAGAGCGAATACTACGGCGTGGTCGAACAGGAAGAACACCTGCCGCCGACGCCGCAGGAAGCGTTCATCAAGAAGAGCGGCAGCGTGTTCTGCATCGTCGGGTTCGAACGGCTCTACCGGGCGGCGGGGACGGGGGCGACCCCGCTACGGCTGTCCTCCTTCGCCTTCACCACGCCGAGCGTCGCGGATGCCGCCGAAGGCCTCGCCCTCGGCCCCGAACTGATCGAGGAAACGCTCTTCACCGAAGGCTTCGGCGACGGGGTGGCGCCGCCGGTCGGCGAAGAAGCCCGCCAGTACGACACCGTCCTGCCGGGATCGCGGCGCTTCGAAGGCAAGGCGGGCGTTCTCCTGATCTGGCGCCAGGGCCGGATGATCGCCGGCGTCTTCGCGGTCGGCGCGACCCCCGGCGTCAGCGCCCGGGCCGCCGCCACCTACGCGGCGCGTCAGCAGTCCTACGTCCTCTCCCCGCGGCCCTACCTTCCCGGGGAATCGGAAGACCGGCGGACCTTCCTCGATAACCCGACGATCGACGTGCCGATCTACTGGCTCGGCCCGCGCTTCCACGGCAAGGGCGGCAACCCCACCTGGTTCGACGGCGCTTTCACGAGCGAAGGTTGGCTCTCGCCGATGCCGTTCCGCCAACTCTCGGTCCTCTACTTCAACTTCCTGAAACTCGACACCTGGACGCGTTCCGGCTGGGCCAAGTTCACGCGGACCAAGGCGGGTCGGCTCTGGTGGACCTGGCACTGCACCCGAACGCGGACCGTGAAGCTGCCCCACGGACACGCCGTGATCTACGGCTCCTATCGCAGAGACGAATCCGCCTGCCCATCATGGAAACCCAAGCATTTCTCCGCCCACGTCTTCCTGCCAGGTGTGGTGATCGCGATCGGCGAGCCACGCTACAAAGGGTCACTCGGCGAGGGCGACGGCACCTTCGAATCCTGGCAGGGCCTCGAAAGCGTCGTCCGTGGCCTGCGCAGGTATCGCGGGTGAGCCGGGCGCGGAGGATCGCGGCGCCGGTCGTTCTTCTCGGGCTGCTCTTGGTGGTTGTCGCCGGCGCCGCGGGCGCGGCTTCGCCGCGCGCCCAGATCGGCATGTTGCTGCGCCTGCACGAGCTACGCGGCGGCTACACGGTCGGTGACGAATTCGGCTGCGCGGGGCTCAGCCCCGAGGGCGCCAAGCCGCGGCTGGCGACCTTCCTCGGGCACCACCTCGTCGGCGCCTGCGAGGCGGAGTACGACCGCCGCTACGCGCTGCCCGGGAAGGGACCGGATCCGCCGCTGGTGATCAGCGTCGTGCTCGACTTCGGCGATCCGGCGACCGCGCGCTCCGCCACCGCGGTCCTCCCCGAACTGGTGGGGCGCTGGACCGGAAACATCGTGCCCAAGGAGGCGCGACCGGCGGTCTCGATCGGCGCCGAAACGCGCCTTTTCCACGGCAAAGCGAACGTCCTCGGGCACGGCCACCCCGGCTCGATCCTCACCTGGCGCCAGGGCCGCCTGATCGGGATGACCCTCGTCGCGGGCGAAGCCGGCCACGCCGACGATCAGATCGCTGCCGACCTCGCGCGGCTCCAGCGCTCCCATATGAAGAAGCCGACGCCATACCCGGCCCGCGAACGCGACGACGTCACGGTCCCGCTGGAAAACCCGGCGATCACGCTGCCGATCTACTGGCTCGGCCGCAGCTTCGATCCGGGCACCGCCGACAAGCCCCTCCCGCTGACCAGTGCCTTCGGGCCGCTGCTCGAAGGCGAGGCGCCCGAAGGGACCAAGCTCGAACTCTGGTACGAACAGGGCGATCTCCACCTCGGCACCTGGACGCCGGAAAGCTGGGGCACCTACACCGCCGGGAAACTCGGCCGCGAGCTGATCGCCTGGCACTGCACGAAGAAGACGGACCTGGAGGTGCCGGAAGGCACGGCGACGATCTACAGCGGCTACAAGAAGAACTACGGGACCTGTCCGAGCGAACCGCCGAACGTCTTCGCCGCGGTGGTCGAACGAGGCGGCGTCGTCATCGGGATGGGTCTTCCCGCCTGCTACACCTGCCTCGGCGCCGGCCCGAGCCGCGCCGAACTCGAAGCCGCCGTCGCGGCGTTGAAGCTCTTCCGCCCGGCCGCCTAGAGGGCGCGGAGCATCTCGACCGCGATCGCCGCGGTCTCGGTCGGGCTTTCGCCGACCCGGACGCCCTTGGCTTCGAGCGCGTCTTTCTTGCCCTGCGCAGTGCCCGAGGAGCCGGAGATGATCGCGCCGGCGTGGCCCATCTGCTTGCCGGGAGGCGCGGTGAAGCCGGCAATGTAGGCGACGACCGGCTTGGTGATCTCGGCGGCGATGAAGTCGGCTGCCCGCTCCTCGGCGTCGCCGCCGATCTCGCCGACCATCACGATCAGCTCGGTGTCGGGATCCGCCTCGTAGAGCTTGAGGATGTCGATGAAGTCGGTGCCGACGATCGGGTCGCCGCCGATGCCGACGATCGAGGAGTTGCCGGTCCCGGCCTGTTTCAGCTCGTTGCCGATCTGGTAGGTCAGCGTCCCCGACTTGGAGACGACGCCGATCGGGCCCGGGTCGAAGAAGCTGTCGGGGATGATGCCGACGTTGGCCTTGCCGGGCGAGAGCACGCCGGGGCAGTTCGGCCCGATCAGCCGCACGCCGGCCTCCTTCGCCTTCCAGTAGGTGGCGAGCATGTCGAGGACCGGGATCCCCTCGGTGATCGCGATCACCGTCTCGACGCCGGAGTCGATCGCCTCGTTGATCGCGGGCGCGGCGAAGCGCGCCGGCACGAAGATCATCGAGGTGTTGGCGCCCGCCTCGTCGACGGCCTCCTTGATCGTGTCGAAGACCGGGGTCCCCTCGACGTCCTGGCCGCCCTTGCCGGGCGTGACGCCGGCGACGAGGTCGGTGCCGTAGGCCTTGTTGCGGAGGCCGTGGAAGGAGCCCTCGCGGCCGGTCAGGCCGGAGACGGCGAGCTTCGTCGACCCGTCGATGATGATGCTCATGAGGCACCTCCAGCCAGCTCGACCACACGTCGCGCGGCATCGAGCATCGTCTTCTCCTGGTGCAGGTTCGGCAGGTTCGCCTCGGCGAGGATCGCCAGGCCCTCTTCGAAGTTGGTGCCGTCGAGGCGGACGACCAGCGGCATGTCGAGGTCGATCTGCTGCGAGGCGGTGATGATCCCCTTGGCGATCTCGTCGCAGCGGGTGATGCCGCCGAAGATGTTGAAGACGATCGCCGTCACCTTGGCGTCGCTCTTGATCACTTCCAGGGCGTTGACGATCGCGTCGGCTTTCGAGCCGCCGCCGGCGTCGAGGAAGTTGGCCGGCGCGCCGCCCGCCTGGGCGACGACGTCGAGCGTCGACATGCAGAGCCCGGCGCCGTTGGCCAGGATCCCCACGTTGCCGTCGAGTTTCACGTAGGTGAGGCCCTTTTCCTTCGCCATCTGCTCCTGCGGGTCCTCGACCGTGTCGGCGATCTCGGCCAGGTCCTCGTGACGGAAGAGCGAGTTGCCGTCGATCGTGACCTTGGCGTCGAGGGCGACGACGTCGCGGTCGGCGGTGACGATCAGCGGGTTGACCTCGATCAGCGTCGCGTCCTCGGAGCGCGCCACCTCGTTCAGCTTCGCCAGCACATCGGCGGCCTTATCGAGAGCGTCCTCGGCCAGACCGGCGGCCTCGACGATCGGCCGCGCCTCGGCGACGCCGAACTCCGCGGTCGGATCGATGTGGACTTTGGTCAGGTCGGCCGGGTTCTCGGTGGCAACGGCCTCGATGTCCATGCCGCCCTTGGCGGAGACCATCGCCAGAAGTTTCTTCTCGCCGCGGTCGAGGATGATCGACGCGTAGTACTCCTCGGCGATGTCGGAGCCGCCCTCGACCCAGACCGAGTCGACGCGGAAGGGGCCCTCGCCGTGCGGGCCGACGATGTCCATGCCGATGATGTCGGTCGCGTACTGGCGCGCCTCGTCGACATCCTTGGCGATCTTCACGCCGCCGGCCTTGCCGCGGCCACCGATCAGCACCTGGGCCTTGATCGCGACCGGGTAGCCGATCCGCTCTGCCGCCGCGACGGCGTCGTCGACGGTTGCCGCCACCTCGCCACTCGGAACGGCGATTCCATGCTTCGCAAAGAGCTGCTTGCCCTGGTATTCGAGGAGGTCCATGTGGGGTCCTTGGGGGAGGGTTGCCGGGACGGCGCGGCGCGGACCCTATCTGAATGCCATAATCTCGCGCTCCCTCATGGCCCTTCCAAGTCTAAAAACCATTAATTGGGTGACCACCGACTGTTACGGCACCCTCATCGATTGGGAAAAAGGCATCGTTGATGCAGTCAAGAAAGAGGCTGCAAAAGATGGCTTCACCTTCGAAGAGCAACCCTTTCTAGACCGCTTCTTCGAGGTCGAGGCGGAAGTCATGGCCGGCTCCTACGAGCTCTACGCCGAGGTCCTGCGCCGCACGATCGTCAAAGTCGCCGGTGAGTTCGGCTGGGAAATCGAGCCCTCGCGGGCCCAGTTCCTGCCCAACAGCGTCGCCTACTGGCTGCCCTTCCGCGAGGCCAACGCGGCGATGGACCGGCTCGGCAAAAAGTACGAGATCGGGATCATCTCCAACGTCGACGACAAACTTCTCGGGATCTCGCGGCGCCACCTGCGCACCGAACTCGACCTCGTCGTCACCGCCCA
>DAIQOT010000207.1:0-7233 GCA_036787695.1 Solirubrobacterales bacterium | reverse complement strand
ATGTAGCGCACGTTCGGCGTCGTCGCGAGGAGGTCGAGGTTGTACTCGCGCTCGAGGCGCTCGCGCACGATCTCCATGTGGAGGAGGCCGAGGAAGCCGACGCGGAAGCCGAAGCCGAGCGCCTCCGAGGTCTCCGGCTCCCAAGAGAGAGCGGCGTCGTTCAGCGACAGCTTTTCGAGCGCGTCGCGGAGCTCTTCGAAGCGGTCGGTGTCGATCGGGAAGAGACCGCAGAAGACCATCGGGCGGACCTCGCGGTAGCCCTCGAGCGCCTCGGTGGCGGGGACCGCGTCGGCGGTCAGCGTGTCGCCGACCCGCAGCATCGTCACGTCCTTGATCCCGGTGATCAGGTAGCCGACGTCCCCGGCCTCGACGTCTTTGACGGCGGTCATCGCCGGCCGGAAGAAGCCGAGGTCATCGATGTCGGCGCGGGTCCCGTTCTGCATCGCGAGGATCCGCTCGCCCTTGCGGAAGCGGCCGTCGAACATCCGCACGTAGGCGATCACGCCGCGGTACTGGTCGAACTCGGAGTCGAAGATGAGGGCGCGGGCGGGCGCCTCGACCTCGCCGGTCGGCGGCGGGATGCGGGCGACGATCGCCTCGAGCACCTCGGGCACGCCTTTGCCGGTCTTGGCGGAGATCCAGAGAGCGTCCTCGGGATCGGTGCCGAGAAGGTCGGCGATCTCCTGGGCGACCCGCTCGGGCTCGGCGCCGGGGAGGTCGACCTTGTTGATCACCGGGATCAGCTCGAGCCCGTTTTCGATCGCCAGGTAGGTGTTGGCGACGGTCTGCGCCTCGACCCCCTGCGCGGCGTCGACGACGAGCAGCGCGCCCTCGCAGGCGGCGAGGCTCCGCGACACCTCATAGGAGAAGTCGACGTGCCCGGGCGTGTCGATCAGCTGGAAGTGGTAGGTCTCGCCGTCCTCGGCCTTGTACTCGACCCGCACGGCCTGCGCCTTGATCGTGATCCCGCGCTCGCGCTCCAGGTCCATCGAGTCGAGCAGCTGTGCCTGCATTTTTTTCGGATCGACCGCGCCGGTGAGCTCGAGGATGCGGTCGGCGAGCGTCGACTTGCCGTGGTCGATGTGGGCGATGATCGAGAAGTTACGAATCTTGTCCATGGGCGAGCCACGAGTATGAACAGAGCCGAGGTCGGGCGCCCCTCCACCACGTCCCGCTGGGGTGCCGGCGCGTACGCTGGTCGCAGGTACCTAAGGCCTGGAAGCACCCGTTTTCTCCCCCCTCCCACTCGGACGAGCGGAAATTACGGGCAGGTCTTCGGGTCGAGCGGCCCTGTGACTCGGAATACGACCGTCGGCTTCTTCTTCAGCACGACTTCCGCGCTCGGCCCTTCGGTCCACTTCACCTGCGGCGGATAGGCGGGCTTCCCAGCTTCGATCCGATCGCGGGTGGCGACAACGTAGTCGTAGTCCCCTTCGTCGATGAAGCGCCGGAACTGCCGACAGTTCTGCGCCTCCTCGAAGCCCCCATGCGGCCGCTTGATCCCTATGTAGGCGACCCGATTCGAAAGGTCGGTACCGAAGAGCGGGTACTGCCGCGTGCTCGTCGTCGCGATCCGCGCCCCCGAGACGCCCTGGGCCCAAGCGAAGGCGGCATCCAGCCCCGGCGTCGTGAAGCTCGGGTCCCGATATCGATCGTGCAGGTAGTGCCGCTGGACCGGATAGCCGACGACCACCCCGAGCACCACGGCCCCCGCGACGATCGCCGCGACCCATCGACGCGGAAGTCGCTCTTCCTCAACAGTGCGTCTGCGTTTGGGGTCGCTATGCGCACCCAAATGCAGACGGTCGGCGGGGACCGGATCGCTCGCGGGAACCGGCCGATCGGACGCGGCAGCAGAGCCCCCGGCGGGTGGCAATGGGCGCTCGCCGAAGGCCGGACCCAGGGAGGCGAGGCGAGCGGCGAGGGCTCGGAGCGGTGGCACGGTCGGGAGCAGGGCGAGGCCGAGGATGAGCGCCGGGGTCAGGTATCGGAGCCCCGATTCAAATCCCCGTGGCATCCCGCTCGACCCCGACGCCGACGTCGGCGACACGAGCCACGAAACCGCCGCCGCCAGCCCCACGAGCCCCGCGATCGCCAACACCCCCGCCACGGTCCTCCCGGCAGCCGATGTTGATGGGCCGAAAACCGGACTATCTGACGGGTTTTCGGCCCACCAACGGGGCGGTGATGCGGAAGTGCGGCTGAAGAGCAACGGGATCAGGGCCAGGAGCAGTCCGACGAGCGCGGCGGCTCCGACCAGTGGCCAGACGATCCAGAGGGCGCCGTGGAGGCCGGGGAAGAACCAGTCGGACCAGACAGAGCCGTTCGTCAGGTAGGAGATGACGCTGTGGGCTTCGCGGCCCCCCAAAGCTTGTTCGGGCGACGGCAGGTCGATCGGGCCGAGGTGATGGATCCAGGGCAGCGGATTGCCGCTGTGGATCAGGTTCCGCAGGTACCAGTAGCCGCCGCCTGCCAGAGCCATTCCGCCGCTACAGAAGAGCGTCGTCCATCGCCGCCCCTTCGGTGCCAACGCCGTCAGCCCCAGCACGAGCACCGCCGCAGGCAACAGGAAGTTGAGCTTCGTCCCGGCGGCCAGGCCAATCGCCAAGCCGACAAGTAGCAGCGCTCCAGTCTGTAGCCCGCGCTCCTCACCCGCGCTCGTCGTTCCCTGAGTTCGACCGCCCTCCCCCGCCACTGCATCCCCGGGGGAATTCGCAGACCTAACTGCCGACCGGCCAGGTCTGCGAATTCCCCCGGGGACCGCCGCCGCGTTCAGAGCAATCGCGACCGCGCTGAGCAGGAAGAAGATCCCGACGATGTCGTTCCTTGCCTCCCCGGCCTGATCCCCGAGGGCCGGCACCGACAGCGCGATCGCGCCGAGCGCGAGCGACCAAGGCGCCACCCCGAACGGCCGACCGATGCACCAGCACGCCAGCAGGCACCCGACCAGCCAGCCGAGGTTCAGCAGCGGCGAGAGCAGGTCCCGGGAGAAGGCAAGCATGCCGATCGCGTGGACGACTTCGCTGTTCGCCGGGTAGAACCAGGCGAGGAACTGGGGCGCGATGAGATGGAGGTCGATCGTATTGCCGGACTGGTAGAAGCCGGCCGCGAAGGGGCCGTGGTACCAGGTGGAGTCGAAGCCGGTCATCCCGGTGCCGAGCCGCAGCTTCACCCCGCTGACGAAGTGGCCGATGGCGATGCCGGCGATCACCAGGCCGATGACGGTGGCGATCAAGGACGGGCGTTTGAGTCGAGCCGGCCGCTCGGTTTCGGGGTCGACGTGGACGAGGCGCCACAGGGCGAGGCCCAGGATCGCGACCGCGGCCAAGTAAGGGACGGGCTTGAAGGCGCTCAGGGTGCCCAGGGCCTCGGCGACCCAGATGAGCAGCGCCACAGCGATCACGAGGGTCGAGAGGAAGGCCGCCTCTCCCGTCAGCCGGGGAACCCAGCGGCGGCGGACCTGGGACGCGCCGAGCCAGGCGAAGCCCACCAGCCACAACAACTCCACCACGCCCAGCAGGTATCGACCCGGCCCGAGCACCTCGCCCCTAGGCCCGGCGCCGTCGCAGCAGGAGGCGCATGATCTGCTCGAACTCGGCGATCCGCAGGGCCCTCGCGACAGCGAGGTAGACGACGCCGCCGATCGCCATGCCCGTCCCCAGCGAGATGATCTGGGCCGGAGTGTCCTCCCCGAGCGCGCTGTTCAGCACGTCCCAGATGACCCAGCTGACCGCGGCCATGGCCGCGCAGGCGATCGAGATGCGGATCACGGTCGAGAGCAGCCGTCCCAGCTCCAGGCCACC
Organism: Solirubrobacterales bacterium; assembly: GCA_036787695.1. Taxonomy (GTDB): domain Bacteria; phylum Actinomycetota; class Thermoleophilia; order Solirubrobacterales; family 70-9; genus VAYN01. The sequence goes on along the minus strand of DAIQOT010000207.1, from coordinate 3,430 downwards.
GAACTTGCGGCGCAGGATGTAGGCCTGGGCGAAGACCGCGGCGCTGGTGCCGATCCCGGTCCCGGCGACGATCCCGCCGATGCCGAAGGGCTTGTAGAGCGCCGCCGCCGCGGCCGCCGAGACGACCAGGTCGATCACCGCGAGCGCCGTCGCCTGCCACGGCCGCTGGAGGCTGAAGAAGGTCCGCGTCTGCAGCAGGTAGACGCCGTTCGTCGGCAGCGAGAAGGCGAACCAGAAGAGCGCCGTGCTGACGACCTGCGTGTCATGCGGGTGGAATTCCCCGCGTTGGTAGACGAGGCGGATGATCGGCGTCGAGAGGGCGAGGATCAGCGCCGTCGCGGGCAGCAGGACGAAGAGGATCTGGCGCATCCCGTTCGCCAGCGTCGCCCGCAGGTTGACGAATTCTTTGGCGTTGGCGTAGCGGGCGAGGGTCGGGAAGAGGACGGTCGCGATCGCCACCGAGAAGATCCCCTGCGGCAGCTGGTAGAGGCGGAAGGCTTTGTCGATCGCCGCCGGCGCGTCGGTCGAGACGAGGCTGCCGAAGGTGCTGTTGATCAGCGCGTTGAAGTTGATCAGGCCGAGGCTGATCGTCACCGGCAGCATCAGCAGCAGCACCCGGCGCACGCCCGGATTGCGCCATTCGAAGCTCCAGGTGAAGTGGAACGGGGTATTGCGTAGGTCCCAGGCCGGGATCGCCAGCTGCACCGCGGTGCCGATCAGGATCGCGATCGCGTAGGCGTAGATCTGGTTCTGCGGCGCGAACAGCGGCTTCAGGACGACCAGGGCGATGATGATCGCGACGTTCCAGAAGAACGGCGAGATCGCGAAGGCGCCGAAGCGGTCGTAGCTGTTGAGGATGCCGACGACGATGCCGCTGGCCCCGAGCAGGATCAGGATCGGGAAGAGGACCCGCGACAGCGAGACCGTCAGGTCCATCAGGTGCTTGTGTTCGGAGAAACCGGGCGCGAAGAGCGGGATCACGAGCGGCGCGGCGATGACGAAGATCGCGGTCAGCGCTCCCATCACCATCGTGATCAGAAGCAGCAGAGTCGAGGCGAGGCGGAAAGCCTCTTTGAACTGGCGTTTGCCGACGAGGTCGGTGAAGACCGGGACGAAGGCCGGCTGCAGGGCGGCGTCGGCGAACAGCGCCCGGACCAGGTTGGGGACCTGGAAGGCGATCGTGAACGCCGAGATCGGGCCGGCGACGCCGAAGTAGCCGGCGGCGACGACTTCGCGGGCGAGGCCGGCGATGCGCGATGCGGCCGTGGCGGCGGAGAAGAACGCGGTCGATCGCGCGATCCGGCCGCCCTGACCGACGCGCGGGGTCGGCAGGACGAATTCCTCGCTCGGGTAGAACGCCTCCGCCTCGCCGATCGCAACGTCGGCGTTGATGGCCGTCAGGCCATGGGTCGGGGTGTCGGGTGCTTCGGGACTCTCCAAGCTTCGGTCTCAGTCGCTATAGTCGGCGGCCGCCCAGGGGCCGAGAAACCTCGGCCGGGCACTGACGACATGGCCAACATAGCCTCACAGAAAAAGCGGATACTTCGCAGCGAGCGCGAGCGGACCGAGAACCGACTGCTGACCAGCACCGTGAAGACGTACTTCCGGCGCCTGGAGACGGCGGTCGAGTCCGGCGACTCGAGCGCGATCGAGAAAGAGCAGCGCGAGCTGACCTCGAAGATCGACAAGGCAGTCCAAAAGGGCGCCCTGCACAAGAACACCGGCGCGCGCAAGAAGGCCAAAGCGGCCCGCATTGCAGCCTCGGTCGGCGCCACCGCCGAGTAGTTCACTCCGAAGTAACGGCACTCCGCGCCTCAACCCCCCGCCAACCCCTGCGCGAATATCGCGCCGCTGATGTGCGGGACGAAGCTGAAGCGACGACGACCTAAGCCGTCGCGCCAGTCGCCGTGCGCAGCGCCAGGGTGAGCGCAAGCTCGTCGCCGTAGTCGGCGTCGCCGCGACACCAGCGCTCCAGTTGGGCGAGGGCCTCAGTGGCGAGGCGGAGGTTGGAGACGTCGGTGTTCTGCAAGCGGCCGACCAGCAGCTTCGCCGCGTAGGGGTGCATTTTGAGGCTGCCTTCGACCTCGCGCGGGGACATCCCCTCCTCGAGCATCGCCGCGGCCGCGCAGGCGGCGCGGAGTTTGGAAGCGAGGCCGTAGATCAGGCCGGTGACGTTCTCGCCCTGCTCGATCAGCTGCTCACCGACCCGTAGCGCGGTGCGGGCGTCGCCCTCGATGACCGCGTCGGAGAGGGTCCAGACGGCGGCTTCGGAGGTGTCGGCGATCATCTCCTCGAGGTCGGCGGCGGTGACCTGGCCCGAATCGCCGGCCCAGAGGGCGAGGCGCTCGAGCTCGTTGTGCAGGCGCAGCGGCTCGGCTCCCATGCGTTCGACCAGCAGTCGGGCAGCGGCGGGCTCGAGCTTGAAGCCGAGCCGCTGGGCGTCGCCGACGAGGACGCGGGGCATGTCGCGCGCTTTCGGCGCCTCGAAGTTGTGGATCTCGCCCTTGGCTTTTTTGACCGCTTTCAGCAGTTTGGCCGGGGCTTTGGCGCGTGCGATCAGGACCAGCGTGAGGTCCGGCGGCAGTTCCCCACCGATCGCCTCGGCGACCGTCGCCTGCTGTTTGTCGCGCCATTTCTCGACCCCGTCGGCGAGCAGGTAGCGGCGCGTGCCCATCAACGACATCGCCGGGATTGCCGCCACCAGCGCCTCGTGATCGGGGGCGCCGCGGCCCTCGCTCGGCTCGAAGACCTCGAGCGCACCGTCTCCCCCCTCCCGTTCGGCGCGGGCGCGCAGTCGCTGCCGGGTGGCTTCGATTTTCGACCCGTCGGTGCCGGAGATCAGGTAGAGCGGGCGCATCTCGTCGGGCATCAGTTCGACCTTACAGAGAAGGTCCGGCGGCGAACGTCGACCTCGACCGTCCCGTCGAGGTCGGTCCGCAGCGTCGGGACATGATGCGCCGCGAGGGTCGCGAGCGTGCCTGGGGTCGGGTGGCCGTAGGGATTGTGCGCGCCGACCGAGATGACGGCGAGCCGGGGATGGATACGTTCGAGGAGCGAGCCGAGACCCGCGTCGTCGCTGCCGTGGTGGGCGACCTTGAGGACGTCGATCGGCCCCGGTTCGAGAGGCGTCGATTCGGCCTCAGCGTCGGCGGTCAGGAGCATCGTGAAGTCGTGCCAGCGAGCGCGGATGACGAGGGCGAGCAGGTTCGGGTCGGTGTCGGGGGGCGCTTCGGCGAGACGGTCGGGCGGCGGCCAGAGGACTTCGAGCCGCAGTGAGCCCGAGCGGAGCATCGTCCCGGCCGCGACCTGATCGGGGACGGCGCCATCGTCACGGGCATTCGCGAGGTATTCGCGATCGAGCCGCCCGTAGACGAGCCGCCCGATCGGGACCCGCCCAAGCGCTTCCGCGATCCCCGCCGCGTGGTCGGAC
>DAIQOT010000206.1:6179-7256 GCA_036787695.1 Solirubrobacterales bacterium | reverse complement strand
GAGCTGATACACCAGCAGCTTGCTGCAGTCCTTGATGGGGGCGAAGCCGCCGGCCATGTCGCCGTAGAGGGTCGCGTAGCCGACCGACATCTCGCTCTTGTTGCCGGTCGTCAGCACCAGCCAGCCGTGGCGGTTCGACAGCGCCATCATCAGGTTGCCGCGGATCCGCGCCTGGATGTTCTCGGCGGTGAGGTCCGGCGCCGACGGTTTCGCCGGGTCGGGGCTCGCGTCGGCGTCCTCGGCGGCGGGGCGCAGGTGCGTCTGAAGCGCCTCGCCGTACCCCTCCATCATCGGCCCGATCGGGATGTCGATCAGGCCGGTCCCCAGGTTATGGGCGATCTGACGGCCGTCGGCCTGGGTTTCCTCACTCGAATGGGGCGAAGGCATGACCACCAGCGTGACCCGCTCCGGCCCGAGCGCGTCGACCGCGAGCATCGCCACCAGCGCCGAGTCGATCCCCCCCGAGATCCCCAGCCCGACGTGCTTGAAGCCGTTCTTCTCGACGTAGTCGCGGAGGCCGAGCTCGAGCGCTCCGTAGACCTCGTCGAGGTCGGCGAGCGGGTCGGCGAGCGGCGCCGCGCCCGGGCCGGGGGGAACCTCGGTGACCAGCAGCTCCTCCTCGAACTGGGCGGCGCGGGCGATCACGGTCCCGTCGGGCGCAAAGAGCAGGCTCTGGCCGTCGAAGACGAGTTCGTCCTGGCCGCCGACCAGGTTGACGAAGGCGAAGTAGGCGCCGTATTCGCGCGCCCGCTCGCCGAACATCTCTTCGCGCTCGCGCCCCTTGCCGCGGTGGTAGGGCGAGCCGGAGGGATTGGCGACGATCGTCGCGCCCGCGTCGGCCTCGGCCTGCCCGGGCGGGCCCGGCGCCCAGGCGTCCTCGCAGATCGTCAGTCCGACCCCGGTGCCGGCGATCTCGATCACCTCGTCGTCGGTCCCCGGGACGAAGTAGCGCTGCTCGTCGAAGACGGAGTAGTTGGGGAGGCGGTTCTTGCGGTAGACGCGCTGGACGGCGCCGTCGGCGAGGACGGCGAGCGAGTTGTAGGCGTGGCGGTAGTCGCCGCCGGCCTCGACCGGCTC
>DAIQOT010000206.1:0-6169 GCA_036787695.1 Solirubrobacterales bacterium | reverse complement strand
TCGAGCAGTTGTCGGCCGCGATCCCGGGCGCGAGCCCCGCCGCGAGCCGCTCCACCGCGGCGACGTTGGCGGCGAGGAAGTGGCGCTTCAGGTAGAGGTCCTCAGCCGGGTACCCGGGGATGCAGAGCTCGGGGAAGATGACCAGCTCGGCGCCCTGTTCGCGGGCGCGCTCGATCCACTCGGCGATCTTCGCCGTGTTACCGTCGACGTCGCCGACGGTGGGGTTGATCTGGGCGAGGGCCAGGCGCACGGGGTTGGATTATCGCGACCCGCCGCGTCGTCCGGCCGCCTGCGTGGTTCCTTTTCCTTGCATGCCAAGGATTTCGAACCGCGCAAGCGCCCTCGTGCAGTGGCCGGAAACGCTTAAAGGTCGCCGCTAAGGTCCGCTCATGCGGTCGCGCCTCCTTACCTCCGCCGCGGCCGCCGCGGCGCTCTTCGTGGCGCTGCCCGGCATGGCCCTCGCCGCGCACCCGGGCGAGCCGGGGATCCGGCCGAGTCGGACGCCTTGGGAAGCCTCCGAGGCGGCCGCGTCGCCCGATTGCGGCGCCCACTTCTGCGTTCATTGGGCGGCCTTCGGGATCGACGCCCCAAGTCGGACCGATCGCGACGGCGACGGCATCCCCGACTACGTCGAGCGCGTCCTCGCGGTCGCCGAAAACGTCCATCACGTCGAGAACGAAGTGCTCGGCTGGCCGGCGCCGCTCGGCGACGGGGTCCGAGGCGGCGGCCACGACAAGACCGACATCTACCTCACCGAACTGGCCGGGGAGCAGGTCTTCGGCTACACCGCGACCGACCCCGCCGAAACCGGCCTCGACGGCGCCCCGACGCGCCGCAGCGCCTACCTCGTCCTCGACAACGACTACAGCCGCTTCGACTATCCGGGGACGAAGCCGGGGCGTGACCTAAAGGTGACGCTCGCCCACGAGTACGACCATGTGCTCCAGTACGGCATCGCCGCCGAAGACGTCGAACGCGACCCCTGGTTCGCCGAGTCGAGCGCGGTCTGGATGGAGGATCAGGTCTACAACGGGATCAACGACTACCTGCGCTACGTCCGCCGCTGGGTCGGGACCGGCAAACGGACCGGGATGTGGAAGCGGCCGCTGACCCAGGGGTCGATGAAGGAGTACGGCTCGGCGGTCTGGAACGAGTGGCTGGCCCACCACTACGGGCGGCCGATCGTCCGCGACGTCTGGGAAGACGCCGCCGGCGCGCAGCCGCCGGGGTTCGCGGTCGCCGCCTACGAAGAGGCGCTCCACGCCGCCGGCGGCTCGACCTTCGGCCACGAATTCACCCGCTTCGCCGCCGACGTCTCCGAGTGGCGGACCGGGACCGGCTTCCGCGAGAGCTACCTCTATCCCGACATGCCGCGGCAGGGGACGCTGACCCTCGACGGAGCGCCGCGGACGCGCCGCCTCAACCACACCACGTTCACCCTGATCCGGGTTCCCGCGGTCGAAGGGAGCGCGGTCGAGGTCCACGTCACCGCGCCGGAAGGGATCGCGGCGGGGCTGGCGCTGGTCGGGCGCGTCGGCTCGGGGCGCGACGGACGCACGGTCAAATCGGTCGACTACCGCGAAGCGGGCGGCGAACTGGTCGCGCGGCTCCCCGACCCGAGCCGCTTCAAGCGGATCACCGCCGTCGTCGTCAACGCCGACACCCAGACCGATGGCTACGACCCGGTCGAAGAAGCCTGGGACTACACCGGCAACGACGAGCCGTTCACGATCAGCGGCGAAGTCGTCGGCTGACGCGAGTCGCGGAGCGCGGCGCTAGTTCGGCGCCGCGGCGCCGTTGGTGCGGGCCGCCGCCGCCCGGGTCTTCGCGGCCGGCGCCGGCGGGGCGGTGGCGATCGCTTCCTCGGTCGCCGCCTCGAGGTCGAGCTTGAAGCTGGCCAGGTCGGGCATCGCGTCGTAGTCACCGATCAGCCCGAAGTTCACCTGCCCGTTGTAGGAAACGATCCCGATGCAGAGCGCCTGTTTCTGGGCCAGCGGCACCATCGGGAAGATCGACTCCATCTGCCGTCCCAGCACGTAGAGCGGGAACTGCGGCCCCGGCACGTTCGTCACCACCAGGTTGAAGAAGCGCTGCGCGGGCTGCAGGCGGGCCGCCTGGGAGACGATCGTGGTCGGGGCGAAGTCGGTCAGCCGGGTGAGGATTTCGGCACCGACCGCCTGGCCCGAGGCCTTCAGGTCGCCCATCGCCTCGGTGACGACGTGGAGGCGCTCGACCGGGTCCTCGCTCCAGACCGGCAACGGCGCCATCATCGCCGAGATCCGGTTGCCGAGCGCGCCGTGCTCTTCGGCCTCGCGGATCGAGACCGGCACCATCGCCCGCAGCGTCATCCCGCCGGTCTCGTGGCCGCGGGCGCGCAGGTAGTTGCCGATCGCGCCGGAGACGATCGAGAGGATCACGTCGTTGACGGTGCCGCCGTTGGCGTCTTTGACCCGCTTCAGGTCAGCGAGGCTCGCCTGCGACATCTCGAAGCGCCGGTGCGGCCCGATCTCGACGTTGAACGGCGTCGGCGGGGCCTTGAGGCCGGCGCCGACCATCTTCGTCGTCGCCGCGGCCCCGTGCACCACCTGGCGCGGGCCGCGCAGCGCGTGACGGACGCCGCGGACGATCTCCCCGGGGCTGGTCACGCGTTCCTTCAGCGCGTCGCCGAGCAGCTGGGCGTCCGTCGGTTCGGGGCGGGCGAGCCAGGGCGGCGGCGGGGATGGGCGCGGCGGCTCACGGTCGAGGTCGAAGAGGACGGTGGTGATGTCGATCCCGGAGACGCCGTCGACCAGCGCGTGATGGCTCTTACCGATCACCGCGAAGCGGCCGTCGGCCATGCCCTCGACCAGCCACAGCTCCCACAGCGGCTTGGAGCGGTCGAGCTGCTGGGAGAAGATCCGCGCCGCGAGGTTGCGCAGCTGCTCGTCGGAGCCGGGGGAGGGGAGCGCGGTCTGGCGGACGTGGTAGTCGAGGTTCAGGTGCGGGTCGTCGACCCAGACCGGCCGGCCCTGCCCGAACGGCACCGAGCGCAGCTTCTGGCGGAAGCGCGGCACCAGGTGCAGGCGCGAGGCGATGTGGTCGCGGAAATCCTCGTGGGAGGGCGCCGGGCCTTCGAAGATGATCGTCGAGGCGACGTGCATGTGGGCACCGTCGCGCTCCATATGGAGAAACGACGAATCGAGCCCGGACAGCCGGTCTGCATTGCCCACGCGGTCATCTTCGCACACGGTGTTCAGGCCGTGTGGACCATTTTCCTCCGCTTTGCAGGGCGGTTTGCGGGCGTTTTCGGCGTCCTCGCACGATTGTGTGCATCTGCTCACATCTGTGCGTCCCATCACACGGGTGATCCCTTCGGCGCCCTAGCGTGTTCTCTCCACAAAGGAAAGAACCCATCTGCCGAATCCCCTCGCCAAGGCGCGAGCGGGAGCGGGGGACCCAAATCGCGCCGTCAATCCACTTCTCCGGACGGCGCCGGGGGCGAATCAGGCGCCTTGCCGCGCTTGTAACGGGACCGGCCACGAAGGCCGGGTCCCGCGAGCCCGTCAGCTAACCCCGTAGGCAGGCAGAAAGCGAGTGATTACACGATGCGATTCATCCTGCCCGTGATCGGCGCCGCCATGGCGCTTTCGATCGGCGCGTCGCCGGCGGTCGCCCAGCAGCATCAGCACCAGGCGCACCCCCAGCGGCACCAGCATCATGCGCACAAGCGGGTCAAGTCACACGTCACGCTGCACGTCACCAAGCACTCGGTGCTGACCGGTGGCAGCGTGGCGCTGCGAGGCAAGGTGCGCCCCAGTGGCGCCCATCAGGTCAAGGTCGTCGTCGGCGGTCCTGACCGCCAGACCCTCGCGCTCCGCACCAAGTCCAACGGCACCTTCCGGGTGAAGTTGAACGCGGGCGAGATCGGCAACTACAGCGTGGAGGCCTTCGGCGTCCACGGCAAGCGGGTGCGCGGCTCCCACAGCAAGGTCCGCCACCTGACCTCCTACCGCTTCGCGGGGGCGTCCTACTACGGCCCCGGCCTGTACGGCAACGGCGTCGCCTGTGGCGGCACCCTCGAGCCGGGGACCCTCGGCGTCGCCAACAAGACGCTGCCCTGCGGCACGATGGTGAAGCTCCGCTATGACGGCCGCGCGATCACCGTCCCGGTGATCGACCGCGGTCCCTACGTCGCCGGTCGTGATTACGACCTGACCGAAGCGACGAAGGACCGGCTCGGCTTCCCGGGCGTCGGCGACGTGATGGCCAACCACTAGGGCCCCGCGTCGGCGTTCGCACTTTCCCGCGGATAGCGCGGGTTACAGCGAACGCCGGGTGCGCGTCAGCCGGGGAGGGCGAGTCGGAGTTGCGGCTCGTCCTCCTCGGCGGCGCTCTCGGCCTCCTCGCCGAAGGAGGCGAGGCGGACGCCGAGCAGCCGCACCGGCCGTGGCGGGTCGTAGGCCCGCAGCAGGTCGAGGGCGATCGGCCAGACGACCTCCGGGTCGTTGGTCGCCGCCTCCACGGACTGCGACCGCGTGATGTTGGTCCAGTCGTCGAGGCGGACCTTGATCCCGATCGAGCGCCCCTCCAGCTCCTTCTTGCGCAGCCTGCGGCAGAGCTCCTCGGTCTGCTCGCGCAGCACTTTCTCCAGCTCTCCGAGGTCGGCGACGTCGACGTCGAAGGTCGTCTCCACCGACTGCGATTTCGTCTCCCGCGTGACGCTGATCGGCGTCTGGTCGAGCAGGTTTCCGCGGCTGTGGAGCCAGGCGCCCGAGCGCGCGCCGAACCGCGCTTCGAGGTCGCGCCGATCCCATTTCCCGAGCTCCTCGAGCGAGCCGATGCCGAGCTTTTCGAGCCGTTCGACAGTTTTCGGCCCGATCCCGGGGACGACCCCCGGCGGGCCCGCGCCGAAGCGCGCCAAGGCGTCCTCGCGGGAGACGACGACCATCCCGTTCGGCTTGCCGAGCTCGCTGGTCATCTTCGCGAGCAGCCGTGACTCCGAGATCCCCACCGAGCAGGTCAGCTCGGTCCGCTCGCGGATCTCTGCCTTGATCCGCCGCATCGTCGCCTTCGGCGAGAAGATCCCGGTCAGGTCCAGATAAGCCTCGTCGAGCCCGACGACCTCGACCACCTCGACGTTCGCCCGCAGCACTTCCATCACCACGGCGGAGGTCTCCCGATAGGTGGGGAAGTCGGGCGGCAGGTAGATCGCGTTCGGCAGCCGTCGCCGCGCCACCGCGGCGGGCATCGCGGAGTGGATCCCCGCCAGTTTCCGCGCCTCGTAACTCGCCGTCGTCACCACCGCCCGCGGTCCCGAGCCGCAGACGACCACGGGCTTCCCCCTCAGCTCGGGATGCTTCCGCAGCTCACAGCTCGCATAGAAAGCATCCATGTCGAGATGCGCCACGGTGCGCTGCCAGCCTGCGATCGACACGCTGCAAAGTTACCGGGACGCGCGGCGGAGCGAACATGCGTTCGCCCGTTGTCGGGGTCGTCAGTGGCGTAAGGATCGTGGGAGCCCCCTGCGCCGCGAGATGCCGATTTGCAGGGCATCGCGATAGGGGTCGGGAAGATGGAGCCAGGAGGCGAAGTAGTCGACGTTCTCTCGGATGAAGTCGAGCAGCCGGGCGGTTGGCAGCGCAGCCGACAGAAGGATTTCGCCGAAAATCTCGCGAGGCTGCAGCCCGGACTCTCGAAGGGCCGTGATCGCTCGGTTGCGCCCTAGTTCGCTGGCGCCGAACTGGTGCCGCAGCAGACCGCCAAGCTGCTCCCGCCCCGTCTCGGTCCTGAGCAGGTGGGTGAAAACGGCCCGCAATTGCTCGCAGTCCTCGACCTCTGGCGGCCCCAGGGTTTTCTCGCCGTCGGGGTGCGCTAGTACGGCTACGCCGATCGCCGCTAGGCCAGTCTTCTGCCAGGCGCTGGCGACCACCCCCTCGGCGCTAGCTTCATTCAGGAAGGAGGCAGCGCGGCGGAAGGTGGATGCCTTCGAGATGCCACCGAGGAGTCGCCTAAGATCGCTCCGGTTCATCACCGTTATCCAGCCTCCCGACGGGACGCCGAGTCCTTCCAGGTGACGGAAGACGCGTTCGGCGGTGCCGTCGCTCAACGGGTCTTTGGATTCGCCACCGGCGAGGGTGGTCATGGCGGCCACCAGTGCGACTCGCGATCCCGGTGTCAGGGGTGTTGGCTG
>DAIQOT010000004.1:0-48563 GCA_036787695.1 Solirubrobacterales bacterium | reverse complement strand
GGGCCGGGGCGATCGGTGGGGCGATCGTCGAGATGGTCTGGATCGGCCACCCGAAGTGGGTCTCCGCCGTCGTCTACCTCTCGATCGGGTGGGTCGCGGTCGTCGCCTACCCGCAGCTCTGGGACGGGCTCGGCCCGGCAGGCGCCCTGCTCCTCGCCGCGGGCGGGCTCCTCTACACGGCAGGCGCGATCGTCTATGCGACCCAGCGCCCCGACCCGAATCCCGCGATCTTCGGCTACCACGAGGTCTTCCACGCCTTCGTCCTCGCCGCCGCCGTCCTCCACTTCTCGGTGATCGCCTTCTGGGCATTGCCGCACCACTGAGGAATCAAACGCGCCAGGCTGGGTAGGGATCGCCCCATGCTGGGGAGAACGAGACGTATCCGTGTCCTGTCCATCGCCTCGATCGCCGCGCTGCTGATGGCGCTCGCCGTGCCCGCCTTCGCGGCCGCCGACTGGGGCGCGATCGCGGTCAACCCGCGGACCGGCAAGGTCGGCGTCTCCTATGACTACTCGACCTCGCACCACGCGAAGAAGCGGGCGCTCGCCCAGTGCCACCAGAGCGGCTGCCGAGTCGCCGTCTGGGTCTCCAACCAGTACGCGGCGCTGGTCCTGAAGCGCAACGGCGTCTTCGTCGCCGGCGTGGGCCTCACCCGCAACCTCGCCTTCGCGAGGGCGAAGGAGCGCGCCCACGAACGCTCCGCGAAGCGCTACGCCTGGGTCTACAGCGGCTAGGCGCCGCCGGCGCGCCTGGGGGGTCCTGACGCGCCGGCGGCGCCTCGGGCCGGTGGCTCGAGGTCGCGCTGTGAAATGGAGGGGTCGCTAGGCCGCGGCCGCGGCGGTGCGTGCTTCGTTTGCCTCCTCGGCGGAGGCGATCAACTCGCGGACGAGCTCCTCGAGCGCGGCCGATTGCTCGGGCGAGAGTTGTAGCTGACCGTCGGCGTAGGCGTCTTGCGCCCGGGCGACGGGGAATTCACGCTCGAGGACGCGGCCGCCGAGGGCGCCGAGGACCTTGCGGGTCTCGGCCTGTGCCCAGACCGCGCCGAACATGCCGGTCGAGGCGCCGACGACCGCCGCCGGGGTGCCCATCAGGGCGCTCTCTCCGGCCGGGCGCGAGGCCCAGTCGAGCGCGTTCTTGAGCGCGCCCGGGATCGAGCTGTTGTACTCGGGAGTGGCGACGAGGACCGCGTCGGCGGCGCGCATCCGCTCGCGCAGATCCGCGACCGCGTCCGGGGTCTCGCCGGACTCCTCGAGGTCGGCGTCGTACGGGGGGATCTCCGCCAGCCGCTCGAACACCTCGAGCTCCACCCCGTCGGGCAGCCGCTCGGCGGCTGCCCGCAGTAGGGCGGCGTTGTAGGAGTCCCGGCGCAGGCTGCCGGATATGCCCAGGACCCTCATGATCAGCCCTCCTGGGCGACGAGCTCGAGGTCGACGTTGATGGTGACCTCCCACTCGAGGACCTGGCCGCCGCTCGGCAGATCGGCGTTGAACTCGATGCCGAAGTCACGCCGGTCGACCGCGGTCGCGACCGAGAGGGCGACGCGGGGGTTGCCGCCGAGGTCGGACCCGATCTCGCCGAAGCGACCGGTCGCCTCGACCTCGCGGGTGTTGCCCTTGATCGAGAGCTCACCGGCGAGGCGGACGCTGCCGTCGTCGGCGACGTCGAAGCGGGTCGAGCTGAAGGTCAGCTTCGGGAAGCGCTCGGCGTCGAAGAAGTCCGGCGTCATCAGGTGGCCCTTCAGCTGGGCCTCGTCGATGTCGATCGACTGCACGTCGACCGAGCCCTCGAGCTTCGGCTGGTCGCCGCCGCTCAGGGTCGCCTCGTAGCTGCCGAAGCCGCTGCGGAAGGTCGCGACGTTGTTGTGGGTGACCGCGAAGGAGATGGAGGAGTGGACCGGGTCGACGGTCCAGGTCCCGGTCGGGACCTTCTGGTTGACGGTGTCGGTGCTCATTTCTTGGGCCTTTCGTTCTTGCGCTTGGGATGATTCGGAAGAGTTAGTTGACGCAGAAACGATCGTAGCAGAAATACTTGAAACAGCAACTATTGACCTGACAAGTACCATGTGTCATTATTCCGGCCATGGCTACTGAGCTGTCCAACCTCACCGCGGAGAGCGCCACCGCCGCCGCGGCTGACGTCCGCGCCGAGCAGGAACGCCCCAACCCGCTCGGCACCTGCTCGCCGCACCACGAGGCGTGGCGCTCGCTCGCGCAGACCCACGCCGCCGTCTCGGGCCGCCTCCAGGAGGCGCTCGCCGCCGCCGAGCTGCCGCCGCTCGCCTGGTTCGAGATGCTCGCGGCGATCGCCGCCTCCGAGCAGGAGCGGATGAAGATGGGGGACCTCGCCGAGGCCCTCGTGATCACCCGCGGCGGCCTCACCAAGCTGGTCGACCGGCTGGTCAAGGCCGGCCTGATCGAGCGCACCTTCTGTGACACGGACCGTCGCGTCAGCTACGCGACGCTGCTGCCGGCGGGCAACGAGCTGCTCGAAGAAATGGTCCCGGTCGTCTCCGGGGAGCTCGAGCTCGCCTTCGCCGCCCGCCTCTCCGAGCGTCAGGCCGACGAGCTGCGCACGACGCTCGACTCGGTCCGCGGCTCCGCCTGCAGCGGCGACTGACGCCCCGGTAGCGCGGCGCCGAACAGCGCCGCCGCCACCGACAGCCCGGCGCTGACCGAGATCGCGGCGACGAAGCCGTCGCTGAAGTCGGCCGGCGAGGCGTACCCGCCCGCTCCGGCGAAGGCGGCGACGCCGATCGCGATCCCGAGCACGCCGCCGAGCTCCCGCATCGTCGTGTTGGTCCCGGCCGCCTTGCCGATCGCCTCCTCCGGCACCGAGCTGACGACCGAGTTCTGGGCCGCCGGGAAGGACATCGAGATGCCGACCCCGGCGACCATCAGCGGCGCGATCAGCCTGCCGTAGCTCATCCCCGCTTCGGCGACGAGGGCGATCCAGCCGAAGCCGATCGCCTGCAGCAGCGGCCCGATGACGAGGAACGGGCGCTCGCCGAAGCGGTCGACCAGCTTGCCCGCGACCGGGGCGACGAAGAAGAGCGTCGCGGTCCAGGGGAGGAGGCGGAGGCCGGCGCCGAGCGGGTCGTAGCCGAGCCCGGTCTGGAGGAACTGGGCCATGAAGAAGACGGCGCAGAAGAGGCCGCCGACGGCGCAGAAGATCGCCGCGTTGCCGGCGGTGAAGGCGCGCGAGCGGAAGAAGCGCATCGGCAGCATCGGCGCCCGCGTGCGCAGCTCGACCATGGCGAAGGCGGCGAGCAGGACGACCGCCGCGGCGAAGGCGCCGATCACCTCGACGCTGCCCCAGCCGGCCTCGTTGCCGCGCACCAGTCCCCAGACCAGGCCGAGGACGCCGCCGCTGACCAGCGCCAGCCCGGGCAGGTCGAGGGCGGAGTCGGGGCCGTGGCTCTCCGGGATCCGGCGCAACACCAGCGGGATCAGCGCCAGGCCGATCGGCACGTTCAGCCAGAAGATCCACTGCCAGGCGATGCCCTGGGTGATCGCGCCGCCGACCAGCGGGCCGCCCGCGACCGCCAGCCCGTTGACGGCGAAGAAGATGCCGAGCGCGCCGCCGCGCTTCTCCGGCGGGAAGGCGGTGCCGACCAAGGCCAGCGCCAGCGTGGTGACCGCGGCGGCCCCGGCGCCCTGGACGGCGCGGGCGGCGATCAGCGCGCCGACCGAGGGAGCGACCCCGCAGGCCGCCGAGGCGAGGACGAAGAGCCCGATCCCGGCGACGAAGACGCGCCGCCGGCCGAGCCGGTCGCCGAGCGCGGCGGCGGTCATCAGCAGCACGGCGAAGCTGAGGTTGTAGGCGTTGACCGTCCACTCGAGGCCTTCGACCGAGGCGCCGAGGTCGAGCTTGATCGTGCTCAGCGCGGTGGTCACGACGAGGCTGTCGAGCGCGGTCATGAAGGCCGCCATCGCGGCCAGGACGAGGATCCACTTCTGTTTCGAGGTCATGCCGGATACGACTCCGGCGCGCTCCCGAGTTGAGCGATTAATTCGCGCCGCCCGCGGTGTCTCAACCCAGAACACGACGAGGAGGTCGAGACGATGGGAGATTCACGCGATGACCACGCAAGCGGCGTTGGCGCTGGCCCGGGCCGGTGACGATGAGGCGTTCCGCGCGCTCACCGAGCCGCACCGGCGCGAGCTTCAGGTCCACTGCTACCGGATCCTCGGCTCGCTGCAAGATGCCGAGGACGCCGTCCAGGAGACGCTGCTCTCCGCTTGGCGCGGGCTGCCGGGATTCGAGGAGCGCGCCTCGCTGCGCGCCTGGCTCTACCGGATCGCCACCAACCGCTGCCTCAACGCGCTCCGTGACAGCGGCCGCCGGCAACGGCTGATGGAGGCTACCGGCGGCGTCAGCGACGCGCCCGAGCCGAGCCGCCGGCCCGAGCCGATCTGGCTGCAGCCGTTCCCCGACGAGCTGCTCGAGGGGTTGCCCGACCGCGCGGCCGGCCCCGACGCCCGCTACGAGACCAAGGAGGCGGTCGGCCTCGCCTTCGTCTCCGGCCTGCAGCGGATGCCGCCGCGCCAGCGCGCGGTGCTGGTCCTGCGCGACGTGCTCGGCTTCCGCGCGGTCGAGGTCGCGGCGATGCTGGAGACCAGCGAGGCCTCGGTCAACAGCGCCCTGCAGCGGGCGCGGGTGGGGCTCGAGGCGGCGCCGGAGCGGGGGCCGGGTGGCACCGTCCCCGAGTCGCCGGCGCAGCGGCGCCTGCTCGACCGCTTCGCCGAGGCGATGGAGGCGGGGGAGATCGACACGGTGGTCGAGCTGCTCGCCGAGGACGCCTGGATCCGGATGCCCCCCGAGCCGCTGGAATACAACGGCCGGCCGGCGATCGGCGCCTTCATGCGCTCGCGCCCGCTCTGGCGCGACGGCGCCGGCGGCGGCCCGCGCCTCGTCCCCGTGCGCGCCAACAACCAGCCCGCCTTCGCCTACTACCTGCCCGACCCCCAGGCCGACGTCTGGCGCATCGGCGGCCTCTTCGTCCTGACCCTGGCCGAGGAGGAGATCGCCGCGATCACCCGCTTCGGCGAGGGCGGCTGGCTCCCCTGGTTCGGCCTGCCGCGGACGCTGCCGGGCCGGCCGGGCTGATCAGGCCGCCGCGCCCGCGCCGCGTCCTCGTGGACACGGCGCGGGCATCGGCTTCACCTAGTGCTTGCGGTGTGCGGCCTTCTTCGGCTTGGGACCTTTGGAGACCGTCAGGTTGATCTTGGTGCCGGCCGGCAGCGATTTGCCCGCTTTGGCGACGCTGACGACGCGGCCCTTCTTGACCTTCGGGCTGTTGCGATGGGTGACTTTGCCCGGTTTGCAGTGCGCCGCCCGCAGGGCTTTCTTGGCGCCTTTCACGCGCAGGCCCCGGAGCTTCTTGGAGACCACGCACTGGAGCGGCGGCGGGGGCGTCACCTTGACCGGCGCGGCGACCGAGGAGGTCACCGACGCGCTGTCGGTGGCGGTGTTGATCGCCTGGCTGGTGACCTTGGCGACGCTCGTCGCCGTCCCGGGTGCCGCGTTCGCCTTAATCGTGACGTCGGCGCTCTGGCCGCTGCGCAGGACGCCGAGGTTGCACGTCGTCCCGTTGCAGGTCCCCTGTGAGGCGCCGGAGAAGAACAGCGACGCGCCGGAGAGCGAATCCGACAGGACCACTTCGCCCGCTCGTTCCGGGCCGCTGTTCTTGACCTGGATCGAGTAGGTGATCTGGGCGCCCGACGGGTTGCCGACCACGTTGGCCGAGATCGACGGGGAGAGGCCGGTCACGTTCTGTTCGGTGTAGCGCCCGAACCTTTCGCCGTCCTCGCCTTCGACGATGTAGACGCCTTCGAGGCCGGGGATGGAGATGTAGGCCATGCCGCCGTCGTCGATTTCGGTTTCGGGGCCGAACGACAGTGGCGTCGTCGACCAGGTGCCCGCTTCGATGTCGTAGCGGTAGAGGGTTTCCCCTTCGTAGGTGCCGTACGTGAGGTAGGTGTTGGTGGTCGGGTAGAGCGCGCTGCCGAGGACCGGCCCTTCCACTTCTCCGCCGCCGACCGGTTCGACTTCGGGGGCCAGGGCCAGTTCGGTCCAGCTGTTGGCGGCGAATCCGTACACCCCGAACCCGGGACAGCCGTCACCCTGATGGCCGTAGATCTGGGCACCGTCGAACTGCAGGCCGCCCCACGGCTCGAACCCTTCCTCGCCGCAGTGTTCCGTGTCGAACACCGGCGCTTCGCCGAGTTCCGTGACGATTCCCGTGGCCGGGTCGTACTGGACGAATTCACGTTCGTGCGCCAGGTAGAGAACGCCGTTGCCGGAAGTGATGTCGCCCGTGCCTTCGAGCGGACTCGGGATTTTCGTCCAGGTGTCCGTCGCGATGTCATAGACGGCGATTTCTTCATTCTGGGTGTAGGAGAGGTAGAGCTTTCCACCGAGGTAGGTCGCGCCACCGTTGTTGCCGCTGTTGAGCGGTGACGGAGCGCGTTCGCTCCAGACGTTCGTGCGCGGGTTGTAGACGAAGAAGGCTTCACCGTTGTTTTCCTGCGCGTAGATGAGGCCGGTCGTCGGGTCGGCCGCGACCGCAGTCAGCGGCGCCGGGCTCGGTGCCAGGGTTTCGAACTTTTCGACTCGGGCCTGTGCGGCGGGCGAAAGCAGCGCCGCGAGCAAGAGCGCCATGCTCGCGGCGACGAGCAACGCGGCGCCTCGGCGGGTGGCGCGGCCGTGGGACAACTTCACGATTTGGTCCTTCCTGATCGACTGACGGGCGAGACTGCGGAAGCCGGCGGCACTATATGGCCGCCGTCACCGGAGTTTTTGGCCCGGTCAGGGGAAGGTCAGGCGGCGAGGGTGGAGGCGGCGCGCTCTTTGGCCGCGTCGATGATCGCCAGCAGGTCGGCCTCGCGGCCTTCGCGCAGGAGGACGATCGGGTCGGGATCGCCGTTGACGATGCTCTCGAAGAAGTCTTTGCGGTCGTTGTAGGTGGGGAGCGTGCCCTTCGCCCAACCGCGGACGTCGTTCAGCATGACGGCCAGGCGCGCGTAGTCCTCGCCGAAGAGGTCGGAGATCTCGCGCTTCATCCGCTTCGCCAGGGCGGGCGAGGCGCCGGCGGTGGAGATCGCGATCGCCAAGGGGCCGGTGCGGACGATCGCCGGGAGGATGAAGTTGCAGAGCGGCGGCACGTCGACGACGTTCGCCAGCATCGCCCGTTTCTCGGCGTCGTAGTAGATGCCGATGTTGACCTCGGAGTCGTCGGTCGCGGCGATCACCATGAAGCAGCCCTCGAGGTCGGCGGGGCCGGAGTACTCGCGGCGGTCCCAGTCGATCGAGCCCTCCTCGGCGAGCTGCTGCAGCTCCGGGTGCGCCTCGGGCGCGAGCAGGGTGACCGCGCCGCCGCAGGCGAGCAGGCCCTCGACCTTCTCCAGCCCGATGTCGCCGCCGCCGACGACCAGGCATTTGCGCCCGGTCAGTTTCAGGCAGGCGATGTAGAACGGCGTCTCGAGCATGTCCCGCACGCAGGACTGATCGCAGATCCCTTTACGGAACTGGCAGACGCACTCCTTACCGGCATAGGCCTGGGCTGGCATCGAGTGAAAGGTTAGTGATGTGAGTTCAGCGGCACTTAAACGGTCGCCAGCGTGAGTTCGAGGCCCTGCTCGAGCGTCGTCCGCGGCGCCCAGCCGAGCTCGCGGCCGGCCAGCGCGGCGTCGAGCGAGATCCGCTGCACCTCGCCCGCCCGCGCCGGGGCGAACTTCGGCGCGAAGTCCTCGCGCCCGGCGAGTTTGGCGAGCACGTCGACCAGCTCGAGCACGCTCGCCTCACGCCCGGTGCCGATGTTGACCGCGCCGCCGAGGCGCGTCGCTCCCGCCGCCAGCGCCGCCGCGACCACGTCGCCGACATATATGTAGTCGCGGGTCTGGGTGCCGTCGCCGTAGACGGTCGGCAGGCCACCGTTCTTCACCAGGCCGCAGAAGATCGCCACCACGCCCGCCTCGCCGAGCGGGTCCTGGCGCGGCCCGTAGACGTTGCCCAGCCGCAGCGACATCCCCGACAGCCCGTGCAGCCGTTCGAACAGGCCGAGGTAGCCCTCCGCGGCGAACTTGCTCTGGCCGTAGCCGGAGAGGGGCGCGATCGGCGTCGACTCGGGCAGCGGCAGCTCCTTGTCGGCTCCCTCGCCGTAGAGCGCGCCGCCGGTGGAGATGAAGACGACGCGGCGGACGTCGGTCGCGCGGGCGGCCTCGAGCACGTTGGCGGTGCCGCCGACGTTGACCGCGGCGTCGAAGAACGGGTCCTCGACCGATTTGCGGACGTCGATCTGGGCGGCGAGGTGGAAGACCAACTCGGGGCGCGTCTCGGCCAGGACCGCGCCGACCGCGGCGCCGTCGCGGACGTCGACTTCGGCCAGCCGGGCGCCGCTCTCGAGCGCGTTCTCGAGGTTGGCGCGACGCCCCGTCGACAGGTCGTCGAGGACGGTTACCTCATCGCCGCGGGCGATCAACGAGTCGACGAGATTGGAGCCGATGAACCCCGCTCCGCCGGTGACCAAGCTCTTCATCAGAGGCGGGATCCTAAGCGGATTTGCCGGCCGTCGGCGGGGAATCAATCGGGAGGACGCCGAGAAACCGCGAACCCGGCCCTGCTACCCTCGCCGGCCGATGAGGCTAATCGTCACCGAGAAGAACAGCAGCGCGAAAAAAATCGCCGAGGTCCTTGGTGCGCCGTCGGGCGGACCGAAAGCGGACAAAACCTTCAAAGTCCCCTTCTACACGTGGACCAACGCCGACGGGCGCGACGAAATGGCCATCGGTCTGAAGGGCCACGTGCTCGGCCCCGCCTTCCCCGAGGGCTACTCGAACTGGCAGAAGACCGACCTCCACGATCTGATCGACGCTGACCTGATCAAGGAGGCGACCGACAAAAACGTCGTCAAAGCGATCAAAAAAATGGCCAAAGAGGCCGACGAGCTGGTGATCGCGACCGACTTCGACCGCGAGGGCGAGCTGATCGGGCTCGAGGCCCTGGAGGAGATGCTCGACGCCAACCCGGCGCTCGGCACCCGCGAGGACACCGCCCGAGGCGACCTGAAAATCCTCCGCGCCCGTTATTCGGCGACGACCAAAGAAGAACTTCTGCGGGCCTTCGACAACCTCGACTACCTGAGCTACCCGCTGGCCAACGCCGGCGCCGCGCGCCAGGACATCGACCTGCTCTGGGGGGCGACGCTGACCCGCGCCGTCTCGCTCTCGACCCGCCGCTTCGGCTCCAACTTCCTCTCCGTCGGCCGCGTGCAGAGCCCGACCCTCGGCCTGATCGTCGAGCGCGAGATGGAGCGGCGCGCCCACGTCGCGGTCCCGTTCTGGGAACTGTTCGCCAAATTCGAGCACCCCGACGGGGTCTTCGAGACGCACCACACGGTGGACAAATTCTGGGAGGAGGCCGAAGCGACCAAGGCGCTCGCGGGGACGACCTCGCCGGGCGTCGTCAAAGCGGTCACGGCGCGGAAAAACACCCGCAAACCGCCGACCCCGCTGAACACCACCGCCTTCACGACCGACGCCTCGAGCCGCCTCGGGATCACCCCGGCGAGCGCGATGCGGATCGCCGAGGACCTCTACATGGACGGGTTCATCTCCTATCCGCGTACCGACAACACGGTCTACCCGAGCTCGCTGCCGACCCGCGAGCTGATCCGCTCGCTGACGAACATCAAAGAGTTCTCGGCCGCGTCCGGGCTGAACGACCTGCCGACGCTGACGCCGACGCGGGGCAAAAAAGAAGACGCCGCCCACCCGCCGATCTACCCGACCCAGGCGATCCAGCCGGGCGCCCTCGAGGGGCCGAAAAAACGGGTCTACGAACTGGTCGTGCGGCGCTTCCTGGCGACCTTCAGCCCGCCGCTGATCACCGAGTCGACCCGCGCCGACATCGAGGCCGGCTCGGAGACGTACTTCGTCCGCGGCTCGGTCGTCGTCGACCCCGGGTTTGCCGGCATCTACACCTACGCCCGCTCCGCCGACGAGGAGATCCCGGCGCTGCGGGAGGGCCAGGAACTGGCGCTCGCCGCGGTGCCCGAGTTCCGTCCCGAGGAGGACCCCGACGCGAACCCGTGGATCGTCGGCAAGGAGACGCAGCCGCCGTCGCGGATCTCGCAGGGCAAACTGATCGAGCTGATGGAGGAGCGCGGACTCGGCACCAAAGCCACCCGCGCCGACATCATCCAGAAGCTGTTCGACCGCGGCTACGTCTACGGCAACCCGCCGATCCCGACCGAGACCGGCATCGCCCTCTTCGAGGCGTTCAAAAAATACGTGCCGCGGATGGCCTCGCCGGAGATGACCGCCGACATCGAGGCCGAGATGGACCGCATCGCGCAAGGTCAGATGACGAAGTCGAAAGTCGTCAGCGACTCGCGCGAGCTGCTCCACAAGACCTGGACGGAGATGGACGAGAAGAAAGAAGATCTCGCCAAAGTCGTCTGGAAAGGGATGGACGAGGACCGCATCCTCGGCCCCTGCAAAGTCTGTGAGGAAGCGGGTCGGACCAAGGAGGACGGCTCGCCGAACATGCTGCGGATCATCCGGGCGAAAAAATCGGGCAAACGCTTCGTCGGCTGCTCGGGCTGGAAAGCCGATTCGGAGCCCGACGATCCGAAATCGTGCGACCAGACCTTCCCGCTGCCCCAGCGCGGCGACGTCTTCCGGCTCGAGGAGCGCTGCTCGATCTGCGACCGGACGCCGCGGCTGAAAGTCCAGCCGTTCCGCGGTCGTCCCTGGAACCTCTGCCTGAACGACGACTGCGAGTCGATGCAGGAGATGAAGAAACGCCGGGCGGAGCGCGAAGCGGCGAAAGCGGCCAAAGAAGAGATGGACAAGAAGCCGAAGCCGAAAGGCGACGAGGACGCCGTCGCACCCCCGAAAAAACGCGCCAAAACCAAAGCGAAAGCCAAAGCGTCGAAAGCCGACACCGCGACGCGCGGCGTCAAACGGGCGAAAACCAAAGCCGGCACCAAAGGCTGATGGCGGCCCCCGCGGCCGCGAACGACGCGACGCCGGCCCCGGGGGTCTGAGCGGTGTTCATATCCCTGGAGGGAGTGGACGGCTCCGGCAAGAGCACCCAGGCGCGCCTGCTGGTCGAGGCCCTGGGCGAGGGGACGGTCGCGATCCGCGAGCCGGGGGGCACCGACGCCGCGGAGAAGATCCGCGCGCTGCTCGCCGACCCGGCGACCGAGCTCGAGCCGCTGGCCGAGCTGATGCTGTTCCTGGCGGCGCGGGCGGACCTGACCGAGCGGGTGATCCGCCCGGCGCTCGAGGCGGGCAAGGACGTCGTCTCCGACCGCTTCTCCGATTCGAGCGTCGCCTACCAGGGCGCCGCACGCGGGCTCGGCGTCGGCGAGGTGATCGGCCTCTGCGACACCGCCACCGACGGCCTCTGGCCCGACCTGACGCTGCTGCTAAAGGTCGACCCCGAGCTGGGCCTGGGACGGGCGAAGAGCGAAGACCGCTTCGAGGCGGAGGGGCTCGACCTGCAGCGCGCGGTGGCCCGTGCCTACGACGAGATCGCGATCATCGCCTCCGACCGGGTAGTCCCTATCGACGCGACCGGGACCGTCGAGGAGGTCCACGCCCGCATCCTCGCCGCCGTCGAGGCCCACCGGTGATCGCCCCCGGCCCGCGAGTTCGCACTTATCCACGCACGTTGTGGCTAACTGCGAACGCATCGGTGGTCCCCGGCGTGAGTTCGCACTTTCCCGCGCTATCCGCGGGTTTCTGCGAACGCGGGGTGGGGCGTGGCTAGCGCGGCGCTCGAGGAGGCGACGGAGCACCAAGGGCGCGCTCGCGTCGCGCTCACCGCGGGGCTCGCGCACGGGCCCTCGCACGCCTACCTCTTCCGCGGACCGCGCGGCTCGGGAAAGCGGGCCGCTGCGCGGGCGTTCGCGGCGGAGATCCTCGCCGACGGCGCCGCCGACCCCGACGACGCGCGCCGCCGCGCCGTGCTCGACCCCTCGCCGCACCCCGACCTCGTCTGGCTCGCTCCCCGCGGTGCCCAGCACATGGTCGACGAGGTCCGCGAGCGGGTGATCCGCGCCTCCGTCTACCGGCCCTTCGAAGGCGAGCACCGCGTCTTCGTCGTCGAGGCCGCCGAGGCGATGCGCGACGAGTCGCAGAACGCGCTGCTGAAGACCCTGGAGGAGCCGCCGCCCTTCGTCCACCTGATCCTGCTCACCTCCGAGCCCGACGGCTTGCTGGAGACGATCGCCTCGCGCTGTCAGCCGGTCGACTTCGCGCCGCTCCCGGCCGAGGTCGTGGAAGCGCAGCTGGCGTCGACGCCGGAGGCCGCGGGAGCGGCGCCGGAGGAGATCGCCGCCGCGGCCCGCCTCGCCGCCGGCGACCTCGAGCGGGCGCGCCTCCTGCTCTCGCCGACCGGCCGCGAGCTGCGCGCCGAGGTCGAGGCGACGATCGCCGCGACTCTCGCCGACGAGCTCTCCGGCGCCCCCTGGCGCCGCCTCCTCGACCGCGCCACCAAAGCCGGGGAGGAGGCCGAAGGCGCCGCGCGGGAAGCGCTCGAAGAGGACTCCCAGGCCGGCATCAAACGGACCGCCAAAGACCTCGCCGACGGCGCCAAACGCGCGGGGCGCCGACGGCGCACCGAGATTCTCGACCTCGGCCTCGAACTCACCGCGCTCTGGCTACGCGACCTCGCCGCGCTCGCCGCCGACGCCGAAGAGGTGGCCTTCGACCGCGACCGTCTCGAAGTTCTCCGCGCCCAAGCCGCCAAGGTCGACCCCACCTGGGCCCGCGCCGGCGCCGCCGCGGTCCAGGACACCCGCCGAGGCCTCGACCTCAACGTCTCCGAGGAGCTCGCCCTAGAAGCCCTCTTCTACCGTCTGGCGAGAACCGCCTAGGCGAAGCTGGCGCCCGGAGCCGAAAGGGACGAGGCCGTCTCGTCCACGGCCCGGGCAGGCTGTGGCCGTGGCCGAGACGGCCGGGAGTGCGGGAGAGGCCAAAGGTTCGTGCGTGTTCCGCCAAGAGGGAGCGCGTGATCTGCCACGAAGGTGCAGGGTCCGTGACGAAGACCCGGCCAACGTCACGGTCCGTCCCGTCTTCCCGCGACGCCGCGATCGGGCGTTCGTACTTAGGCCTCCTATATCGGACTAAGTACGAACGCGCCGTCCCGATCCCAGCCCCAGGGCCGTCCGGGGCGTGTCGTGTCGCGACGGCGCGGGGATCTGTGACGAAGACCGGTGACCTTCCTCGCGGATTCGTGACGAACCGGGCAGAACTGTGACGGAAGGGCGGAGATCGTGCCGAACCTCGCACCTTCTCGGCGAAACCCTCACGTCCCGGGCGTCTCGTGGCGGCCACAGCCTGCCCGGGTCGCCACGAGACGCCCGGGACCTATCTCGGACGGGCGGAGGAACGGCCGTCAGGGCCGTGAAGTGCGGGCGCTCCTCAGGCGGAGAGGCGGCGCATCATCGAGCGGGCGACCTCGGTGACCAGCTCGCGGTCGTGGGTGAGGGCGAAGTCGAAGCGGCGGTCTCGGTCGGGGCCGTGGTCGCCGAGGTCGCGGGCGACGAAGGCGGCGCCGAAGTGGGGGCCGAGGACGGTCACGTTCCACTCGCCGCGAAGGGCCTCGTCGGAGGAGAGGTGGATGCCGCGGACGCCGGGCGCCGGCTCGGCGTCCATGCCGACCCCGAGCGCCGCGACCAGCGCCGCGTCCTCGGCCAGCGCGGCGTAGCGGCCCGCCGTCTCCGGGGTGAAGTGGCTCGCCTCCTGGAAGCTCGAGATGACCACGGCGGCGTGGCCCTGGTTGGAGGTCTGGCGCTCGATCGAGCGGCTCAGCTCGAGCAGGAGCGTCTTGTCGGCGCGGCGCAGGGGCCGTTTCTCGGCGACGATCTCGAACGGCGTGCGCTCCTTGTGCACGAGCTTCGCCGCGTTGCGCCGCAGCGGGAAGATCGCCGCCTGGCTCGGGTGGCGGTCGGCGCTCAGCTCGCCGGGGCGGCCGAAGAGCCAGCCCTGGCCGTAGGAGGCGCCGAGCGCCAGCGCCTTCCGCAGGTGGTCCTCGGTCTCGATCCCCTCGGCGAGGATCAGCGCACCGGTCCGCTCGGCTTCGGCGTTGACCGCGTGGACGACCTCGGCGATCTCACGCGAGGGGCTGTTGTGCAGCAGGCCGAGGTCGAGCTTGATCACGTCGGGGCGCAGGAAGGGCATCAGGGCGAGCGAGCGGGGGTCGGTGCCGACGTCGTCGAGGGCGATCCGGGCGCCGCGCCGGCGGAGGTCCTCGGCCAGCGGGATCAGGTCTGTGGTGTGGTTGGGCAGCGCCCGCTCGGTCAGCTCGACGACGAGCGGGAAGCGCTCCAGGGCGTCCTCCAGCAGCGGGTCGCCGATCTCCGGCACCCAGGATGCGGCCGAGGAGGGCTCGACGTTGACGAAGAGAGCCCGCTCGGGGCCGACCCCGCCCTCGATGCCGCCGCGCAGGGCCGCCCGCCAGCACTCCCAGTCGAGGGTCGTCTCCAGGCCCTCCTGCCGCGCCGTCGCGAAGAGCCGTTCCGGCATCTCCAGCGGCGAGCCCGCCGGGCCGCGGGCGAGCGCCTCGTAGGCGATCACGTGGCGGTCGGCCAGCCGCACGATCGGCTGGTAGATCGAGTGGATACCCGTGGCCAGGGCGGCCATCAGTTCGGCGCCTGATCCGGTTTCGGGCAGGGGCTTCGTGCTGGTTGCCATCAACCCGGGTCATCGTCCGGCCGGATTCAGGCTTGAGGAGACTTCGCGGCGGAGTCGGCCGGCGCGTTGTCGCCGGTCTCGTCGAGCCGCCCTTCGAGCGCTTCCCGCGCCCCCTGCTCGCGCGCCCGCTCGATCGCCCGCTCCTGCGCCAGGCGGGTGATCTGCGCCGCCTGTTTCGACATGATCACGCTGAAGTTGAGCGCCAGGCCGAGCAGCAGCAGGAGCACAATCGAGAAGAGCGCGACGTTGGTGTCACGCACGCCCATCGCGTCGGCGACCAGCTTCAGCAGGCCGGGGAACGCGGCGCCCGCGAGCATCGCCAGCCCGGCCCCGAACCAGATCACGCTGTAGCGCTCCTGCAGGCGGTCGCGGCGGATCAGGTCGAGGATCCAGAGCATGAAGAGGATCGCCAGCACCGCGGCGATGACCCGCGTCCTCGGGGTGAGGCTGACGTGGTCGGCCTGGACGGCGAAGGACAGCAGCGCGGCGCTCATCGTCCCGTCCCCGCTTTCATCGCTCGGCCTCGGCGTGGCGCGGCTTGAACTGGCCGACCAGGATCACGACCAGCCCCTTGAAGATGAAGAAGGCCGAGCGCACCGGGGTCAGGAACGAGGTGCCGCCGGTCCGCTCGAGCATCCGCACCGGCACCTCCTCGACCCGCAGGCCCTCGCGCACCGCCATCTGCAGGGACTCGATCTCGGCGAAGTCGGGCGAGTAGTTCTCGCTGAAGAGCTTCATCACCCGGCGGTTTGCGGCGCGCATGCCGCTCGTCGTGTCGGTGAAGCGCTGGCGGGTCGCCAGGGTGAGCATGAAGCGGAAGACGTTGATGCCGATCCGCCGCGACCAGGTCGCCCGGTAGTCCTGCCCGTCGACATGCGCCGCGTTCTCGGCGCCGGGCAGCGGCTCGGGCTGGGCGGCGTAGCGGGAGCCGATCACGAGGTCGGCGCGGTCGCCCTCGACCTCGGCGAGCAGCCGCGCCACCTCGGCGGCCGGGTGCTGGCCGTCGGCGTCGAGGTGGGCGCAGGCGTCATAGCCCTCGCGCAGCGCCCACAGGTAGCCGGTCTGCAGCGCCGCGCCGAGCCCCTGGTTGAAGGGCAGCGTGGCGACCCGGACCCCGGCGGCGCTCGCCCGCGCGGTGGTCGCGTCGGTCGAGCCGTCGTCGACGACGAGGATGTCGGCCGCGGGCAGGTGGGCGCGGACGTCGGCGATCACCGCGTCGATCGACGCCTCCTCGTTCCAGGCAGGGATGAAGACGAGAGTCCGCAAGGGGTGCCGATTGTTCCATGGCGGGCGATCTCGAAACCGCCCGCAACCGCTTTGGGAGGATTGTGTTAGTAACCCTCCATGGCAAGCGGCGACGCCCCTCAGATGGCCCGGCCGCAGCCGGAAGCTCCACGGTTCGGCATGCGGCTCTGGTTGACCGGCGCGTTCGCGGCGGTCAGCTTGATCACCGCCGGGACCGTCTACCTGGTCGGCGACAACCATCAGGCGCTGCTCGCGGCGGTGCTGATCGGGGTGCTGGCGGGGTTCCTGATCGCGGTCGCGATCTCCCACCGCGTCGTCGTCCTGGCGCGGGCGGCGGGGGAGATGGCGAAGGGCTCCTTCGACGCGCCGCTGAACACCTCCGGGCTCGACGAGATCGGCGACCTGGCGCGCTCGCTCGACGCGATGCGGGCCTCGCTGCAGGAGAGCTTCGGCGTGCTGACCGCGGACCGCAACAAGCTGGCGGCGATCTTCGACGGGCTGACCGACGCGGTGATCGTGGTCGACTACGAGGGGCCGGTGCGGTTCTCCAACAGCGCCGCCGCGCGTCTGCTCGGCGGCAGCGGAGAGCCGCCCGACGTGATGGGCCCGCAGATGCGACGCGCCGCCGAGGTCGGCTTCGCCGCCCACCCGGCGCTGCGGATCGGCGACCGCGCCTACGCGATGACCGCGCGGGCGCTGCCCGACGAGCGCGCCGTCCTCGCCGTGCTCCGCGACCGCACCGACGAGCTCCGTCGCGAGCTCGCCGAAGCTGACTTCATCTCCAACGCCGCGCACGAGCTGCGCAACCCGCTGGCGGGGATGTCGGGGGCGATCGAGGTGCTGCAGAGCGGCGCGAAAAACAACCCGCTCGACCGCGACCACTTCCTCAACCGGCTCTCCGACGACGCCGAGCGGATGAAAGCGCTGACCCAGTCGCTGCTGACCTTGGCGCGGGTGGAGAGCCGCGGCGCCGCCGAAAGCGAGGTCGTCGACGTGGCGATCGCGGTTCGCGACGTGGTCGCCGCGGTCGAGCCGCCGCCGCGGATCGAGCTGATCGTCGACGTCGAGCAGGACCTCGCCGCGACCGGCGACCCGACCCTGCTGCGGCAGGTGATGATCGGCCTGCTCGGCAACGCCTTCAAGAACACGCCGCCGCCCGGGACCGTCACCGTGCGCGGGCGCCACCAGGGGCTCGGCGAGGTCGTGCTCGAGGTGATCGACACCGGCACCGGCATCCCCGGCCCGGAGATCGAGCGCGTCTTCGAGCGCTTCTACCGGCGCAGCGAGTCCCGCAAACAGGAGGGTTTCGGACTCGGCCTGGCGATCGCTCGACGGATGGTGGACGTCATGGGCGGGACGATCGGAGCAGAATCAGTGCTGGGGGAGGGGAGCACGTTCTGGGTGAGGCTTCCGCTTGCACAGCCGAGCCCGACTCCCATTGCTTAAGCGAGAGGCGTATAACAGGCAGGGGCGTATGTTTGGAAAACATGAACTTTGCATGAGTAATCACTCGGATAGGACGGCGGGGCAGTGAGCAGCGGCAGGATCCTGATCGCCGACGACGAGCCTTCGGTGCGCGACTCGGTCGGTTACGCGTTGGCCCAGGAGGGCTTCGAGGTGACGCCCGCGGCCGACGGCGACGAGGCGAGCGGCCTGCTCGGCGACGGGATCCCCTTTGACCTGCTGATCCTCGACATCATGATGCCGGGGCCGAGCGGTCTCGACATCTGCCGCGACGTGCGGGCGCGGAGCGCGGTGCCGATCATCGTCCTGACCGCGAAGGACGCCGAGGTCGACAAGGTGGTCGGGCTCGAGGTCGGCGCCGACGACTACGTGACCAAGCCGTTCTCGGTGCGCGAGCTGCTGGGACGGGTGCGGGCGCAGCTGCGGCGGCGCGAACTCGACCGCTCGCCGATGGCCCAGCAGGTGAAGATCGAGTCGGGCCCGGTGTCGATCGACCTGGTCCGCCACGTGGCGACGGTGCGCGGCGTGCCGGTCAACCTGACCCGTTCGG
Source organism: Solirubrobacterales bacterium (assembly GCA_036787695.1). Lineage (GTDB taxonomy): Bacteria > Actinomycetota > Thermoleophilia > Solirubrobacterales > 70-9 > VAYN01. The sequence goes on along the minus strand of DAIQOT010000004.1, from coordinate 30,602 downwards.
AGTTCCAGCTGCTGCGGCTGTTGGTCGGCAGGCCGGGGGAGGTGTTCGCCCGCTCCCAGATCATGGAGGAGCTGTGGCAGACCCCCTTCGACGGCGACGAGCGCGCCTGCGACGTCCACATCTCGAACCTGCGGCAGAAGGTCGAGCGCGATCCGCAGAAGCCGGAGCTGGTCGTGACGGTGCGCGGCGTCGGCTACAAGTTCTCGGGCGACGAAGACTGAGGTTGCGGGAGCCGGGGATCCGGGGAGCCGGATCGGGAGGCTCCTTCTCTCACGAACTGCGGGAGGTTCGTTCAGGAGCCTCCCGATCCGGCCTCACGCGGGGCTCGGCGTCACGGGGCTCAGCGTCGAGGGGCTCAGGGGGCGAGGAGTTTCTTCAGATCGGCTAGGCGGGTGTCCCACTCGGCGCCGACGGTGGTGAGCCAGGCGGCGGCGTCGGCGAGGGGGCGGGGGTCCAGTTCGAAGCGTTGCTCGCGGCCTTGGCGGTGTTGGGAGACGAGGCCGGCGCGGTCGAGCATCGCCAGGTGCTTGGCGACCGCCTGGCGGCTGATCGGCAGCTCGGCGGCGAGGCCGGTCGCGGTGGCGCCGCCGCTCGCGGCGAGCGCCGCGACCAAGTGGCGGCGGGTCGGGTCGGCGAGCGCGGCGAAGACCGCCCCGGCGGCAGCTTCGTCCCCGGGCCCGCTCGGTTGTGGTTGGAGCGCCGGCACCGTCTTCCTCAGGCGAGGACGAGGCGGACGGCGTCCCGCAAGCGGCCGAGCGGCGGCCCCCAGCAGGGACTCAGCGGGCTCGGGGACGCCGGAATCGGGCCCGCGGCGGCCGCGAGCATCGGCCCCGACCAGGCGCGGCCTCGGGAGTCGGCGATCCCAGCCAGGAGCAGCGGCCCGTTCGCGTGGAGCGGCGCGGTCTCGATGATCGTCAGGCGGGTGCGCTCGGCGACCGCGTCGAGGACCAGTTCGACCCGGCTCGGCGCGCCGCCTTCGCGGCGCCAGCTCCAGGCCAGCCGTTCGGCCTCCTCGACTAGCTCGACCTCGCCCCGACGTTCCTCGCCGTCGGCGTAGCGGCAGACGATCTCGCCGCCCGGCTCCGCCTCGAGCTCGACCTCGTCGGCCAGCCACTCGCCCAGCAAGGCGCCCTCGGTGAGCGCGTCCCAGACCTCCGCCGGCGCCGCGTCGAGCTCGACGCTCCGCGTCACCCGCTCGGCATCCACCGGTTCACGCTCGCTCCTCGTTAGGGTCATAGGGACTGCTCCTCTCGTCTCGAGTACGAATGCGCAACGCAATGGTTGCACACAGTGCTAGGCTGGGGAAAGCGCAACTAGACAGTTGCGCAAGAGAAGCACGCAAAACTTCGCGGAACACCGAGAAAGAGAGACTGAAATGCCACTGGTCCCGATGGTCGTCGAACAGTCCGCTCGCGGCGAGCGCTCGTTCGACATCTACAGCCGACTGCTGGCGCAGCGGATCGTCTTCCTCGGCGAGCCCGTCACCGAGGAACTGGCCAACCTGATCATCGCCCAGCTGCTGCACCTGGAGGCCGACGATCCCGACAAGGACGTCAGCCTCTACATCAACTCGCCCGGCGGCTCCGCCTACGCGGGTCTGGCGATCTACGACACGATGCAGTTCATCAAGCCCGACGTGCAGACCATCTGTTACGGGATCGCGATGTCGGCGGGGTCGCTGATCCTGACCGGTGGGGCGAAGGGCAAACGGATGGCGCTGCCGAACAGCCGCATCCTGATCCACCAGCCGTCGAGCGGCTTCGAAGGCCAGGCGTCCGACATCGAGATCCACGCCAAAGAGGTGCTCGAGCTGCGCGCCCGCCTGAACAACATCTACGTCCACCACACCGGGCAGCCGCTCGACAAGATCAACCTCGACATGGAACGCGACAAATTCTTCAAGCCGGAAGAGGCGCGCGAGTACGGGCTGATCGACCGGGTGATCGAGTCGCACGAGTACCAGGAGGCGCCGGCGGCCGGGTTCCAGATCCGCGGCGGCGGCGAGTCGCCGCGTGGGACGAACGGCGGCGACGGCGGTGCCGAGCCGAGCGGGAGCAGCAACGCCTAGTTTCCGGCGGCGCAAGTCGGCGCGGCGGTCGGCGGCCAAACGGTCGTCGGCGGCGCCGACCAAGCGCTCGCCCGTCGCACCGGCGAAGCGGCCCGCCGCGTACTGGGTCGTCGCCGGGATCCGGCTCGATCAAGAGCTCGAGCGGCTGCGGGAGCTTCCGGTCTTCGCCGGCGGGCCGCTGGCCGAGCGGCGTCCCGACCTGAAGGTCCGGCGAGCGAGCAAACGGCCCAACCGGGTCGGCTTCGCGGTACCGAGCGAACACCGCATGCAGGTCACTTCCTATCCCGGGATCCGCCCCGGGGACGTGCTGGAGACGCTGCTCCACGAGCTCGTCCACCTGCACGTCGGCCGCGCCCGCGAGGCGCATGCCTGGCACGGCCGGACCTTCAAGGCGACCTTGGCGCGGGCGATGGCCGAGGCCTACGGCGTCCGCGGCGTCGCCGCCCGGAGCACGTTGCACGGGGCCTACGCCGAGGCGATCGAGCGGCTACGCGTGGAGCGCGAACGCGCTGCCGAAGCCGCCCAGCTTGAGCTCGACCTCAGCTGACCGACCAACCTTCGTCCTTTAGTCGCCCTGTGGGTTACCAAAGGCAGAAGGTTGGGCGAACCCGTTGTCCTTAGTAGCCCTGTGGGCGACCAATGACTACGGGTTAAGCGAGGCGGCGGACGGCCCAGGCGCCGACGGCGGCAGCGGCGCCGCCGGAGAGGATCCCTTGGACCGCGGCGCGGCCCGCCGCCGGGTCGCGGCCGGCGATCGCGAAGCAGACGGCGTCGCCGAGGTCGACCGCGGCTGCCGCGGCCGTCGCCTCCCGCAGGGCCACACGATCGTCACGCGCGGCGAAGGCGAGCAGGCCGAGGGCTATGTCGCGGCCACCGGCGATGCGCGCGAGGGCGCGGGTCGAGGTGTCGGCGGCTTCGAAGCCGAGCGCTTTCAGCGCGGGCCGGGTAGCGAGCAGCGCGCCGACCCCGATTCCGATCCGCCCCGCGGCGATCCCGAGCACTGCGGCGCGGGCGAGCGGGTCCGGTTTGCGGGAGCGGGGGAAGTGCACCCCACGAGCCTAGAGGCCGCACCGGGACGATGCCCGCGGGCGAAGGTGACGATCGCCGGGCGGCGTAGCGCAGGGCGCACGATGGGATGCGGCCGGCGCGGCGGGTAAACATGGGTGGATGGCCGAGGGCGACACCATTCTGCGGGCGAAGAACCGGCTCGCCGACGCGCTCGTCGGTCAGTCGATCGGCGTCTCGGCGCCGAACCCGCGCGGGAGGGCGGCGGGGATCGAACGGCTCGACGGCCGCACGCTGGCCGGGATCGACGCCCACGGCAAGCACCTGCTCTTCGACTTCGGCGACCTCGTCCTCCACAGCCACCTGGGGATGAGCGGCGGCTGGCACGTCTACGGCCGTGGCGCTCGTTGGCGTCGGCCGCGGACCTCCGCCTGGGCGGTGCTCTCCGGCGAGCGCTCCGAGGCGGTCGAGTTCGGCGGCCCGACCCTGCGCGTGCTGCGTGCGAGCCGCGTCGCGATCGACCCGCAGCTGGCCCGCCTCGGCCCTGACATCCTCGCTCCGGCCCTCGACCTCGACGACGTCGTCGCCAAGTTCCGCGCCGCCGAACCCTCGCGCACGCTCGGCGACGCCCTGCTCGACCAGCGCCTCACCGCGGGCATCGGCAACATCTTCAAGAGCGAGGCCTGCTTCGCCGCCAAGGTCGACCCCTGGCGCCCGCTAGCCGACGTCTCCGAAGCCGAGCTCCGCGCCGTCCTCGAGGCCGCCCGCGACCAGATGCTCCGCGCCGTCGCTACCGGCGACCGCCACCGCTTCGCCGTCTACAAACACCGCGGCCCCTGCGTCCGCTGCCGCGGCCGCGTCCTCCACCGAGGCCAGGGCGACGCCAACCGCACCACCTGGTGGTGCGAGCGCTGCCAGGTCTGAGCGCCGCATCTATCCTGATCCCATGTCCCGAGTCGACCAGGTCGACAGGTTGGCCAAGGCCGCTTCGGCCGCGAAGGCAGCGGAGGCGCGTGGCGACGACCCCGCAGCCGCGCAAGAGTGGCGGCGCTACCGCTTGATCGAGGACGCTTCCCGCGATCCAGAAGACCTCCTCGCCGAAGGGATCGCGCTTTCGGTGACCGCGCTCACGCTGGTCGAGCCTTCTCCGTGAGCGGCTTCGGGCGGATCCTCGAGGACCTCAATGGAGCGGAGGTCGCGTACGTCTTGGTCGGCGGAATCGCGCTGATTCGGCACGGAGTAGTTCGTGCGACCAGAGACATCGACGCGGTGTTCGAGCCGACCGAGGAGAACGTCGAGCGGATCCTTGGGCTCGTAGTCAGTGGGGCGCCACGCGACCGGATGGCTCGCCTTTCGTGAGCGACGAGGTCCGTCCCGACCGAACCATTCACCTGGCTACTCCACACGGGGATCTCGACCTTCTTAGCGAGAAGATCGCGGGAATCCCGTACGAGCGGCTCAGGGCGCGCGCCGACGTCAAACGGGTCGACGGGGTTTCTGCGCCGATCTGCTCGCTGGCTGACCTGGTGACGCTGAAGCGTGCGGCCGGCCGGGAGCGCGACCTCGCGGCGGCTCATGGCGAACTGCCTACGGCAGGTTCTTGACGAAGCGGCTGCGGGAGGTCTGGAGCTCGTAGCCGGCCGAGGCCCAGAAGGCCATCGCGCCGGGCTCGTGGGTCTCGACGATCGCGTCGAGGCGGCGGGCGCCGAGGGCGTGGAGGCGCTCCTCGCCGGCGCGGACGAGGGCGGTGGCGAGGCCGCGACGGCGGTGGGATGGGTCGACCGCCATCCGGTAGAAGGAGCCGCGCCAGCCGTTCCAGCCGACGATCAGGGAGCCGACGATCTCGCCGCCGTCGGTCTCGGCCAGCAGCAGCGCCTCGGGGTCGCGCAGCAGCAGGCCGCCGACGTCCTCGGCCGATTCGGTCGACGAGCGCGAGCCTTCGGCGCGCCGCCAGAGCTCGAGCACGCCGAGCACGTCGTCAGCGCGACCGGGACGGATCGGTGGGGTCGGTACCGAGTTCACGACAAGAGAAAGCCGACGCGCGGATTCGAACCGCGGACCCCTTCATTACGAATGAAGTGCTCTACCAACTGAGCTACGCCGGCGAACCGGAAGTGATTCTAGGCGGGATCGGCAGATCGTTCTTCGCCGCCCCTTTTCCGTCGAGGCCGACCTGAATGATCGCTGGGTGGCGCACGAGCGGGAACTGAAGAAACGGGAGGAGAACGAGCTCGAGTTCGGGCGCATCGTCGCGTTCAGCGACGGGGTGTTCTCGATCGCGATCACGTTGCTCGTCCTGGCGATCGGCGTCGACAACAAGGAAGTGCTGGAGGTGGGGCTCGGGCAGGCGCTCTGGAACCAGCACGAAGCGGTGCTCGCCTACGCGATCAGCTTCGCCGTGATCGGACGCTTCTGGGTCATCCACCACCGCTTCTTCGGCGAAGTCAAGGCTTTCGACGGCAGGCTGATCGCGCTGAACATGCTCTACCTCGGCTGGATCGTCCTGATCCCGTTTTCGAGCCAGGTGCTGGGTGAGTACAGCGGGCAGCTTCCGGCGGTCGTCCTCTATTCGGCGAACCTGACCGGCGTCGTCTTGATCGGCCAGTGGATGAGGTGGGACGCCCACCGCGCGGGTCTGACCGAGAGGGACGAGATGACGGGACGGGAAGACCTGGTCAGCTCGATCTTCATCGCCGGCGTCTTTCTCCTCTCGATCGTCGTAGCGCTGTGGGACGCGAGCATCGCCCAGTTCACCTGGTTCCTCCTCTTCGTCGAGGGTCGCGGCCACTTCGTCAAGCGGTTCACCCGCCGGATCTGGGGATGAAGGCGACGGCTTCGCCGGGGCGGGCGCAGCTGACCGAGACGCCCTTGCCGGTCCGTACGGACTGACAGCGGAAGCCGGATACCGAGCAGGCGCCGCGGGATTCGCCCTGGCCGAGGGCGCAGGCTTGGTTCTGTTGCCAGCCGTTCATCACCTTGCGGGCGGAGGCGCAATCGACGGAGGTCGCGCGGAGTCCTGCCGTCTTGCAGGAGACGACCTTGGACCCCGCCGGCGCCTTGGGCTGCGTCGTCGAGTTCGACGAGCCCCCGCCGCACCCGACGACGAACAAGACGACCGCCAGGACGACGACAGCGGGGACGGGACGCTTCATCCCGCCCCGATTACCCGCCCGCCGTCTCCTTCACCGCTGTGCGGTCGGCGTGGGGGAGGTTGCCGCAGATCGGGCAGTCGGGCTCGGGGACGACCGGGTCGCGTTCGACCTCCATCGTCCGCAGGTCGTAGATGTGGGCGACGCCCTGGGTCGAGGGCGTCGCCAGGCCGGTCAGCAGGTGCATGACCTCCATCCCCACCTGGCCGGCGATCAGGCCGCAGGCCGGGCCGATCGTCGCCGCCGGGCTCGGTTTCGCCCGCGAGCCCTCGATCGCCGCGTCGAGCAGCGGGTACTCGCGGCGCCAGGCGATGCTCTGGCAGACGTAGCAACCGGTCACGCCGGGGACGTAGAGCGGGCCGACCCGCGCCACCGGCGGGAAGTGGCTCATCGTCAGGTAGGGGATGCCGAGTTCGAAGCAGGCCTCGTTCACCCACAGCTCGACTTCGAAGGCGGGCCAGTCGATCGCGTCGATGACGACGTCGGCTCCGTCGACGAAGTCGGCGATCTCGACCGCCGAGCCGAGGCGCCGCGCCGTCGCCGTGATCCGCGCGTCCGGGTTGAAGGCGCGCAGGCGCGCCGCGGCCGCCTCGACCTTCAGCAGGCCGATGTCGGCGGGCGTGTAGAGGATCTGCCGGTTGAGGTTGGACATCTCGACCCGGTCGCCGTCGATCAGCCACATCTCGCCGATCCCGCAGGTCGCGAGCGACCACGCCGCCCAGCCGCCGAGCCCACCGACGCCGAGCACCGCGACCTTCGCCTCGCGCAACCGTCGCTGGCACTCCGAGGGCGTCAGGCCGTCGGTGCCGATGTCGGAGAAGTAGCGCAGCTGGCGATCGAAGCGGGCCAGTTCGGCCGGCTCGACGAGGTCGTCGTCGGTGGCGTCCTCGATCACCTCGAGCTCCTGCATCTGCGCGATCGTGTCGTCGACCATCTCGGCGCCGAACTCCTCGTGCAGCTGCTTCAGCGTGTGCTCGCCGTCGAGCGCGTCCAGTAGCCGCAGTTCGGCATCGTCCGGACTCTCGATCCGCACGTCGCGGTTGGCGCTCGGCCGGCGCAGGTAATAGTCGCCGTCCGGGGCGCGAAAGGACTCAGTCGTCCGCTTGATCCGCGGTCGCCGCATCGCCATTCGAACACCTCCGACTCTCATGCCCCGTCGCCCACCGCCGAGGTCATTGCGGGAGAGTCCCATAAAGGAAGAAATCGTTCCCGCAAACGTGAAAGTTCTTCTAATAGTGGGTGCGGGGACTACCGAGAAGCTGTGGCGGCGAGCTCGACCGCGCGGGCGAAGACGGCGTCGATCATCGGCACCGTCAACTTCCCGGTGAAGGTGTTCTGCTGGCTCGGGTGGAAGCAGCCGAGCAGGGTGAAGCGCTCGTTCAGCACCGCCTCGACCCCGTGGCCGAACTGGGGCTTCGGCTTCGGGGTGGGGACGCCGACCTGGCGCGCCGCGGTGAGGAAGCCGTCCCAGCCGAACTTGCCGAGGGCGACGACGACGCGGGCACGGTCGATCAGCTCGAGCTCGCGCTCCAGATAAGGGAGGCAGTTGTCGCGCTCCTCGGTGGTCGGCTTGTTCGCCGGTGGCGCGCACTTGACGACCGAGGTGATGTAGGCGTCGCGCAATCGCAGCCCGTCGTCGGGGCGCTCCCAGGTCGCCTGGTTGGCGAGGCCGGCGCGGTGGAGCGCCGCGTAGAGCCACTGGCCCGAGCGGTCACCGGTGAACATCCGCCCGGTGCGGTTGGCGCCGTGGGCGGCGGGCGCGAGGCCGACGATCAGGATCCGCGCCGCCGGGTCGCCGAAGCCGCTGACCGGCCGCGCCCAGTAATGCTCGCCGCGAAAGCGTTTCGGCGGGTCCGCCGCCTCGGCCTCGCGCCAGGCGACCAGCCGCGGGCATTTGAAGCAGGAGTGGACCTCCTCGGCGAGCGCCTCGACCTCCGCCGCGCGGGACTTCATAAGGTTGACCGTCGATTGACGCGTTCCATCTCCCCGAACCGAATCACGTTGGGCGGCGCGAAGCGGCATGGGTTCCTCGCCGCCGCGGTCGTGGCGACTGCCGCCGCGCTCGTCGGGTGCGGCGGTGGAGGAGGGACGTCGAGCGCCGCCGGCGGTGGGGCGGGGACGTCGAGCGAGGCCGCCGCCCAGGACGTCAGCACGCCGACGCCGGCGGTCCAGTCGTCGCCCGACGGCGAACTCCTCAATAAAGTCCTCGCCCGGCAGGAAGGCGTCGTCGTCGCCTACAAGGAGGTGACGCCGCACCTCGCGCCGCGGTTCGCCCACATGGCGTCCTACTTCCGCGCCCAGGAAGAAGAACACGTCGACTCGGTGGTCAAGGCGCTGCGCGGGCTGAAAGCGCCGGACGAAGCGGAGCCGGAAGAAATCGAACTTGGCGAACTGAAGACGGATGAAGAACGACTGGTCTTCCTCTACGAACTCGAAGGCGCGACGATCGACGAGGAGCTCGGCGCGATCTCGCAGTTCGAAGCTTCCTGGCCGCGCTCGCTGCTCGCCTCGACCGTCGCCAACCAGGCGCAGCACCAGACGCTCCTGCGGCAGGCCCTCGGCACCGGCCCGCTCGCCTCGGTCCCGGTCCCGTTCGAGAACGGCACCGCCCCGCCGCCCGAATAGCCGCGACGAGACTCGGTCTCTCCACCGGTCACCCCAATTTCGCGCTGGCCGACGACCGTTACTTAGTGAATACTGCCCGGCGTGACGGCGCCCCTCTACGCGATCGGCCGCTGGTGCTCGCGGCACCACTGGCCCGTCATCGGCGCCTGGATCGTCGCCGCGGTCGCGCTCGTCATCATCAGCTCGGCCTCCGGCTCGAAGACGAGCGAAAACCTGACGCTGCCGGGCACCGGCTCGACCACGTCGACCGAACTGCTCGAAGCGAACCTCCCCGAGCAGGCCTACGGCTCCAACCCGCTGGTGCTGGAAGCGCCCGCCGGGACGAAGCTGACCGAAGCCAAGTACGCCAAGGCGGTCGAAGAAACCGTGGCGAACCTGGAAAAGCTGCCCGACGTCAACTCGGCGATGAGCCCGCTCGCCCAGGGCTCGCAGACGCTGTCCCAGAAAGACCCGAACATCGGCTACATCCCGGTCGTCCTCGGCGTCGGCCCGAGCGAAATGACCGAAGCGAAGGCGCAGGACATCCTCGACACGGCGAAGCCGTTCGAGGCGGCGGGCGGCAACGCCTCGGTCGGCGCCTACGTCGGCCAGCAGCTCTCCAAACCTGACACCGGGATCTCCGACGCGATCGGCCTCGCCGCCGCCGTGATCATCCTGCTCTTCGCCTTCGGCACGGCGACGGCGATGATGCTGCCGATCGTCTCCGCCGTGCTCGGCCTCGCCTGCGCGCTCTCGATCATCAAGCTGCTCGAGCACGTGCTCCAGGTGCCGGGGGTCGCCGCGACGCTGGCGACGATGATCGGCCTCGGCGTCGGCATCGACTATGCGCTGTTCATCGTCACCCGCCACAAACTGCAGCTGGCGGAAGGCATCGAGCTGAGGGAGTCGATCGCCCGCGCCACCGCGACCGCGGGCGGCGCCGTCGTCTTCGCCGGCTTCACCGTGGTGATCGCGCTCTGCTCGCTGCTCGTCGCCGACATCCCGCTGGTGACGACGCTCGGCTTCACCGCCGCGATCTCGGTCGTCGTCGCGGTCCTCGCGGCGGTGACCCTCCTGCCCGCGATGCTCGGCGCGCTCGGCCCGCACATCAACAGCCTCCGCGTCCACCTCGGCAAGACCCACCCCGACGACGCCGAGCCGCACGGCTGGCGCCGCTGGGCGGAGCGGGTCGCCGACGCGCCGTGGCGCTCGGCGATCGTCGCGCTGCTGATCCTGATCATCCTCGCGTTGCCGATCTTCAAGCTCGACCTCGGCCAGAACGACATCAGCGCGCTGCCCGAAGACACGACCTCGCGGCAGGCCTACAACGGCCTGAACGAAGGCTTCGGCCCGGGCGTCAACGGGCCGCTCCTGATCGCCTCCGAATTCACCTCGCCGGAAGAAGCGCAGAAGGTCCTGCCGGGCCTGCAGAAATCGATCGGCGGTACCCAGGACGTCGCCGCGGTGACCGAACCGACCCTCTCCGAAGACAAGAAAGTCGCGGTCTTCACGGTGATCTCGAAATCGGAGCCGTGGGCCGACGAGACCGTCTCGCTGGTCGAAAACCTGCGCGACGAAGTGATCCCCGGCGCGCTCGCGGGGACGAAGGCGCAGTCCTACGTCGGCGGCCAGACGGCCGGCTACATCGACCTCGCCAACCAGATCGCCGACAAGCTGCCGCTGATGATCATCGTCGTCATCGCGCTCAGCTTTCTCGTCTTGCTGATGGCCTTCCGCTCGATCCTGGTGCCGATCAAGGCGGCGGCGATGAACCTGCTCTCGGTCGCCGCCTCCTACGGCGTCGTCACCGCGGTCTTCCAGCTCGGCTGGGGGTCGTCGCTGATCGGCCTGGACCACGCGATACCGATCGTCAGCTTCGTGCCCTTGATGATGTTCGCGATCCTCTTCGGGCTGTCGATGGACTACGAGGTGTTCCTGCTGACGCAGATGAAAGAGCACTACGTCGAGTACGGCGACGAGAAGCGGGCGGTGATCGAAGGCGTCGCCAACACCGGCCGGGTGATCACCTCGGCGGCCTCGATCATGGTCTGCGTCTTCCTCAGCTTCGTCCTCAACAGCGACCCGGTGGTGAAGGAGTTCGGCGTCGGACTGGCGGTGGCGATCGCGATCGATTCGACCATCGTGCGCTGCCTGCTGGTGCCCGCCGTGATGACGCTGCTGGGGGCGAAAGTCTGGTGGATGCCGAAGTGGCTCGAGCGCTGGGTGCCGAACATCAGCATCGAGGGCGAGGAGTTCTTCGAGGCGCGTGACAAGGCCGCGGCGGCCGATGCCTCCCCCACGGCGGGGGCCGCTGCGTCAGACTGAAGGGCGGTGTTCCCGCTCAACCTGCCCAACGCGCTGACGATGCTGCGCATCCTCGCGGTGCCCGTGGTCGTCGCGGCGCTGCTGGTGGCGACGCCCGGCGGTGACGTCTTCGCGGCCGCCGTCTTCGCCCTCGCCTCGCTGACCGACGGCCTCGACGGCTACATCGCCCGCAAGCGCAGCTCGATCACCAACTTCGGCAAGCTGATGGACCCGCTCGCCGACAAGCTCCTGATCGTCGGCGCGCTCGTCTCGCTCGTCTCCCTGGGACGGCTGGCCGCCTGGGTGGCGATGGTGATCATCGCCCGCGAGGTCGCGGTGACGATCCTCCGCACGATCGCCGCCGAGCGCGGCCTCGTCATCGCCGCCTCCTGGCTCGGCAAGGCGAAGACGGTCCTGCAGACGGCCGCGGTCTTCGCCCTGATCGCCTTCGACCCGGCGCCGGTCTGGGTCGACGTCCTCGTCTACGTCGCCGTCGCCGCCACCCTGGTCAGCGGCGCCGACTACTTCTTCGGCCTCCGCAGCCGGATCGAGGAGCAGCAGCGCGAGCGCGCCGCCGCCTCGGCGTTGACGGGCCGAAAACCCGTCATATAGTCCGGTTTTCGGCCCACCAACATGGTGGGCGCACGAGTTAGCTACCGGCGGCGTCGAGCCACTCGCGCATCGAGACGTGGTGCGCGGAGTGGGTGCCGCTCGCCAGCTCGGCGCGGAGCTCGCCGAGGGTGCCGTAACGCTCGGCGACGACGTTGTGGCGGTGGATCGTCTCGAGGTTCTCCTGGCGCGCCATGACGAAGGCGTCGTCGGGCAGGTCGGAGTATTTCTCGACCACCTGGCGGATCATCTCGCGCACGACGTCCTCGACGAAGCGGGGATTTTCGTGGGCCTTGACGACGACCGACATCTCGTCGGGGCGCTTCATCAGCTCGTAGATCTCCGAGCTCATCGAGCTCTCGACGATCCGCAGCAGCTCCGGCGCCTCGATCCAGGCGGCGTCACCGTCGGGGCGGCCGATGTGGAGGGTGCCGATGCCGCGCTGGTTGTGGGTGGCGATCGGGACGGTGGAGACGATCTTGTCGATCTGCTCGTCGTCGAAGCCCTCCGCCGCGAGCCGGTCGCGCGAGAGCCCGGTGACCATCTCCTGCGCGCACGGGCAGGCGGTCATCCCCTGGGCCTGGACGCCGGTCAGCGTCCGCGTCCCGTTCTCGGCGGCGACCGCGGTGCCGAAGAGGACGTAGATCTCCTGCGTGTCGATGCCGCTCTCCGGCGTCGTCGCGATCTCCGGGTAGCGCGCCGTCAGCGAGACCTCGGCGCGGCGGCCGTGCTGGCGCTCGCGCACCTTCTCGGCGACGTGCGCGGCGAGCACCTCGGCTTTGAACGCCTCGCCGAGGACGACCTCGTCGATCGCCTCGCCGACGACCTCCTCGAAGCGCGACATGTGGACGCCCGCCTGCCGCGGTTCGAGATCGACGAAGCACTCCATCTCCGCGTAGAAGAGGTTGTCGCCACCGTTGTCGCGGACGCGGATGACCTTCTCGACCCCGGTCACGCCGACCCGGGAAAGGCTCACCTGGGTGGCCGGAAGGCCGGACTGGACGTCAGGGACGGTGCGGGTGGTGGTGCGCGTTTCGTTCGCCATGATCAAAGCCTAGTCCCCGCTGTACATCTGCCTCCTATGCAGTACGGCCGTGCCTATAATTCTCGGTCTGTCGGAGCTTTGGGGCCGACGTCCGGGGGGAACCGGGGCAATTGGGTTTCATAGGAGGCACCGATCATCGAACCGATGGAGACGGTGGAAGTCGTTGACCGCGAGACGAGCACCGCGAGCGCGCCGGAGATCGAGGAGCTCGCCGGTCTGATCGCACTCGGGCGCGAGCGCGGCTACCTCACCTACGAGCAGATCTCGTCCACGCTCGAGGAGGTGGAGATCACCAAGGAGCAGGTCTCCCAGCTCCACGCCAACCTTGTCGAGCACGGCGTCGACGTGATCGCCGAGGGCGGCGTCAGCGCCTACAAAGCAGAGCGCGGCGGCGGCGATTCGGCCGGCGGCGCGTCGAAGAAAGAGGAACTCGACCTGACGGTCGAACCGAGCCTCGATTCGCTGCGGCTGTACCTGCGCTCGATCGGGCGGGTCGACCTGCTGACGGCGCGCGAGGAGGTCGAACTGGCGAAACGGATCGAGCGCGGCGACATGCTGGCGAAGCGGCAGATGGTCGAGGCCAACCTGCGCCTCGTCGTCTCGATCGCGAAAGGCTATCTGGGGCGCGGCCTCAGCTTCCTCGACCTGATCCAGGAGGGCAGCCTCGGGCTGATCCGCGCTGTCGAGAAGTTCGACTACCGGCGCGGCTACAAGTTCTCGACCTACGCGACCTGGTGGATTCGTCAGGCGGTGACGCGGGCGATTGCCGACAAGGCGCGGACGATCCGCATCCCGGTGCACATGGTGGAGAAGCTGAACCGCGTGGCGCACGTCGAACGGGCGCTGGTGCAGCGGCTCGGGCGCGAGCCCGAGGCGGCGGAGATCGCCGAGGAGCTGCGTTGGCCGGTCGGCGACGTCCGCGACATCCTGCGGGTGGCGCAGCTGCCGGTCTCGCTGGAGAAGCCGGTGGGCGACGAGGACGAATCGGAGCTCGGCGATTTCGTCGCCGACGACGCCGTCCTCGAGCCGTTCGAGGAAGCGAGCGAGCACCTGCAGAAGGAGGGCGTGCGGCGCGCGCTCGACGCGCTGCCGGAGCGCGAGCGCCAGGTGATCGAACTGCGCTACGGCCTCGGCGGCGCCGAGCCGCTGACGCTCGAGGAAGTGGGCCGGACCTTCGGCGTCACCCGCGAGCGGATCCGCCAGATCGAGAACAACACGCTGAAAAAGCTGAAGCGGCTGCCGGAGGCCCAGATGCTTAGAGAGGCGAGCTAGCGAGTCAGCGGGCGAGCGCTGCGGCTTCAGTCGCGCAGCGCTCGCCACTGCGTACGGCGCCCTCGAGGAAGCCTTGCGCGCCTAGCTCGGTGTGCTCGCCGCCGAAGAGGAGGCGTCCTTCGGGGCGGCCGACGAATCCCCAGTAGCGGGTGTACTGGCCGGGTTCGAAGGCGGCGTAGGAGCCGTGGGTCCAGGGGTCGGAGGCCCAGTGGTCGAGCCACGCGTCGCCGTCCCATCCGGCCCCCAGGCCGGGGACCGATTTCGAGATGCGGCCGAGGGCGTCGTGGATGCGGCGGGGCGGCGCCGGGCCGTGCGGGTGCGGGCCGCGTTGGTCGGCGCCGTAGCTCCCGCCTGAGTAGACGGTGAGCAGGGACTGGCGGCCCGGCTCGTCGGTCGAGCTGCACCAGGTGTCGATCTGCTCGTCGTAAAATTCGCCGTTCCAGGGGCGGTCGTAGTCGGAGAGGCCGTGGCGGAACTGGAGGAGCAGCTTCGCGTTGGTGCCCATCCCGAGCTCCTCGATGCAGCGGCGCTTGCGGGTGCCGAGGCCGGCCTTCGCGATATCGACGCGGCGCAGGGCGGGGAAGGGGAGGCAGAGGACGACGACGTCGGCGTGCGCCTCGGCGGCCGTGCCCCCGAAGGAGAGCACGTAAGAGGAGCCGCGCCGGCGCAGCGCGCTCAGCGGGCGGCCGAGCTGGAGCGTCCCCGCCGGCAGTCGCTCGGCGAGGCCCCAGGCGAGCTGGTCGTTGCCACCGTGGACGTGGAAGCGTTCGTCGGATTCGGGGCCGAGGCCGCCGAACTCGACCATCATCGAGATCGCGCTGAGCCGCTCGACGTCGAGCCCGTACTCCTCGGCCATGAACTGTTCGACCGCGATTCGCAGCAGGGGAGCGGCGCGGTCGGGGAGGGCGCGGTCGAGCCATTCGGCGGCGCTGGTCGAGTCGAGCGCGCGCGCGGCGCTCCCTGCCCGGTCCCAGCGGAAGCTGCCGACGCGGCGCGCGTCGGCGCCGGCGAGCGCGGTGAGCAGGTGCTGGTCGCGGTAGACGTCGGCGAAGCGGCGCGGTCGGCCGGCGAGGAAGAGGCGGGGGTGGAGGCCGGGCCGCTTGCGCGCCGCCGCTTCGAGGTCGTCGAGGGTGAGGTCGAGCTCCCCGGCGAGTGCGCGGATCCGGTGGTGGGCGGAGTCGATGAACTCGCCGCCGTGCTCGGCCGTCTGCCCGCCCGCGAACTCGCGCGCGGTCCAGCAGCGTCCGCCGACTCGGGAGCCATGTGCCTCGTAGAGGGTCGAGGCGATCCCCCGCTGATGGAGTCGGTACGCGCAGGTGAGCCCCGCGAGCCCCGCCCCGACGATCGCGATCCGCGGACCAGTCGCACCGCCCGCCCGTCCCCGCATATGGCGAGAAGTGTCGGCCGGATGCCCGAGGGCCCGGGCGAGCCCCGGACCCAGCACCGCCGCCGCGCCGAGCCCTGCCGCACCGGCGAGCAGCCGTCGTCGCGTCAGCTCCCCGTTCGAGCCCCCGGCCGTCGCCGCTTCGTCTGTCGTCCCGCGCTCTGGCGGACGCTCGCTCAAATGATGTCGCTGGGGGAGGTGTCGCCCGCGGCGGCGGCCGATTCCCTCGTCGTCCCGATATCGGCGTGGGATTCGTCCTCGTCGCGTCGTGGCTTCGTCAGCGGCTCGAGCACCCAGACCGACGGCGTGCGCTTCAGCCACTTCACGTAATCGTCGAAGCCCGCGTACTGGTCGACGCAGGCGCTCCACAGCTCGGCCCGCTCGGCGCCGTCGGCGACCCGCGCCGTCACCGTGAGCTTGCGGCGTCCGATCTCGACCTCGGCCACCGGCTTCGCCCGCAGGTTGTGGGACCAGCCGGGCAGCTTCTCGTTGCCGCCGTTGGTGTCGATCAGGATCATCGCCTCGCCTTGCGCGAGGTAGAGGATCGGCGCCGTGCGCGGCTCGCCGCTCTTGCGCCCGGTGGTCGTCAGCAGCAGCACCGGGCCGTCGCCGACCTTGTTGCCGATCCGCCCGCCGCTGAGCCGGTACGCGGGCACGTTCAGCTTGCCGATCACGCGCAGTCCCCGCGCCCCGATCGTGTTGGAGAACTTCGCCACGAAGCGATCGCTCAGCATCCCGATGCAGTATCCCACCGGTACGGGGTTAGAGTGGGCGAATGCCCGATCCACACCCCTTCCGCGTCGCCGCCGAGACCAAGGACCTCGACCTCATGCGCGAGACCCTCGCCGAGGACGTCACCTTCCACAGCCCCGTCGTCTTCAAGGCCTACGAGGGCCTCGAGCTGACCATGGTGATCCTCAGCAACGTGGTCGAGATCTTCGAAGACTTCCGCTACCTCGACGAAGCGCGCGGCGACGGCACCCTGGTCCTGCGCTTCGTCGCGCGGGTCGACGACAAGTACGAGATCGAGGGGGTCGACTACATCACCCTCGACGCCGAGGACCGCGTCGCCGACCTCACCGTCTTCATGCGCCCGCAGAAGGCCGTCCTCGCCTTCAACGAGCTGATGGGCGCCCGCCTCGGCGCCGCGCCGCCTGCCTGAGCGCGCCCGTCTAGAATCCCCCGCCGATCCACCCGGGGGAGTGTCCGAGTGGTTAAAGGAGACGGGCTGTAAACCCGTTGGCTCTGCCTACAGAGGTTCGAATCCTCTCTCCCCCATCACCTGCCTTACGAGGTGACGCAATCCGGCGGCGCCGCAACCTTCCGACCTCCGCCGCGTTCAGGGGTCGATGAGGCGGACCGTCCCGATGGTGGCAATCGCGCTGGTTGCACTGTCAGGTTGCGGCGGCGGCTCTGACTCAACGACCCCGACTGTCATGCCATCGCGGACGCCTGGTCTCGTTGTGCACACGCGAGTCGATCCCCCCAGTTCGACTGCCCAGAGCGACAGGCCGTCGCGGAGGCGCCACGCCGAGCCGCCTGCTGGTTCGGCCACTCCCTCGACCGCCCCGGCTGACAGGGCGACTCGGACGCCTCGCCGCGTGCCGCGACCTCCGAGCGACCACTCCAACTCGAAGGCCCCGGCCGCCAAGCCGAAGCGGCCGTCCCACGTCATCGTGCACGAGCCGCCGTGCAGCAGCGTGGAAATCGAGTACGGCCCCTGCGGCGAAGTACTTTCGCTGCCCGCGCCGAACCGGTAGAGCGCCCGTCTTGCCTCCGGTCCGACGTCGAGGTCATCGAGGCCCCGCGGCGATCTCTCGCGCGCGGTCGGCGGCCGGATGCTCGAAGGCAGGCTCCATCTCCGCGATCGCGCCGGCTTTCAGGCCCGTTCGTCGCGCGACCTCGCGCCAGCGTGCCGTCGCGTCGCTGACCGCGGCGAGCACGGAGGTCGCTTCGGCGTCTGACAGGCGGAAGAGTTCGGCGACCGACAGCATGGTCTCGACGCTGTCGTCGCCCGAATCGTCGATCGCCGTGCTGAACCGCTTCGCGCCGACTTCGGGGTTCGGGTTCAGGTCGAAGGCGGGGGAGAGCGACCAACCTCCGGTGCTCGTCCGCAGGAATCCGTGGTTTCGCAGATGGTCGTCGGTGTTGCTGATCAGGCGGGAGAAGGCGATCCGACGCCATAGCTCGCGCAGGTTGGCGGTGGCGCGGTCCGACTCCTCTTCGATCACCTCGACCAGATCGAGGTAGGTCCGGTGCTCACCGTCAACGGCCTCCAACATCGTCATCGCGCTGACGTAGCCGATGCGGTTCTCGCCCTGTCGGTCGAAGCGATCGACCACGAGCACCGGCCTTCCTCCCACGTCGATGAGTTCGGAATCGGTGACGGTCACGCCGGCGTCGCCCGCAAGCTTCAATGCGACCGCCTCCCACGCGGTGACGTCCCAGTCGTCTCCTTCCGGGCGCGGAAACTTGGCGATTGCCAGCCGGCCGGACTGGTCGAGCACGTGGGCCTTCGGCCGGGCGCCTCCGAGTGAGCTCCCTCCCTTGACGAGGATTTCGAGTTCGTCCTCATCCGCGAGATCGCGTTCGGCGCGCTCGGCGAGGTTCAGCAACTCCGGCAGATCGACCAGGTGCGGAACCCCGGCGGCGTCATCGGCGACGAACTCGGCAAGCACCGGATCGCGGAAGCGCAGGGCGCCTTGACGAAGGTCGTCGCGCACACCGAGCAGATAATCGATCTCCCCGAAGCTTTCTTCGCCGACGGTGCCGGCGCCGCCGCGCGCGCGGCGGGCGCGTCGCTGGATGAGCATCCTTCCCCAGCGGTCCGGGGCGCAGTCGGAGAAGGCTCCGAACATCGGACGTTCGGTCGGGGTCTGGATCTGCCCCGAGAAGAGTGGGAGGGCCGGATCGAGAGCGTACGCATCGCTCCGCGCGAGGTAGGACGACGCATAGGCGAAGGTCTCCGATTCCGTCTGCCGGCGTCGGTGGGGCCAGAGGCGGCCGGCGAGCACATCCTCGCCGGCGATCTGAACGAAGACTTCGATCTCATCGGGCGGCATGGCGCTATGAGGTCAGCCCGGAGGGGCGGATGCGTTTGGGCAGCTCTTCGCCGGACCGCAGCCTGCCGACATCGGATTCGTAGGGATCGAGGGCGCGGGTCAGGCTCTCCAGCACCCCGAGGGCGCGGAGTACCCGGAGGAAGCTCTCCAGCGAGACTCCCTCGGCGCCGTTTTCGAGTCGGCTGAGGACGCCGCGGCTGATGCCGGCCCGGTCGGCCAGCTGCGTCTGGGTGAGGCCCCGCAGCTTGCGCCAGGTCTTGACGTCTTCGCCAAGTTGGCGGTTCGCTCGGCGGATCGCCGGCGGCAACGGCCTGACCGAGGTCGCCTTCTGGATGGAGGGCTTCTCTGGCATGTTCACATTCTAACACTTAACGCACTGTTTTAAGAACAATAACGAGTTTAATGTGCTGATTTTGGTGCGTAAAGGTCTTAAAAAAATGTTCGGTGCATGATTGGCACTCCTTAAGCCTCGGGACTTCCGGACCTCCTCGGTGTTAGAGGGGCATGGGGGGTAAGGCGGAGGCGATGAGATCGGTGCGGGGGATGGGGTGGCGGATCGGGGTGGTCGCTCTGGCACTCGGGCTGCTCGGCTCGGGCGCGAGCGCCGCGGGCGCCGGGCGTCCGGGGACGCCGGATCCGAGCTTCGGAAAGGGCGGTCGGGTGACGATCTCTCTGCCGAACGCCAGGACTGCGTCACGGTTTGGGCCGGTCGCCGCGACGGCCGACGGTGGGTTTCTGGTCGGCCGACAGAGCGAAGCCGACCGCGAAGCGAACCCCGGCGCGATCGAGAGGCGCGAGGCCGACGGCACTCTCGACCGGAGCTTCGGCACGGACGGCTCGGCCCCGATCCTCCATCCGGCGACCGCCCTCGCCGAAGACTCGACCGGCGGCGTCATCTACGGGTCCGCCTGGGGCATCGGCCGACTCGAGCCCGACGGCAAACCCGACAAGCGCTTCGACAAGAACGCCAGGGGGTTGCCCGAACTGGTCCCGGAAACGATCGCCATCAACGCGAGCGGACAGATCGTCATCGGCGCCTACTCCGAGGGCGGCGCCAGGAATCCGGTCCTGCCCCACCCCTACGTCATGCGTCTGGAACCGGACGGCACGCTCGACCCCGGCTTCGGCGAACATGGCCTGCTCTCGATCGAAGGGTCCCCCTTCTCGGAGGAAGTGCGGAGCGGGAAGCTGGGCTTGCTGCCCGACGGCTCGATGCTCGTCCTCGCCGACAAGGTGCTGCACGTCTCCGCCGCCGGAGCGGTCGAGCCGGGCCTCGAAGTGGCTGCCGCCGACGCCGACTCGCTGGCCGTCTACCCCGACGGCAGCTTCGCGTTCGCGACCTCGACCAAGGCGAACCCCGGTTGCGCGATCTATCGCTACGGCGCCGACGGCGCGCCCGACCAGGCCTTCGCCAAGGCCGGCGTCTTCAGCGACCCGAGCCTTCAGCAGTGCGCGGTCACCGCCGGCCCCGAAGGCGGCCTGCTCATCACGGGCCAGGTGGAAACGTCGAAGGGCGCGACCGTCCCGCGACTCCTTCGCCTCACCGCCGCCGGTGTGCCGGACCCGAGCTTCGGCGAAGGCGGGACGGCGACCGTCTCGCTGCCGAAAGTCGCGATCGGCGACAAGCCGCTCTATCTCGGTCGCGCCATCTTCCTCGCCGACGGTGGGATCGTCGCGCCGGGCAGCGGCAGCGAAGGGTTCCTCCTCGGCCGCGAAGCCGACGGCGCTCCCCGACGTGGTTTCGGGACGGCCGGGACCATCGTCGAAGCGGGCTCGGTCCCGAGCCGGACCTTGCCGGGCGCGGCGACGGCCGAGCCGGACGGCGACGTGATCGTCACCGGGCTCACCGACTCGGGCGCCGCCACGTTGCGACCTTTCTGGATGCGCTTCGCGCCCGACGGGAAGCTCATCCGCACGCCTTCGGGCGCCGCGTTCGCGGTCGTCCGCAAGGTCGGCCCGGAATTGCGTCCGGTCGGCTCGGACGGGCTCTACTCGCTGATCGGCGGGAACCGGCCCTACGTCGCGGAGTACGAACCCGACGGCGCGCCCTTCGTCCGGTTCGGCGTGGACGGACGCGCGCAACTGCCGCAGGGTTTCGACGCGTCGTCCTTCGCGGTCGACCCGGATGGTGGGGTCACGGTCTTCGGCGTCGACCGGAGCGGCCGACGGATGGCCGCCTATCGTCTGACCGCGGCGGGCCGGCCGGCGCCCGGCTTCGGTCGTCATGGTCTCGCCACGGTCGGGTTCCCCGGCTCGGGCGAAGCGAAGGCACGGAGCGGTGCCTTGCTGCCGGGCGGCGGTGTCGTCCTCACCGGTTTCGCCCACGAACGCCTCGCGGTGGCGGAGCTCGGTCCCGACGGGCGACCGCGTCGCGCCTTCGGCCAGGGCGGACGACTCGTCTGCGCCTGCGGCGGACGCTCCCGCCCCTCGGACGTCGACGCGCTCTTTCACCACGGCCACGTCTACGTGCTGGATCACTGGTCGACCGCCGAGGGCGAAGAAAGCGATCTGGTCAAGCTGACTCCCGCGGGCCGACTCGACCGCACTTTCGCCGGGCGCGGCTATCGGGCGTTCCCCGTAGGGATATCGATCGGCCTCTTCGCCCACCGGGAGCGGCTGGCGATCGTCTCCCAGCGCGACTACTTCGCCGGCCCCGCGCAGGTGCGCGCGGTGCGGCTCGACGGGTCCCTCGTTCGCGGCTACCGCGGCACCGCCGCCGTCGATACCAAGGGCGAAGGGAAGGAACGACTCGCGGCCGCGCAGCAGCCCGACGGCCGACTGGTCCTCGTCGGCGACCTCCACGCGAACGACGGAAGCGGCGGCACGCGTCTCCGCCTCCTCGGCCTGCGCTGAGGCTCCTTGCGCTGTGACTTATCCGTCCTCTGTGCGGATAAGTCACAGCGCAAGCGCCGGCGCCGCGCATCAGGGAGGATGCCGGGATGGCTGATGCTGGGAATCTCACGGACCGGGTGATCGCGATCGCTGGGGTCGGTGGTGGGCTCGGGCCGGCGGTGGCGGGACGGCTCGCGGAGGCCGGGGCGATCGTCGCGGGGGCGAATCGCGGTGAGGGGGAGGCCGATGCGGCCGTTGCCGATCTCGGGCTTGATCCGGAGAGGTGGGACGGGCGCGCGGTCGACCTCACTGATGAGGATGCGGTCGCCGGGTGGCGGGATGCGGTGGTCGGACGGTTCGGCCGGGTCGACGGGGTCGTCCACCTGGTCGGCGGTTGGCGTGGCGGGCAGCCGCTGCACGAGGAGCCGCTCGCCGACTGGGACCTGTTGCACGCGCTGCTGATCCGGACGGTGCAGTTGACCACGCGGGCCTTCCACGACCAGCTCGTCGCCAGTGAGCACGGGCGCTTCGTCCTCGTCTCCGCCAAGCAGGCGCAGCAGCCGAGCAATGGCAACGCCGCCTATGCGTCGGCGAAGGCCGCCGCCGAGGCCTGGACGCTCGCCTACGCGGACGGGTTCGGGCCGGGGAGGGCGACCGCGAACATCGTCGTCGTCGACGCGCTGCTCACGCCGAAGATGCGCGCCGAGAACCCCGGCAAGGAGTTCCCGACCTTCACCCCGGTCGAGCACGTCGCCGACGCGATCGGATGGCTTTGCTCAGACGGCGCGGCGGAGATGAACGGTAGGCGGCTGGCGCTTACGATGCCGTGATGGCGAGCGAGACGCGGGTGGCGGCCAACGCCGACGGCAAGATGACGATCGGCGAGTTGGCGCAGCGGACCGGGATGACGATCCGCAACATCCGCGCCCACCAGACGCGCGGCCTGCTGCCGCCGCCGGAGGTCCAGGGCCGCACCGGCTACTACACCGAGGAGCACGTCGCGCGGATCGAACTGACCCGCGAAATGCAGGCCGAGGGGCTGAACCTGGAGGCGATCAGGCGGGTGCTCGAAAGCACCGGCGGCTCCTCCAAGGAAATGGTCGACTTCGCCCGCGCCGTACGCGCCCCGTTCGAGGACGAGACGCCGGAAATCTTCGGCCCGGCGGACTTCGCCGAGTCCTGGCAGACGAAGACGATCGACGAGAAGCTGCTGCGCAAGGCGGAAAAGCTGGGCGTGTTGCGGCTCCTCGCCGACGGCAACATCGAGGTGATCAGCCCGCGCCTGCACCGCGCGGCGAGCCGGATGATCGAGTTCGGCGTCAGCCCGGCGGCGGCGGTCGCCCTGGCGGCGAAGCTGCACGAGCACGCCGACGCGGTCGCCCGCGCCTACGTCGACCTCTTCACCGAGCAGATCTGGGAGCCCTTCGACAAGGCGGGCCGCCCCGACGAGGACTGGCACAAGGTGACCGAGGCGCTCGAGGGCCTGCGCCCGCTCGCCTCCGACGCGTTGCTGGCGATGTTCCAGATCACGATGGGCGAGGAGACCGAGAAGGCCGCCGAGCAGACCCTGATGAACGCCGGCAAACCGCAGCGCTCCCGCGGCCGGAAACGCCGCTGAGTTCGCAGTTCGGGCCGCATGGCGGCCGAAAGTGCGAACTCGCCCGAAGGGGCTAGGGCTCCTCGCCGGGGCGGCGCGTCGGCGGCGGTGGGGTGCCGACGATCGTGAACGACTTCGTCACCGGCTTCGAGGTGTTGTTCGATTCGTCGGTCGCCCGCAGCACCGCGATGTAGCGGCCGGGGCGCGCCTTGAAGTGCTTCCACCGCGCCGCCAGGCGGAGGCTGTTGATGCCGAGGAAGGTGCTCCATTCGTGGTAGCCGTTGTAGACGCGGTGGCCCTTCGAGTCGAGCCGGTAGTACTCGGCGTCGAGCTTGCCGCCCTCGCTGATCGAGGCGCGCATCTGGGTTCCCTTGGTCCCTTCGAGCTTCGTCTTCTTCAGCTTCACGTTGCCGAGCGTCGGCGGCGTCAGGTCGATGTTCAACGGCGGCCGTGGCCCCGGGTTGGAGAACGGGTTGCCTGGTTCGTCGGCGACGATCACCTCGCCGTGGACCCAGGCGTGCAGCTTGCACTGGAAGAGGTAGACGCCGGGCTGGCTGAATTCGAGCGTGTATTCGTCGCCCGCCCGGTGCTCGGGGACGTCGGTGCCGGGGTCGGAGTCCCACTCGAGGTCGTTCGGCGAGATCCCGGTCACCGAGTGCTGCAGGTCGGGCCCGAGCCAGTCCCAGGTGACTTTCTCACCGAGGTTGATGTGGACTTCTTTGTTCGACCACTGGTAGTCGAAGATGTTGACCCGCGTGTTGTCTGCCGCCGCGCCGCCCGGCAGCAGCAGCGCGCCGGCCGCCGCCAGCAATGCGGCGTTCGCAGTCAGCCGCGCTATCCGCGGGAAACTGCGAACGCCGGTCAGTCGACGATGTACCAACCGTTCATCCCCATGTGGAAATGGGTGAAGACGTGGCAGTGGTAGAACCAGCGGCCCGGGTTGTCCTCGACGAACTCGAGCCGGAACGAGTCCGCCGGGCCGAACGTTTTGGTGTCGACGATCGAGCCGTCGGGTTCGGTCCAGCGGTGGCCGTGCAGGTGGAAGGTGTGGAAGAAGTTGTCGAGTCCGTAGACGTGGAAGCCGACCCGCTGCCCGACCTTGGCGTGCAGGTCCGGCGTGTTGCCGGCGTAGGCGCGCCCGTTGATGCAGGAGAAGTTTTCCTTCAGGCCGGTGATCGGCGGTTCCCAGGAGTGGAAGCCGAGGAAGAACTCGGCTTCGGGCGCCTGCTCGCCGGGGGCGCGGATCACCAGCGGGCCGAACAGGCCTTTGAAGACCGGCAGCGGATCCATCGGCCCGTGGTCGTGGTAGAGCCAGGTGCCTTCGGTCCCCGGTTTCGCTTCCCAGACGTAGGTGAAGGTGCGGTCGTGCTGGACGAACCCGCCCGGTTCGGTGAACTTGCCTTTGTAGCCACCGTCCATCTCGTTCGAGTAGAAGATCCCGTGCGGGTGCATCGTCACCGGGGACTTCAGCTTGTTGCGGAAGTGGACGACGAGCGTTTCGCCGACGCTGACTTCGAGCAGCGGCCCCGGCACCTTCGCCGGCCCGAGCGGCTTTTTGAAGTTCGGCGTGTAGGCGCGGTAGGCCCAGGCGGTGAACTTGGTCTTGCCCTTGATCGGCATGTCCATCATCTGGTCGCGGCCGGTGGGGACGATGTCCCACTCGACCGGCTCGGCTTGGATCCAGTACTCGCGCGCCGGGCCGTTGACGGTGAAGGCGGCGAGCTCGCTCGTCCCGGCGCCGAGCTCACCCTCGGGATGCCCGCCGACGGCCGAGGCGCTCGCCGCCGCGCCCGCGCCCGCTGCCTCGGCCGCCGCGACCCTCGGCGGCACCGCGAGCCCCTTGGCGTGCTTGTCGATGTCGATCTGCCCTTCGCCGGCGTTGATCTTCTGCCCGGCGAGCGTGCAGAAGAACATGCCGCCGCCGAGGGCGAGGAACCCGCGGCGGTCCATGTCCATGCCCAACGCCCGCTCCTACTTCTTGACGACGATCGTCATGTGCATCTGCGTCGGGTGGATCGTGCAGATGAACTTGTAGGTCCCCGGCGTCGTGAACGTCTTTTCGAATTCGGCGTCGGTGACCGCGGTCGTCTTGGTCGAGTAGGACTTCTTTTCCTTCAACCCCTTCGGCCCGCTCTTCAGGTGGACGTCATGCGGATAGGTGTTGCCTTCCGCCCACACCCAGTTGACCGACTGCCCCTCTTTCAGGGTCAACGTTTCGGGACCGAAGTAGAAGTCGGCGACCGACACTTCCTTCGGCTTGCCCTTTTTCTTCGGAGCGTTCGCCGCGGTGGCGACGGCGCCCGTAAGGGTAAACACCGCCACCACCACGACGAGGACTTTCAGCGAGCGCTTCAGCACGTGACTTCACCCGGCTTCGCCTGGACTTCGACCGGCTTGTAGCCCTGGAACGCGGGGTGCGTCGGGACCCGTTTGACCCAGGTGCACTGCTGGTTCTGCGCCGGCGAGGAGCCCGCGTAGCCGAGGATCGTCGTCGGGTTGCCGGTTTCCGCGAGGCTCGCGATCTGCAGGCCCGGCGCCAGGTTGATGCTCTTCGCCGCCGCGTAGGCGATCGGCGCCTGCGGGCATTCGGGGTAGATCTGGCTCAGCGGCACTTTGCCGTTGCCGGGGGCGAATGTCGAGCCCGCGCTGTTGGCGCCCCAGCAGTTGCCGCCGCCGGTGTCGTCGTTCCAGATGTCGTATTCGCCGTTCGGGTCGGCGCCTTCGCGCCCCATCACGTTTTCGACGATTTCGTTGTTGACGTTCTTGGCTTCGTTGCCTTCGTTGGCGACGAACGTTTCACCGGGGCCGGAGAACGAGGCGATCCCCCACTTGTAGTTGCCGAACACGTGGTTGCCGCGGACGACGTTGTGGTCGGAGCCGTAGAGGATGATGCCGACGCCCGTCGGGTAGTTGACGGTCTGGCCGCTGAGTTCGCCGAGGCCCTCGGAGACGGTGTGGAACGCCGAGCCCGCGAGGAAGTAGTTGTAGTTGTTCCAGAACACGTCGTTGCGTTCGATCACGTTCCAGCCGTTCGGCTCGTAGCCCTCGCTGTCGAGCGTGTTCGGGACGATCCCGGCGCCGTTGTTGTAGAAGGCGTTTTCGATGATCCGCACGTACTTGGAGTTCGTGCCGGAGTAGCCGAGGACGTTTTCGTAGCTCTTGTCGTTCTTCAGCAGCGTCCATTTGGGCTTCGCCTGGCAGGGCGTGTTGTCGTAGACGTTCCACTTCTTGTTGTCGCACGGCGTTTCGCCGACGTAGAAGGCGGAGTCACCTTGATGGTTGCCCGCCGAGTTGATCATCTTGCCGCCGTAACAGTTCTTGGCGAAGAGGCCGTAGCTGCGGTTGCTCGAGGCGAACAGGTTGTTCATCGTGTAGCCATCGCAGTGCTGACCTTCTTCGTTGGACGCGTGGATGAAGAAGCCGTTCGACTCGAAGTTCCGCGCCCACATGTTCTTCAGCACCAGGCCGTCGACCGAGATCGCCTCGATCCCGTTCTGCGCCGCGCCGAGTTCGCCCTTCGCGTTCTTGCCTTCGAGGATCGTCCGTTTGGCGTCCTTCTTGGTGCCCTCGATCGTCATCCCACCGAAGCGCATCTTCCGTTCGGTGCCGTCGACGACGATCCCTTCGACGTACTTGCCCGGCCGGATCGCGACCGTGACCTTCGCCTTCGGGTTCTTGTAGGCGTAGGCGCCGGCGGCGTCGACCGCCTTCTGGATCGTGCGGTAGTGGCAGCCGTGGTGGCAGGCTTCGAACACCGACGGGTTCGTCTTCTTCATCGGCTTGGCGAGTGCCGGGGCGGTGGTCCCGGCGAGGCCGACGAGGGCCGCGAGCACTGGGACGAGTGCGAGAACTGGCAAGCGGTGCTTCATATCTCTCCTTGCAGCGTCGTTTGGACGCCCCGCTCCTCCAAAGCGGGGACTCGACGCCGGGCATCCCTTTCACGCCAGGCGTCGCGCTGCGCTGAATCTACCGGAAGCCGAAGCGACTTCGGCCGGTCAGCCAGGCAGGATCGTCCGCATCGCTTCTTCCAATTCGTCCACCCCGTAGGCGCCGGAAAGGCGGTCCTTGATCACGCCTTCCTCCCCGATCAGGTAGGTCCACGGCTCGGTCGGCAGGTGGAACGCCTTCAGCTGCGGGCGCAGGCCCTTGGCGATTTCGTTGTCGACGTAGACCTCCTGGTGGATGAAGTCGGCCTGCGGTTCGTATTTGTCGGCGACCTGCTGGGCGACGTCGACGACCGGGCCGCAGACGCGGCTCTGGCAGAGGGCGGGGGTGGCGAAGACGAGGACGATCGGCTTCTTGCCGAGGACTTCGGCGAAGTCGACCTTGTGCATCTGGTCGGGCGGCACGCGGGTGTCGATCTTTTCCAGGTCGTTGCCGACGTCGGCGGCGGTCAGCGTGGTGATCTTCGGCGGGCGTTCGCCGACTTTCGGCACCGCCGGGAATTCGCCGACGACGGGGGAGGGGAGGCGCGACGCTTCGAGCTTGCCGTCCTTGCCCTTGATCATCGCCACCGCCAGGTAGGAGCCGTCGGCGGGGAAGTCGACCTTGGGGACGACGTAGACGGACTTCGCCTCGCCCGGGCCGGAGCCGTTCTGCGAGCGGTAGGCGGGCTTCGTCTCCAGCGTTTCCAGCTTCGCCGGGAGCGGGCCGATCACCGGCGAGTGCGAGTTCTTGGCGAAGTAGAGGGCGACTTCGACGTCGTCGACCTGTTTCTGGGCCGGCGTGAAGACACCGAAGGGATAGCGTTCGGGGCCGCTGTCGAAGACCTCCGAGGCGGGGGCGATGACGTAGGTCGAGGGGGTCGCGCCGGAGCTGTGGAGGAGCTCGGGGATCGTCTTGCCCTTGGCTTCGGGGAACTCCTTCGCGGGCGGCGCGGGGCGCGTTTCGCCGGAGCCGCCGCCGCAGCCGGCGAGGAGCGCTGCGGTGAGGGCGGCGAGCGCGAGCAGGGCGATCAGTCGGATACGCATCGACCGAGAAGTTACAAGCCCGCCCAAGAGCGCCATAAGCTCCCGGCGTGCCGAACATCTACGACCCGAACTTCGAGGAACGCGACGGGCCGCCCGGCTTCAAGGCGTTCCGTGCCCGCGTCGGCTACGAACTCGGCGGCGAGCGGATCGGCGCGAGCATGTGGAAGCTGCCGCCCGGCGAGGCCGCCTACCCGCTCCATTTCCACTACTCCGACGAGGAGCTGGTCTTCGTCTTGAGCGGGCGGCCGACGCTGCGGACGCCGGAGGGGACGCGCCAGCTCGAGCCGGGCGAGGCGGTCCGGTTCCCGCTCGGCGAGGCTGGCGCCCACCAGATCAGCAACCCGACCGACGAGGAGGTCCGCTTCCTCGCCGTCTCGACCACCGGCACGCCCGACATCGTGGTCTACCCGGACTCGAACAAGATCTCCGCCAGCGAGCGCCGTCCCGAGGGCGGCGGCCTCCGCACCTACTTCGACCTCGACCACCAGGTCGGCTACTGGGAGGGCGAGACCCCGCCGGAGTGACGGCGACCGCGTTCGCACTTTCCCCCCGCATAGGACGGGAAACTGCGAACTCACCGGGGGGTGGGACCGAGTCCTTTGGGCTCGGGCGGGTATCTGGGAGGTATGGGACGCCTCTTGGGATGGATCGTCGTCGCCTGCGCGCTGATGGCGTTGGTCGCCGCGCCCGCCGGCGCCGCTCCCGAACCCTCCGCCGTCGAAGCGCCCACCGGCGCCGCCGAAACCGAACCGACGCCTGCCGAAGTCGCGGCCGAAGTGCCGACGCCTTCCTGCGCCGAAGGGCCCCAACAGGACGGGGACGTGATCGTCGGGACCGACTGCGCCGACACGATCGTCGTGCCGCCGAACGTCGCCTACGTGAACGGCGGGCCGGGGAACGACACGATCCTCGCCACCGGGCCGACCACGAGCGCGCTCGCCTGCACGACGTCCCACTGCGGGGTCGGCAGCCAGGAATTCGTCGGCGGGTCCGGCAACGACACGGTCTTCGGCGAACGCGGCAACGACATCCTGCGCGGCGGCGAAGGCGACGATCGCCTCTACGGCGGGATCGGCGACGACCGGCTCGAAGGCGGCCCCGGCAACGACCTGCTCTCCGGCGGCTTCGGCGCCGACTCGATCGACGGCGGCGAAGGCAGCGACTTCGTCCGCGGCGACGCGACGATCGACAAGATCGTCGACACCGGCACCGCCCCGGGCGACATCGACACGCTGAGCTACGCGACCGGCGCCACGCCGGGCTTCGGCAACACGCCTCCTTACGGGGACCTGCCTGCCTATCCGAACTTCGCCGCCCAGCATCCCGGCTTCCCGGCAAACGCCAACGGCCGTGGCGTCTACCTCGATCTGAGCGCGACGACCCACGGCAACGGGTTCGACGGCGGCGCGCCGAGCGGCGGCGGGGCGGACGACGTCGTCGGCTCCGACTTCGAGCGGATCATCGGCACGCCGTTCGCCGACTACATCGTCGGCTCGAAGGCCGGCCAGCAGATCTACGGCGGGGGTGGGGGAGACGTGCTGATCGCCAGTAGCGCCGGCGGGGAACTCTTCGGCGGCGCCGACGGTGACGACTGCGTCGGCGGGACCCCGGTGTCGAGCTGCGAGTCGACCGCCACCGAAGGGCCGACCTCCCGGGGCGAAGCGACGAAAGTCGAGGTGGGGGAGATGGTCGAAGGGGCGACCGACCAGGCGGAGCTCTACCTCGTCGGCCCCGAATCGAACGGCGCCGACACGATCATGGTCTGCCGCGCCGGCATCGCGCCGAGCGAAACGGTCACCTTCACCCGGACCGGCGGCGCCGGGTTCGCGCCGACCGCGGCGCCCTGCGTCCTCGCCCCGAGCGGCACCGAAGTGACCTGCACGCCGGGCGTCTCGGTCGACTCGGTCACCGTCGCCGGCCTCGGTGGCAACGACACGCTGAAAGCGCAGGACCTCAGCGAAACGACCTCGCTCGTCCTGCTCGGGGGAGAAGGTAACGACGAACTCTTCGGCGGCGAAGAAAGCGACGACACGCTGGTCGACGGACCCGGCGACGACATCCTCCGCGGCGGCAAAGGCGATGACGGGCTGGTCGACGGACCGGGCACCGACGAAATCTTCGGAGAAGAAGGCAACGACCTGCTGATCGCCACGGCGCTCTGCGAAGGCGATCTGCTCGAAGGCGGGCCAGGGCGCGACAACGCGTCCTGGGCGAAGCTCGGTGCGTTGCCGTCGAACCTCGGCGTCGACGCTCGGCTCGACATCGGCATGGCCGGTGAAACCGGCCCCGAAGATCAGGTCCAGTGCCCCGTCGGGGAACCCGACACGCTGGCCGGGATCGAGGACCTCGAGGGCTCGCCGCGCAGCGACGTGCTGGTCGGCAACGCGGAATCGAACCAGCTGCTCGGGCACCAAGGCGAAGACAGCTACTTCGCCGGCGCGGGCGAAGACTCGATCCTCGCCAACTCGGAATCGCGCGACGCGGTCATCAACTGTGGCGCCGACGCCGACACGGCGATCATCGACCTGCCCGCGGTCGGTGACCCGACGCCGATCGAATGCGAGACCGTCAACGGCGAGCCGCCCGGCGAATACGAAGAACCGCCTCCGCTGCCGCCCCCGCCCGCGGGCGAACCGGCGCCGCCGAGCACGCCGGCGCCGGAAACCTCGGCGCCGCCGGTCGGGTCGTCGGCGTCCCCGGG